>NZ_JBFAJR010000010.1:0-222134 GCF_040655295.1 Streptomyces sp. NPDC050448 | reverse complement strand
GAGCCCGGCCGGCGCGAGCCCGGCCGGCGCGAGCCCGGCCGGCGCGAGCCCGGCCGGCGCGAGCCCGGCCGGCGCGAGCCCGGCCGGCGCGAGCCGGGCCGGGCCGGCGCGGTCAGAGGTATTCGCGGGCGAACTCCACCGCCCATTCCACCGCCGCGATCGGGACGCTGCCCGACAGGGGGTCGACGGCCAGGCGGGCCGCCTCCCAGCCCTGGCCGTGGTCGCGGTAGATCGCGAAGTGCGCGTCCTGCGCTCCCTCCCCGCTCCGCGGGGCGACCAGGAACTCGATCGCCCGGTCGTCGCCGTCCGTGCCCACCGTGCTGATCGCCATGTCCCCGACCACGAATTCCACTGCCCCGCCTCTCCGTCCGTCCCCCCGGGCAAGCCTGCGCCGGGAGGCCGCCGCGCCGCATGAGTGCGCGTACTCAGGCCCCGTACTCAGCTCCCTGCCCAGGCACCCCGCTCGAGCCCCGCTCGGGCACCTCCAAGTGACGAGCGCAACACCGCGGCTCCCCCGCACCCGCGCCCCACCCATTCCGCAGGCCGGAACGCCGCGGCGGCCGCCGTTTCCAAGGGCGGACCGCATCGACACCCTCCCATCACGCGAAACAGGACATATCCCTCCCCCCTTTCCGCCCCGAATACCTCGGCGGACCGGCCGCCCGGCCCGTAAGCTCCCGTCATGCAGGTGATCCAGTCAACGAAACTCGCCAATGTCTGCTACGAGATCCGCGGCCCCGTGCTCGAAGAGGCCATGCGACTCGAAGCGGCAGGTCATCGCATCCTCAAGCTCAACACCGGCAACCCCGCGGCCTTCGGCTTCGAGTGCCCGCCGGAGATCCTTGAGGACATGCTCCGCAACCTGGGCAACGCCCACGGGTACGGAGACGCGAAGGGGCTGCTCTCCGCGCGCCGCGCGGTCGTGCAGCACTACCAGACCAAGGGCATCGAGCTGGACGTCGAGGACATCTACCTCGGCAACGGCGTCTCCGAGCTGATCCAGATGTCGATGCAGGCACTGCTCGACGACGGCGACGAGGTGCTCGTCCCGGCGCCGGACTACCCGCTCTGGACCGCCTCCGTGAACCTCGCCGGCGGCACCGCCGTGCACTACCGCTGCGACGAGCAGTCCGACTGGATGCCGGACCTCGCCGACATCGAGCGCAAGATCACCGACCGCACCCGCGCGATCGTGGTCATCAACCCGAACAACCCGACCGGCGCCGTCTACGACGACGAGATGCTGCGCGGCCTCACGGACATCGCGCGCCGCCACAACCTGATCGTCTGCTCCGACGAGATCTACGACCGGATCCTCTACGACGGCGCCACGCACACGAACACCGCCGCCGTCGCCCCGGACCTGCTGACCCTCACCTTCAGCGGGCTGTCCAAGAACTACCGCGTCGCCGGCTACCGGTCCGGCTGGATGGCGGTCTGCGGACCCAAGCAGCACGCCGCGTCGTACATCGAGGGCCTGACCATCCTGGCCAACATGCGGCTGTGCGCGAACATGCCCTCTCAGCACGCCGTCGCGACCGCCCTCGGCGGCCGGCAGTCGATCAACGACCTGGTCCTCCCGGGCGGGCGGCTGCTGGAGCAGCGCGACACGGCGCACGAGCTGCTGACCCAGATCCCCGGCATCACCTGCGTGAAGCCCAAGGGCGCGCTGTACCTCTTCCCGAAGCTCGACCCGGCCGTCTACAAGATCAAGGACGACCGCCAGATGGTCCTCGACCTGCTGCGGGCCGAGAAGATCATGGTGGTGCACGGTACGGGCTTCAACTGGCCCGAGCCCGACCACTTCCGGATCGTGACGCTGCCGAACGCCACGGATCTGGCGGACGCGGTGACCCGGATCGGCAAGTTCCTGGACGGATACGGCCAGCCCTAGCAGGCATGACGGCACTCGATGCCGGATCGAGCACAACTTTAGAACCGATCCAATGTAGGATGGCCTCCTGACCACGCAGGAGGCCCCCTCATGTACGAGCCGATCCGCACCAAGCCGGTCGTCCACCGTGTGGGCGGCCACCACTCCGACGGCCACGCCGGCTACCCGCGCAGCAGCCGCGCCGAAGCGCTGGACACCCAGCTCGCCGGCCACCTGGCAGCCCTGCTCACCGTCACCGACGAGCTCGGCCTCGACGGCGCCGCCGCCCGCATCGCCGCCCAGGTGACCCGGCTGCGCGGCTCCGAGCCCGCCCGTGCGCCGCGCGCCGACATCGCCGGCCTCACCGCCCTGCACCAGCGGGCCCACGACCTCGCCGGCCGCGCGCTGGTCGTCGCCGCGTCCCGCGCCGACACCACCGTCGCGATCCTCGCCGCCGAGCGCATGGACGCCCACGCCGCCGCCCTGGCCTCGCAGAACCTGGCCGGCAGCCTCTGATCGGCCCCGGTCCGGGGCCGCGGAGGCTCCGGACCGGGCGCCATGCCCCTGCGGGGGCGAACGCGCAGGCCCGCCCGGCTGGCTGCCCTGCGGGCGGTACGGATCCCGGCCCACGGGGTCGGGTGGCCCCGCCTCGCCCAGACCCCCGGCCCAGACCCCCGGCCCCGGCCTACGGGGCCGCCGTGAAGTCCGCGGCGGCGACCCCGCACCACGGCACCTTCGCGACCGGCCACACCGGCCCGACCGCCTCGGCGCGCTCCGTCGCGCCGGGGACCACTCCCGGGACCTTCACCAGCGCCTGGGCCGCCCGCTCACCCGGCTCCGGATCGGCCTTCTCGCGGAACTCCACCGTGACGAGGTACGCGCCGGCGCCCCCGGGCCGCCCCGCCGCCTCCACCGCCGCGACCACGCGCCGGCTCCCGGCATCGACCCGGCACCCGGTGACCCGTACGTCCTCCACCGCGGGCCGCGGCGACGCCGCGCCCGGCTCGCCGCTGGCCCACACGTACAGGCCCAGCGGGGCGAACACCAGCAGGCCGGCCAGGACCGTCAGGCCGACCACCCAGCCCTGCCACTTCAACGCGCTCACGCCCATGGGACGATCCTCCCGGCCTGCCGCCCCGCCTGCCAGCACCGGCCGATCCACACAGCATTTCGAAGTGGGACCGCCTGGACACCTGACGTTCATTCGACTTCGCGCGGAATGTGGGTTTCCGCGAGCACGCTGCACCCGTGAGACGCATCCTAGGAATCGCTTTGGCGGTCCTCCTCCTCGGCGGCGTGGTGGTCGTCGCGCTCGCCGGAGGAGAGGAGCCCCCAACCACGGCAACGAAGACCGTGAAAGGCGTCATCGGATCCGAGAAGTCCGAATACTTCCGCGATCCCGACGTCGTCAAAGCCCTTGCCGACAAGGGCTACACCGTGAAGACCGAAACCTCCGGCTCCTGGGCGATGGACCAACTCGCCCTCAAGGAGTTCGACTTCGCCTTCCCCAGCAGCAGCGAGCCCGCCACGGAGATCGAGGCCGCGGCAGGCGTCAAGGGCGCCCAGACCACCAGGCCCTTCTTCTCCCCGCTCGTGGTCGTCGCCCGCGCCAACGCCGCCAAGGTGCTCGCCGACAACAACCTCGCCAAGATGACCGGCAAGAACTCCGGGACCCTCCTCATGGGCCCCTACCTCAAGGCCGCCGAAGAGAAGCGCAGCTGGCAGCAGCTGTCCGGCTCCGCCGCCTTCGCCGAGCTGACCGGCACCGTGTTCATCAAGACCACCGATCCCGCGACCTCCAACTCCGGGGCGCTCTTCCTGGCCGCCACCTCGAACGTCGCCAACGGCAACAACGTGGTCTCCGACCAGGCCGGGATCGACCGCACCGCGCCCCTGATGCAGAAACTGATCTCCGTCCAGGGCGCGTTGGAGCCGAGCACCGACGACCCGTTCCGGGCCTTCATCTCCGGCAGCGGCGAACCGCTCATCCTCGCGTACGAGTCCCAGGTGGCCTCGCTGCTCCAGCAGAAGCAGGCTCCGGGGGACATGGTGGTGCTCTACCCGGACACCACCGTCAACTCCCCGCACACCTTCGTGCCGATCAGCGAGAACGCGAAGGAACTCGGCTCCCTCCTCGCCACCGACCCGAAGCTGCGCGAGCTGGCCGTCCGGCACGGGTTCCGGCCGCAGAACGGCGTGCCCGAGTTCACCGCGGCCACCGCCGCGCACGCCGCGTACCTCAACCCGGAGCTGACCGGCATCCGCCAGGTCAGCGCACCGACCGTCAAGATCCTCATGGCGCTGGCCGCGCGCGCCAAGGGCTGAGGGGACCAGCACACATGACTCTGACACCACCTGAAAACACCACGCAGAGCCCGCTCGTCCTCACCGCTCCCGAGCCCGTCGCCCCCGTCAGGCGGGAGCAGGCTTCGGGCCTCGTACCGCTCCAGGACGGGGTGCACGAGGAGATGGCCCGCCGGGCCGGGGAGTACGTCGGCTCGCTCGCCGGGATCGACACCCGCTCCCCCGAGTTCGCGAGCCGCATCGGCGAGATCTCCGGGCTCGGCGCCGCCGACATCCGCAGCGCCGCCCAGCAGTCCAACCGGATGCTCGAGCGGGCCGTACGGTCCCTCGGCTCCGACGGGGGCGGCGACGCCCAGGCCCGCGTCGCGGGCTCCCTGGTCGAGCTGCGCCGCACCGTGGAGGACCTCGACCCGCGGGAGACGCCCGCCAAGGGCGTCAAGGCGATCCTGGCGAAGCTGCCCGGCGGCAACAAGTTCCGCGACCACGTGGCCAAGTACGCCTCCTCGCAGGCCACCCTCAACAAGATCGTGGGCTCGCTGCGCGGCGGCCAGGACGAGTTGCGCCGCGACAACGCGGCCCTGCACACCGAGCGGGCGCGCCTGTGGGAGACCATGGGCAAGCTCCAGGAGTACGCCGTCCTCACCGAGGCCCTCGACACGGCCGTCGAGCAGCGGATCGCCGAGGCCGGGCACGCCGACCCGCAGGCGGCCGACGCGATGCGCGCCGACCTCCTCTTCCCGGTCCGGCAGAAGCACCAGGACCTGCTGACCCAGCTGGCGGTGTGCGCGCAGGGCTACCTGGCGATGGACGTGGTCCGGCGCAACAACGACGAGCTGATCAAGGGCGTGGACCGGGCCGCCACCACCACCGTGTCCGCGCTGCGGATCGCCGTGATGCTGGCCTCTGCCCTCGACAGCCAGCGCAAGGTGATCGAGCAGGTCAACACGTTGCGCACGACCACCGAGGACCTGATCCGGGGCAACGCGGAGATGCTGTCCACGCAGAGCGGGGAGATCCAGCGGATCGCCGCCGACCCGGCGGTCGGCGCGGAGACGCTGCGTACGGCCTTCGCCCAGATCTACCGGACGCTGGACGCGATCGACACGTTCAAGGTGCAGGCCACCGAGAACATGGCCGCCACCGTCGAGTCCCTGACCGGGGAACTGCAGACCGCGTCGGCCTACCTGGCCCGTACGCGCACCTCCGGCGCGCTGGAAGGCGGTCCCCGATGAGCAGCCGTGGCAGCCGTGGCATCCCCGGCATCCCCACCGCGTCGGCGCGCGGGCGGCTCGCGGCGGCGGCCCTGCTGACCGCGGCCCTGCTCGGGGCCTCGGCCTGCACCTCCGACGGGCCCGCGAAGCCCGCCGAGTCGAAGTACCAGGAGGGCAAGCTGCGGGTGCTGGCCTCCAGCGAGCTGGCCGACATGGAGCCGGTGCTGAAGGCCGCGAAGGCCGCCACCGGGGTCAGCGTCGAACTCACCTGGTCCGGCACCCTCGACGCGGCCGAGCAGGTCGCCTCCGGCAAGGCCGACGGCAAGTACGACGCGATCTGGCTGTCCTCCAACGACTACCTGCGGCTGCGCCCCGAAGCCGCCGGGAAGCTCAGCAGCGAGACCCCGGTGATGTCCTCGCCGGTCGCGCTCGGCGTACGGGCGGACGCGCTGGCCCGGCTCGGCTGGAAGCCGGAGGAGGTCACCTGGTCTGCGGTGCACGAGGCCGTCGCCGCCGGGAAGCTGACGTACGGGATGACCGACCCGGTGCGCTCCAACTCCGGGTTCTCCGCCCTGATCTCGGTGGCCTCCGGGCTGTCGGGCGCACAGGCGGCGCTGACCGACGCGGACGTGAAGGCGGCCCAACCCAAGCTGAAGGAGTTCTTCGCCGGGCAGAAGCTGACCTCGGGCTCCTCGGGCTGGCTGGCCACCGCGTACACCAAGCGCGGGGACGTGGACGCGCTGGTGAACTACGAGTCCGTGCTGCTGTCCATGAACCGGGACGCGAAGACGGACCTGACGGTGATCCGCCCGCGCGACGGGGTGGTCACCGCCCACTACCCGCTGACCCTGCTGACCTCGGCCCCGGCCGGGGCCCGCGAGTCGGGGCGGGCCCTGACCGACTACCTGAGCGGCCCCGAAGCGCAGAAGTCGATCACCGAGAAGACGTTCCGCCGGCCGGTCACGGCCGGGGTGGCGCCGGCGGCCGGGCTGAATGCGGAGAAGCGGCGGGAGCTGCCGTTCCCGGGCGCCCGGTCGGTCGCCGACGGGCTGCTGGCCTCGTACGAGAACGAGCTGCGCCGGCCCTCGCGCACGGTGTACGTGCTGGACACCTCGGGTTCGATGGCCGAGGAGGACCGCATCGGGCGGCTGCGGTCGGCGCTCACCGAGCTGACGGGGACGGGCGGTTCGGGGCCCGGGCAGCGGTTCCGGGACCGCGAGGAGGTGACGCTGCTGCCGTTCGGCGACAAGGTGAAGAAGGTGCTGACGCATGTCGTCGAACCGGGCAATCCGGGGCCGGCGCTGGATGCGATCCGGGGCGATGTGACATCGCTCCAGCCCGAGGGGGGTACCGCCGTGTACGGCAGTCTGAAGGCGGCGTACGAGCACCTGGGGAAGGGCAGCGCGGACGCGTTCACCTCGATCGTGCTGATGACGGACGGGCAGAGCGGCGACAAGGCGAAGGACTTCGACTCCTTCTACGCCGGGCTGCCGGACGCGCAGAAGCACACGCCGGTCTTCGCGGTGCTGTTCGGGGACTCGGACCGCAAGGAGCTCGGCCACATCACCGAACTGACCGGCGGGCGGCTCTTCGACGCCACCGACGGCAACGGTTCGCTGAACGGCGCGTTCGAGGAGATCCGTGGCTACCAATAGAGTCCTCGGCGCGGGTCTTCTCCACTACCTGGAGTCGAAGAAGAACCTGGCCGGCAGCGCCTGCGGGGTGGCCGGGCTGGGCCTGACCGTCGCCGGGGTCGCGGGCACGTACTGGCCGGTGGTCGTGGCCGGGCTGTACGGGGCGGGCGCGCTGATCGCCCCGCCGGAGCGGCCGGAGCCGCCCGAGCCCGAGGGGCCCACCGAGCAGCTGACCGGCGTACGGGAACAGTTCGGCCGGCTGCGGGAGTACCTGACCGAGGTGGAGCTGCCGGCCCCGGCCGAGGGGCGGCTCGCGGAGCTGATGGAGCTGTACGGGGCGCTGCTGGAGCCGGGGTGGGTGGCCGATGTCCTGGCCGCCGACCCGGAGTCGGTGCACGCGCTGTCGCGGGCGATCGAGCGGGACGTGCCGGAGTGCGTGGACACGTACAACCGGACCCGCTGGTGGACCCGGCTCACCCCGGGCGGTGAGTCGCCGGAACGCCACCTGGAGCGGCAGCTGTCGCTGCTGCACGAGGAGGCGGAACGCGTGACGGCGGACCTCCGCGAAGCAGAGGCCCGCCGTCAGCAGACGCACACGACCTACCTGGAGGAGCGCGGACAACACTCCTGACAGGTATGACTTTCGGCCGGTGCTGCGGTGGGAACCGCTTGGTCGGGGGCTCCCACAGCGGTGGGCGCCGCTTGGTCGGGGGCTCCCACGTTCATAGGCCCTTCTTCAGGGCGCGGCCTGGCTCAGCCCAGGCGCTCGACGAGCGCGTGGTACTGGTCCCACAGCTCCTTGGGAGTGTGGTCGCCGTAGGTGTTCAGGTGCTCGGGGACCAGGGCGGCCTCCTCGCGCCAGACCTCCTTGTCGACGGTGAGGAGGAAGTCCAGGTCCTCGGCCGGGATGTCCAGGCCGTCGGTGTCCAGGGAGGCTGCGGTCGGCAGGATGCCGATGGGGGTCCCGACGCCCTCGGCCTTGCCGTCGAGGCGCTCGACGATCCACTTGAGGACGCGGCTGTTCTCGCCGAAGCCCGGCCACACGAACTTGCCCGCGTCGTTCTTGCGGAACCAGTTCACGTAGTAGATCTTCGGGAGCTTCGCAGCGTCCGCGGCCGCGCCGACCTTGATCCAGTGGGCCATGTAGTCGCCCATGTTGTAGCCGCAGAACGGCAGCATGGCGAACGGGTCGCGGCGCAGCTCGCCGACCTTGCCCTCGGCGGCGGCGGTCTTCTCGGAGGCGATGTTCGAGCCGATGAAGACGCCGTGGTTCCAGTCGAAGGACTCGGTGACCAGCGGCACGGCGGAGGCGCGGCGGCCGCCGAAGAGGATCGCGGAGATCGGGACGCCCTTGGGGTCCTCCCACTCGGGGGCGATCGTCGGGCACTGGGAGGCCGGGACGGCGAAGCGGGCGTTCGGGTGGGCCGCCGGGGTCTCGGACGCCGGGGTCCAGGCGTTGCCCTTCCAGTCGATGAGCTCGGCCGGGGCCTCCTCGGTCATGCCCTCCCACCAGACGTCGGAGCCGTCCGGGGTGAGCGCGACGTTGGTGAAGACGGTGTTCGCGTACATCGTCTTCATGGCGTTGGCGTTGGTGTGCTCGCCGGTGCCGGGCGCGACGCCGAAGAAGCCGGCCTCGGGGTTGATCGCGTACAGGCGACCGTCCTCGCCGAAGCGCATCCAGGCGATGTCGTCGCCGATGGTCTCGACCGTCCAGCCGGGGATCGTGGGCTCCAGCATGGCCAGGTTCGTCTTGCCGCAGGCGCTCGGGAACGCGGCGGCGACGTACTTCGCCTCACCCTGCGGCGGGGTGAGCTTGAGGATCAGCATGTGCTCGGCGAGCCAGCCCTCGTCACGCGCCATGACGGAGGCGATGCGCAGCGCGTAGCACTTCTTGCCGAGCAGGGCGTTGCCGCCGTAGCCCGAGCCGTACGACCAGATCTCGCGGGTCTCCGGGAAGTGCGAGATGTACTTGGTGGTGTTGCAGGGCCACGGCACGTCGGCCTGGCCCTCGGCGAGCGGAGCACCGAGGGTGTGGACGGCCTTGACGAAGAACCCGTCGGAGCCGAGCTCGTCGAGGACGGCCTTGCCCATGCGGGTCATGGTGCGCATGGCGACCGCGACGTAGGCGGAGTCGGTGATCTCGACGCCGATCGCGGAGAGCTCGGAGCCGAGGGGGCCCATGCAGAAGGGGACGACGTACATCGTCCGGCCCTTCATGGAGCCGCGGAAGATGCCCTTCTCTCCCGCGAAGACGTCCTTCATCTCCGCCGGGGCCTTCCAGTGGTTGGTCGGGCCCGCGTCCTCCTCCTTCTCGGAGCAGATGAAGGTCCGGTCCTCGACGCGCGCGACGTCGGACGGGTCGGAGGCGGCGTAGTACGAGTTGGGGCGCTTGCCCTCGTCGAGCTTCTTGAACGTTCCCTTGGCGACGAGCTCCTCGCACAGGCGCTCGTACTCGGCCTCGGAGCCGTCACACCAGACGACCCGGTCGGGCTCGGTGATCGCTGCGATCTCGTCCACCCAGGAGATCAACTCCTGGTGGGTCGTCGGGTTGGAAGTGGGAGCCGCGTTGTCGCGCGCCACGATTGCTCCTTGTTGAGGGGTGTGTTTGGTGTTTGCCCCGTGGGGGCTGCGACCCGGATGCTTCGCGCTCCGCTCATCCGGTGCCGACCGCACTCATCTGATCATCCGGTGCATGTGCGCATATGTCCAGGGGGCCTCTCACGTGAGCATCGCCACTCCCGTCAATCTTCCGTAAAGCGCACTAACAGAAACCTACGGACCCGTAGGTAGCATGGCGGCCATGACTTCTGACGCCGCCGCCGTGCCGGTCGCACCCGACACACCCGAGGCACCGGAAGCCAAGCCGCTGATGCGCGGCTGGCTGCACACCGGGATGTTCCCTGCCGTGATCGTCGCGGGCCTGGCGCTGATGGCGTTCACCGAGTCGACTCGGGCCCGGGTGGCGTGCGGGGTGTACATCCTCACGGCCTGCCTGCTGTTCGGCGTCAGCGCGGTGTACCACCGCGGCACCTGGGGCCCTCGGGGTGAAGCCATCCTGCGGCGTCTCGACCACGCCAACATTTTTCTGATCATCGCAGGGACCTATACCCCGCTGACCGTGCTCCTGCTCCCGCCCTCCACCGGACGGACGCTCCTGTGGGCGGTCTGGATCGCGGCCGCGGCCGGCATCGCCTTCCGCGTCTTCTGGGTCGGCGCCCCGCGCTGGCTCTACACCCCCTGCTACATAGCGATGGGCTGGGCGGCGGTCTTCTTCCTGCCCGACTTCATGCGCACGGGCGGCATCGCCGTCCTGGTCCTGGTGATCGTCGGAGGGCTCCTCTACAGCGTGGGCGGCGTCATCTACGGCATGAAGCGCCCCAACCCCTCCCCCCGCTTCTTCGGCTTCCACGAGGTCTTCCACTCCCTCACGCTGGCCGCCTTCGTGGCCCACTACGTCGGCATCTCGCTCGCGGCCTACCAGCACTGAATCCGGGCGTGCGAAGCCGACCGCTTCCGCGCCGGCCCGGCCGTCCTCCTCACCGCCGCCGCGGGCGCGACCCCCGTTGCGGGGGAACGTACGGCGGAGCCCCGTCGCCGTGGGCGACGGGGCTCCTTCCGGTTCGGGCGGCGGGGCTACGTGCAGGCGAAGCCGTCGCCGTCCGGGTCCAGGCGCAGGGGGTCGCTGCCGTTGACCTTCATGCGCTTGGGGTACTGGTGGGAGGCCAGCCAGTCGCAGCGGGCCTTCGTCGTCTCCTTCACCTCCGCCGGGAAGTTCGTGGGGACGCACTGGCTGACCGTGCCGTAGTGGCGGTCGCAGCCCGCCACGCTCGGGGCGACGGGCGCCGAGTCCCGCTTCCCGGGGTTCTGCTCCGGGGCCGCCTGCGGCGCGTCCGCGAAATCGTGGACGTGCGGCGACGGGGCCTCCGCCGTGGCCGCGAGCGCCGACGGGCCGCCCAGGTGCACCCAGGTCGCCACCGACGGGATGCCGTTCGCGTCCACCCCGAAGAGCATGTACCAGCCCGGCGGTGCCAGGTTCGGGTTGCTGGTGACGTTCAGGTCGACGGTCGTGTCGTTCACCACCGTCATCGGCAGGTCCACGAACCGCTGGTTGGGGTCCGAGGAGTGCGTGACCGCCGCCGGACGGATCAGCTCCGCCTTCGCGATCGGCCGGTCGACGGTGATCCGCTGGGTGTCCCCGTACACCCACTGCGTGTCGATCACCGAGGTGAGCTTCGGGCGCGCGCCCTTGAACAGGTACGGCGGGGTGTAGATCGACACGTTGTTGTTGTACGTGCCGTTGCCCGGGTTGTCGCCGACCGTCATGACCCGCCCGTCGGGCAGCAGGAAGGCGCCCGAGTGGTACGTCCGCGGGATCGGGTCGGCCGGCAGCCCGGCCTTGTAGGTGTTCGTCACCGGGTCGAAGAACGAGGCCTCGTACACCGGGTCCGCCCGGTCGTGCAGCCCGCCGCCGGTCTCCAGCACCTTGCCGTCCGGCAGCAGCACGGCCGACACGTACATCTTCCCCTCGGCGCCGGTCTGCGCCCGCTTGACCCCGCCCACGTCGACCAGGCCCTGCGGCAGGTCCGGCCCTGCGGTGTACGCGGGGCTCGCCGCCTTCAGGTCGATCAGCTCGGTGAGCCGGTTCGCCGCCGGGTTCGACTCGTTGTTGCCGCCGCCGACGGTCAGGACCCGCTGGTCCTGCGCGGGCGGCAGCAGCACGCTCGCCGACTCGTCGCGCTCGTCCTTCTTGCGCAGCCCGGGCACGTCCGTGATCGTGTTCGCGTTGTAGTCGTAGATCGACGCGCCGCTGCCCTGCGTGCCGTTGCCGAAGGTGTGGCTGCCCGAGTAGAAGAGCCTGCCGTCCTGCATCAGGATCATCGACGGGTACAGACCCCAGTACGACCAGGTCTGGTTGACCTCGTTCAACGGCAGCCACTTGCCCTGCGCCGCCGAGAACCTCTCCGCGGTCACATTGCCCGTCGAGTCCTCCTTCAGACCGCCGAAGGAGATCACGTCGCCGTTGCCGAGGATCGTCGCCGACGGGTACCAGTGCCCGCCGTTCAGGTCGTTGGTCTTCGTGTACGCCTCGGTCGCCGGGTCGAAGACGTAACTGTCCTTCAGCCCCTGGTAACCGACCTTGCCGTCGGCGGACGGGTACCCCTTGTTGCCGCTCATCACCAGCACCCGGCCGTCCGACAGCTGCACGTGCCCCGAGCAGAACATGTCCACCGGCGTCGGGATCGTCTTGAACGACCCGTTCGCCGGGTCGTACACGGCCGAGGTGAACGTGCCGGCGTTGAACTGCGCGATGTCGTTGCCCGAGCCCGCGATCAGCAGCACCTTGCCGTTCTTCAGAACCACGGCGTGCATCGAGCGCACCGGGTTCTTGGCCGGGATCACCTCCCACGTGCCCTTGGCGCACTGCTCGGCCGTGCCCGTGCACCCCGGCTGCGGCGGGACCGCGCCGACCTCCTCCAGCGCGTAGTCGTCGGTGGTGAGCGTGCCCACCCCGTAGACCGAGAGCCCCCACGTGATCTTGTCGGTGCCGGGCGGGACGGCGGGCGTACGGACCTCCGTGCGCGCCCATCCGGCGCTGACCGGCGGATTCTGCAGGTCGGTCCAGTACTGCCAGCCCGCGGTGGTGTCGTGGCGGAACACGGTCACCGACACGTCCGGGGTGTTCGACTTGTACCAGGCGGACAGGTCGTACTGCCGGCCCGGCACGACGGACGGGGCGCAGGTGGTGTTCTCGGTGACCAGCGCCTTGCGGTCGCCGCTGACCCGGCGGGTGAGCGAGACCTGCATGGCCTTGGTGCCGCTGTGCGCGTCGGCGACGGTGGCGTAGGTGAAGTCGTTGTCACCCCAGCCGGACTTCTCCCAGCAGGACGGCATGTCGTCGCCGGGCGCGCCGGCGGTCTCGAAACCGGAATTGGTGAGCAGATTGGGCGGTCCGGCCGTGGCCTGCTGCGGTGCGGTGAGCAGCAGGCCCGCGGTCATCGCCCCGACGGCGGCCAGGGCGGCGCGCCGCCCGGCCTTCCGCCGGATGTTCGCTGGCATGGACAAGTTCCCTTCTGTGCGGCTCAGCTCCTGGTGGGACGTGCGGTACGCGTACGCGTCGTGCGCGGCAGGTAGACGAGGGCCTCGGTGGCCGCGAACCGCAGGACGAAGGTGGTGAGCAGGGCGAGGGCGGTGGCGGGCAGCACCTCCATGCCGAACCTGCCGACGAACAGGGCGATCAGCGGGATGCGCAGCAGCAGGTCGGCATTGGCCAGCACGGCGAAGCGGCCGACCCGGTCCGCCCAGTGGCGGTGCCGTCGCCGGTCGCGGAAGAGCAGGGTCTCGATGAGGACGAAGTTCCAGAGCACACCGGCCTGGTTGGCGGCGATCTCGGCCGGCAGGTAGTGCATCCCGGCCTGCGTGAGCAGCCACAGCGCCACCAGGTTCGGGACGAAGCCGGAGAGCCCGATCAGCCCGAAGCCGATCATACGGGCCAGCGGGGTCGCGGAGCGCAGCGCGGCGAGGTGGGCCAGGAACCGCATCCCCTCGCGGGCGCCGGACTTGGACTCGCCGGAGTAGCGGTCCTGGAAGACGAACGGCACCTCGGCGACCTTGGCGGGGCGGCAGCGCACCGCCAGCTCCAGGAGGATCTTGTAGCCGAGGGGTTTGAGGGCGTCCGCGGTGACGACTTGGCGGCGCATCGCGAAGAAGCCGCTCATCGGGTCGCTGATCCCGCGCAGGGCGCGGGGGAAGAGCCCCTTGGTGAGCCAGGTCGCGCCGCGCGAGACGGCGATGCGGTAGTTCCCGGCGAGCCCGGCCCGGCTGCCGCCGGGTATGTAGCGGGAGGCGACCACGAGGTCGGCGCCGGTGCGCTCGCCCTCGCCGACGAGCTCGGGCACCAGGTGGGGCGGGTGCTGGAGGTCGGCGTCCATGACGACGATCCAGTCGGTGTCCGCGCGTTTCACCCCTTCGACGACGGCGCCGCCGAGGCCGCCGACCGCGCTCTCGCGGTGCAGGACCGCGACCGGGAAGGGCAGGTCGAGGGCGGCCTTCTCGATGACGGCCGGGGTGTCGTCCGTGGAGTCGTCCACGAACAGGACCTCGCAGGGCAGATGGGCGGGGAGCGAGTCGGCGAGCAGGCTCAGCAACTCGCCGATGTTCCCGGCCTCGTTGAAGGTCGGGATGATGAGGGTGACGCTGCCGTGGGCGGGCGCCTCGGCCGATTCCGGCGAGTCGAGCGGGGCAAGCGGGCCGGCCGGGTCCAGCACGTCTGGAGTGAAGCGTTCCGGATCGCTCAGGGCATGCGGGGCCCACAGGTCTTCGCTCATGCCGGCTCAGCTCCCACTCTGGCGGTCGGCGGAGTCGGTCCGGCGGATCTCGATGCGGTCGTCACCGGAGCCGAAGACGGCCACCGCGGTCGAATGCTCCAGCGCGGCCTTCACGTTGGGCAGGTCCACCGCGTCCCGGCGGACGGTGGGCGAGGAGACCACGTAGTCGATGTCCCGCCAGCCCCGCGGCAGGGTCCTGGTGACGGCGGGGTCGAGGTCGGCCTTGTAGAACCAGATCGCGCCGAGCCCGGGGTCGAAGCCGTGGTGGACGGCGTCCAGCCAGAGCGCGTCGTCGACGAGGACCCGCGTGTGCTCCGGGTCGGGGACCTCCCGGCCGAGCCAGGCGGCGGCCTGCCGGTACGGGGCGTTCGCATCGGCCGTGAGCGCGGTGCGGTTGCCGTCGTACCAGCGCGGCAGGACGTACACCGCGGCGGCCGCGGCGAGTACGCCGATCAGCACCCGGCGCCCGTACGTGAGGGACCGGCGCTCCCCGGGCGAACGGCGGCGGCGCAGCACGGCGTGCGTGACGCTGGCCGCGCCCCCGGCGAGGACCAGCGCGAGGAACGGCAGCGCCTGGATCACGTACATCGCCGGCAGGTAGCCGGAAGGCCGCATCGCGACGGCCGCGAGGATGGCGGCGGCGAGCGCGGGACCGGCGAGCGCGCGGGCGGTGACCGACCAGCGGAGGGTGAGGAGCAGCAGGAGGGCGCCGGCCAGCCCGCCGAGCGGCAGGACGGTGTCGTAGTACAACCAGGACCGGAACACGCCGTTCGAACCGGAGCCGGGGGTGAGGATGAAGCCCGAACCCGGACGGCTCATCTGGTAGGTGATGCCGTCGATCAGCGAGACGTGCCCGGCGCCGGGCAGCAGCTCGCTGTTGAGCAGCGCGTACAGGGGGTACGAGAGCCCGATGAGCGCGCAGGCGGTGATGGCCCCGGTGACGGCGAACTTGCGGGTGTCCCGGTGGCTGTGGCGCCACATCGTCACCAGCAGCGCCGGGAGCACCACCAGCATCGTCTCCTTGGTCAGGACGGCGGTGGCGGCCGCGAGTCCCGACCCGAAGTGGTGCCACAGGTGGCGGCTGGGGGACGCGGCCAGGCAGAAGGCCAGCAGCATCCACATCACGGCGAGGTTGTCGAGGAAGATCTCCCGCTGGAGCACGACCGAGAGCGGGGAGAGCCCGAAGAGGGCCATCGCGAGTCCGGCCGCCCAGCGCGGCAGCCACAGCCGGCGCGCGAGCATGTAGATCAGCACGGAGCTGACGGTGGAGACCGCGACCATCGAGAAGCGCATCGGCGCGACGGTCATCCAGTCGGGCACGAAGAGGGAGGGCAGGTACGTCAGGCCCGCTATCTGTATCCAGCCCAGCGGCGGATGGTCGTACCAGTACGTGTAGTGGGCGAGGCCGTCCCCCTGCTGGACGGCCCACGCCTGGGCGAGGTACGTGCCCTCGTCGTCGCTCAGGGTCGGGAAGTGCGTGATGTTCCAGCCCTGGACGAGGACGATCGCGAGCAGGACGACCCCGCAGAGCAGCAGGTCGGGGCGGGAGGAGCGGAAGCGGACGAGGGGGTGGGCCGGGGCGGGCGGCCGGACCCCGAGGCCGCCGGGGCCGCCGGGGCCACCGGGGCCACCGGGGCCACCGGGGCCGCTCGGACCGCGCGGGGCGGGGACGCGGGGCTCGGCGGTGGTCGTGCCGGCCGCACCGGCGGCGGTGGTCACCGCGGATGCGGCGCCGGGCTGGGGATCAGTGGCCGTGGGCAGGGTGGCGGTCACTGGCGGCTGTCCTCTCGGATCGCGGTGGACGAACCGGCGCTGGACACGCCGGCGGTGGCGCTGATCGGAGTGAGGTGGGCGCCGGTGTGGCTGGTCAGCTCCCACTCGTTGCGGCCGCGCTGCTCGCGCCAGACCGCGCGGATCGCGGCACCCGCCAGCATCACCTGGTAGAACGGGCCGCCGACGACGAGCTTGAGGTAGTGCACGAAGCGGACCCGCAGGCCGTACTGGCGGCCGAAGTCGTGCAGGCCGACGATCTCGAAGACGAACGTCACCATCGCCGTGATCATCGGCAGGAAGGTGATGATCGCGACGCCGACGGGCACGTCGAGGAGCACCGCGACGGCGAAGTTGACCGGGATGATCACTCCTGAGGCCGCCTGCATGAAGGGCGTCATCAGCGTGTAGCGGGCCAGCCAGCGCTGGCCGCGGCCGGGCAGCTGCTGCCAGTCCTTCTTCCGGTAGACCTGGAGGAAGCCCTGGTTCCAGCGGGTGCGCTGCTTGAGCAGGCTCATCAGCGAGCCGGGCGTCTCCTCGCGGGTGACCATGTCGCAGTCGTACGCGACGACCACCTTCTTGCCGGCCGAGGAGAGGCGTACGCCCAGGTCGCAGTCCTCGGCCAGGCAGTTCTGGTCCCAGCCGCCGGCCTCGCGCAGCACTTCGGTGCGGACGAAGACGGTGTTGCCGCCGAGCGGGATGAACCCCTTCTCCGCGTGCAGGTGCAGCCGGGAGCGGAACCAGAAGAAGTACTCCAGGCAGTTGCGCAGGCTGTACCAGCTCGAGTGGAAGTTGATGAGCTGGACCCCGCCCTGGACCACGTCGGCCTCGGTGGAGCGGAAGGCGTGGTCGACGTGGGCGAGCAGCTCGGGGTGGACCTGGTCCTCGGCGTCGAAGACGCCGACGATGTCGCCCCGGCAATGCGGGAGGGCGGTGTTGAGGGCCTTCGGCTTGTTCTTGGTCGCGTGGTGGTCGACGACGACCCGTACGCGTTCGGGCGCCCGGGCGGCGGCGGCCTCGGCGACGGCGGCGGTCTCCGGGTCGTCGTGCCCGACGATCACGATGATCTCGTAGTCGGTGTGGCTCGACTCGAGCAGCCGCTCGATCGTGTGCTGCAGGACCGCCTGCTCGTGCCGGGCGGGCAGGAGGAGCGAGAAGGCGAGCCGGCCCTCGCCGTCGGGGCGGTCGAACCGGGTGGAGGCGAGCGTCTCGGGTGTGCGCCACGCGTGCATCTGCCACCACAGCGTGAAGGCGGCCATCCAGAAGAGCGCAAACGAAATCACGGATATGAAAACAGAGGTGTACAAAACGTCCCCCACAGACATGCCGCGACGCCTGGCGTCGCTCGGCAAACCCCTCAGGGGATCAAGGCGGGCCCCCCGGCCCGCCTGCCCCTGCTTCCCCCTCGGGCGCACCCCCCAGTGCGCCGTTCCGGCGACTCCCCAGTGACTCCCGAAGACACGAGACTAGGCAGCAAAAATGAAACTCAGGCGCTGCAGAGATAAAAAATGCGTTTCCGAACGTGGGCACAGGTAACCGGAATTGACGGCACTCCGACAGATTCAGGGATGAACCGCACCCAACTGATCGGCAAGCTCGACCGGGTCTGTCGTAGGCCGCGCGCAGACGAAATGTCGACACACATACGCCGTGGGAAGGTCGTGTACGAGTGTGCGCTCGGCCAGGAGGGGGAACTCTCCCCCGCTGCCGTCGGCCGCCCGCGGCAGACCGACCGCCACCACAGCCCCGGGAGCCGTCCCCAGCAGCGCCGTCCGGTGTAGCCCGGCCAGAGCCGGATCCTCCGGATGCCCCACCACGGCCACCTCGCGCGGACCGTCGAGCAGCGCCTCCGCCACCGCGAGGCCGTGCCCGATGAAGCGCGGGACCCGTGGACCCAGCGCGTGCACCACTCCGAGCGCCCGCTCGGCCGCCGTACGGTGCGCCTCCGAGCCGGTGTGCGCGGCATACGAGAGGAGCGCACCGGCCGCGGCCGTCCAGCCGGAGGGAGCCGCGGTGTCGGTCGGGTCCTGGGGCCGGCGGATGAGCTGCTCGGCGTCGTGCGCGGTGTCGTAGAGGGAACCGTCCTCGGCGGTGAATTGGTCCAGGACCAGGTCGACGAGGAACCCGGCGAACTCCAGCCAGACCCCCTCGCCGGTCACGGACGCGAGCGCGAGGAAGCCCTCGGCCACGTCGCCGTAGTCCTCCAGCACCCCGGCATTCGCCCCGACGCGCCCGTCCTTGCTGGTCCTGGCCAGCCGCGCCCGCCCGTCCATGTGGACCCGGACCAGCAGGTCGGCCGCCTCGGTGGCCCGCTCGACGAGGTCCGGCCGGTCGAAGTACGCCCCGCACTCGGCGAGGGCCGCGATGGCCAGGCCGTTCCAGGCGGCGACGACCTTGTCGTCCCGCCCGGGCGCGGGCCGCTCGGCGCGCGCCGCGAGCAGCCGCTGCCGGATGCCGGCGATCGCCCCGGCGTCCACGACGGGCCCGTCCTGCGGCAGCTGGAGCACGGACGTGCCGTGCTCGAAGGTTCCCTCGTCGGTGACCCCGAAGTACGCGGCGGCGAGCGCCCCGTCGTCCTCGCCGAGCACCTCGGCCAACCGGGCGGGCGTCCAGGCGTAGTACGCCCCCTCCACGTGCTTGCCGGTCAGCGGATCCTCGCTGTCCGCGTCGAGAGCGGAGGCGAAGCCGCCCTCGGCGGTGCGCAGCTCCCGCACCATGAAGTCGGCGGTCTCGAGCGCGACGCGCCGCGCGAGATCCGAGCCGGTGGCCCGCCACAAATGGGCATAAACCCTACAGAGAAGCGCATTATCATAAAGCATCTTCTCGAAGTGGGGCACGATCCACTCCCGGTCCACGGAGTACCGCGCGAACCCGCCTCCGAGCTGGTCGTAGATGCCGCCGCGGGCCATGGCCTCGCAGGTGTCGGCGGCCATCTGGAGGGCCCCCTCGGCCCCGGTGCGGGCATGGTGGCGCAGCAGGAACTCCAGCACCATGGACGGCGGGAACTTCGGCGCCCCGCCGAATCCGCCGCGGACGGCGTCGTACTCCCGGGTCAGCCCGAGCAGCGCCTGCGCCAGCTCCTCGGGCCCGGGGGTGCCGGCCTTGCCGTAGTCCAACTGCCGCCCGGAGAGGTCCCGTACGATCCGCTGCGCGACCTCGGCCACCTCCTCGGGCCGCCCGGCCCAGGCGGTCCGCACGCCCTCGAGGACCTGCATGAAGGACGGCATCCCGTGCCGGGGCTCGGGCGGGAAGTAGGTCCCGAAGTAGAAGGGCTCGGCGTCGGGGGTGAGGAACACGGTCATGGGCCAGCCGCCCTGCCCGGTGGCGGCCTGCACGGCCTCCATGTAGACGGCGTCGACGTCGGGACGCTCCTCGCGGTCCACCTTGATGTTGACGAAGTGCTCGTTCATGTAGGCGGCGGCCAGTTCGTCCTCGAAGGACTCGTGCGCCATGACGTGGCACCAGTGGCACGCAGAGTAGCCGACCGACAGCAGAACGGGTGCATTGCGCCGTTTCGCTTCCTCGAACGCCTCGGGTCCCCACGGCCACCAGTCGACCGGATTGTCAGCGTGCTGAAGCAGATACGGCGAGGTCACACCAGCCAACCGGTTCATACGGCCCAGCCTCTCACAACGCCTGGCACGGCCGGCGAAACCCTCACGGACCCGCCTCGCTTGGCCGAATTGCACTGATGAGCCCTCACGTGGTGGGGCGCTCCTTGCCCTCGGAGTCGGGGTCGAACTTCTCCCGGCGTTCCTCCGAGTCGGGCAGCCCGACACCTCGGAACAGTAGGCTGGGCGCAGCGATGCCGGACCTGCAGAGGCTCCTCGAAGGAGGTACACCGTGACCGCCGAGATGGTGGCGCCCGCGTGGATGCATACGCAGATCAGTGCGGAACAGTACGACTCCTGGTCCGAGGAGCAGTGCGCCGGCATCGAGATCGTGGACGGGATGGTCGTCGTGAGCCCGAGCGCCTCCAAACGGCACAACCGGCTGGCGCGAGTCCTGGCCAATGCCCTGGACGCCGCCGCGGGCCCGGACTGGAACGCAGACACGGACTTCGACGTTCGCCTCCAGGATGTTCCGCTCACCAACCGCCGTACGGACGTCATCGTCTATCGGGCGGAGACCATCGACCTCACGCCTACCCGCCCCGAGCACGTACTCCTGGTCGTCGAGGTCGTGTCGCCCGGTTCGGAGACCACGGACCGGATCGTGAAGGTGGACCAGTACGCCAAGGCCGGCATCCCCTTCTACTGGCGTGTCGAGCAGGCCGCCACCGGTGTCCCGATCGTCTACACCTACGTTCTCGATCCCGCCACCAAGGCTTATAGGGACGGCGAGATGTTCACCGGCACGGTGAAGGCCACCGTACCTTTCTCCATCACGGTCGATCTTGGGGTCATGTAAGGCCCGTTGATCTTCAACCCGGGCGGCCGTGCTCAGGCTCAGGGCTGAACGGAAGGCGGCGTGCCCGCACGTCGGTCGCACGCGGGGGGTTTCGCGGGCCGCACGTACATATATGCGCGCGAGCGACCGAAGATGGCCCAACTCCCTCTGATCTAGCTCAGATTCCCTCGCGCTCATGGCAGTCCCGGCGGACACTTGGGGCTCGTTGCCGGAGTTCTCTTGAGGGGGATGCCGATGCGGGACAGCCATCGCGGTGAGGCCGAGCGGCTGTTGGAGCGGGCCGTGGAAGAGGAGGCCCAGCGGGCTGCCGGGACGGGGCAACCGGTCGACAAGGCGGCGCTGCTGACACGCGGCCTGGAGGCGCTGGACGCGCTCGCGGCGAGCGCCGCCGAGGAGTACGAGGCGTACGTACGGGCCCTGGACGAGGCGGCGGCCGGGGACGAGTCCCTCGGCGAGGCCTTCCGGCGCGGGAACACCTCAACGACTCTGCTCGTAACGGCGGTTGCGGCAGCCGCGGCCATCGGCGCCGACCTGTCGCTCGGCGTGGCGACGGGCACGGCGCTGACCGCCGGGGCCGTCACCGCAGTCGCCGGGGCGGCGGCCACGGTGGCCAAGGTGACCGCCCTGCACCTGCCCGCCGCGAACCGCCGGGCCGGGGTGCGCGGCCGCCCCGGCGGGCCGGAGCAGCTGAGGCTCCAGTGGCTGACGGCCCTGGAGGTCCGCGGGATCCGCCCGTTCCTGGAGCAGCAGCGCGCGGTGGCGGCCGCGGCGCGGGTGGCCCGGCAGCCCTCCCGGCCCGCCGCTCCGCAGCTGCGCGGGACCGACCGCAGTGCGGAGGCCCGGCGGCGCAGCGTGCTGGAGCAGTCCTTCGGTCACCTCCCGCAGCCCGAGGCCTTGTTCACGGGCCGGCGGGCCGAGCTGACGCGGATCGCGCAGTGGGTGCAGGCGGCCCGGGCCAGTACGGAGACCCGCCCGGTGGTCGTGGTGCTGCACGGCGAGCCGGGGGTGGGCCGCACGGCCCTGGCGCTGCGGGCGGCGGACACGCTGCGGGACCAGTTCCGCGGCGCCTGCGTGGTGGACCTGCGGGGCGGCTCCTTCAGCGGAGAGGCGCCGCTGCCGACCCGGGAGGCGCTGCTGCACCTGCTGAACCGGCTGGGCGCACCGCGTGAGCAGCTGCTGTTCCGCGAGGGGTCCTCGGCGGAGCAGCAGGTACGACGCCTGGGCGAGCTGTACCACCAGCACCTCCAGGGCCTGCCGGTGACGGTGCTGCTGGACGACGCGGTGGATGCGGCGCAGGTCCGGATGCTGGTGCCGGAGCGGTCGGAGAGCCTGGTGCTGGTGACGGCGCGGGAGCCGCTGGAGCTGCCGGACCTCGCGGCGTGGGTGCACCAGCTGCCGGTGGGGCGGCTGGCCGAGGCGGAGGGCGCGGAGCTGGTGCGCGCCGGGGCCGGGGCGGCGGGTGTGGCCGCGTACGAGGAGGAGGCCGTGCGGGGGCTGCTCGCGCTCGGCGGCGGGCTCCCGCTGGCCCTGCGCGTACTGGCCCCGCTCGGCGCCGCCGGGGCGCAGGCCGGTGATGCCGGGGCGCAGGCCGGTGATGCCGGGGCGCAGGCCGGTGATGCCGGTGGTACCGGTGGTGCCGGTGCGCTGGAGGGCGCCCTCGGCCTGGCTTACGTACGCCTGCCCGAGGAGCGGCGCCGGCTGCTGCGGCGGCTCACGCTGGCCGGCCGGGCCTCGCTCGGCCCGTCGGCTGCGGCGGCGCTGATCGACGCGGACAAGGTGGAGGCCGGGCGGCTGCTGCGCGAGCTGGCGCAGGCGGGCCTGCTGGACCCCGTACGCGGGGAGCGGTTCCGGATGCACGACGCGGTGCGCTCGTACGCGGCGGCGCGGCTCGCGGCGGACGAGGACCGGGCCGAGGCCTCGGCGGCGCACGGGCGGCTGATCCGGAACTACGCGCAGCTCGCGGACTCGGTGATCCGGATGGTCGACGGGAAGACGTCGACCCGGGCGAACCACTTCGGCGGGCACGGCTTCGCCTCGCTGGACGCGGCGCTGCGGTGGCTGGACGACGAGTCGAGCTTCATCACGGCCGCGCTGCGGCACTCGCAGGACGTGGACCAGCAGGCGGTGCTGGACCTGCTGGGCGCGCTGTGCGACTTCTGCCTGCTGCGCGGGGACCTGTACCGGCTGGGCGAGATCAACGAGCTGACGCAGGCGGTGGAGGCCGCGCGCGCGGGCCGGCCCGGCCAGGGGCGCCTGGTCCGCTCCGTGCAGTGGCGTACGGGCATCGCGGCGCGCCAGCTCGGCGAGCTGGACAAGGCCCGGACCACGCTGACCTCGGTGGTCGACCAGTACATGGAGGCGCAGCAGGACGCGGGCGCGGGCATGGCGCTGATCTCGCTCGGCATCACGCTGCACCACCAGGGTCAGCTGCCGGAGGCGGCGGCCCGCATCCGCGAGGCGCTGGTGCTGCAGGAGCCGGACAAGCTGGCCGGCGACCGGGCGTGGGGGCTGCACGCCCTGGCGGCGGTGGAGCGGGACCGGGCGCACCTGGCGGAGGCGATGCAGCTGCTGGAGCAGTCGCTGGCCCTGCACCGGGAGAGCGAGAGCGTGCACGGCGAGGCGTGGGCGCACTTCCAGCTGGGGCAGGTGTACCTGCGGCTCGGCGACGTCACGCGGGCGGAGGCGGAGCTGAAGCTCGCCCTCGACCTGTACGGGCGCACGCGCGACGAGCGCGGCCAGGCGTGGGCGCTGACCCAGCTGGGCCGGGCCCGGGTGGTGGACGGGGATCCGGGGCCGGCGGTGGAGCGGCTGCGCGAGGCGCTGGCGCGGCACCGGGAGCAGGAGGACGCGCGCGGGGAGGCGTGGACGCTGTACTACCTCGGGCAGGCGCTGGAGGAGGGCGGCGAGCGCGACCAGGCGGTGCGGGAGCTGGAGCGGGCCCGGACGATGTTCTCGCGGATGCGGGACGTGTACGGGCTGGCCCACGCCCGGCACCACTCGGGCCGGGTGACGCGCGACCAGCGGGCGGCGCAGACGGGGAACCTGAAGAACTCCGGGTTCGCGCGGCAGTTGCTGGTGGATGCGCGGGCGGATTTCCGGCGGATCGGGCTGGCGCACGGGGAGGCGTGGACCTGCCTGGAGCTGGCGGTGGTGGACGCGGGCAACGGCCGGGCGTCGCAGGCGCTGGGCCTGTGCGAGGAGGCGGCCCGGCTGTTCATCTCGTACGGGGACCGGCGCGGGGAGGACTGGGCGCGGTTCCTGCGCTGCACGCTGCTGCCGTACGCACTCCCGGGCGCGGGCGTGGAGGAGGCCCGGGCGGAGCTGGCCCGGCTGGCCGCGTCGCCGCATCCGATGCGGGACGGGCGCCTGGAGGACAGCCTGGACACCTATGCGGTGGTTCTGGGCCGCGGCGTGGACCCGGCGGAGGGCTGGCAGGCGTGGCGCCTGGCCCTGGTCCCGAATCTGCACTCACGGGAGATCATGGGCGTCCCGATGCCGCCAACCCCGTAGACCCGGTGGCCCCGGTGGCCCCGGCGGCCCCCGGTAGGGCCCGGCAGGCTCCGCAGGCCCGGCAGCCCGGGTAGCCCGGCTGGCCCGGCTGGCCCGGCTGGCCCGGCTGGCCCGGCTGGCCCGGCTGGCCCGGCTGGCCCGGCTGGCTCCGTAGGGCCCGACAGGCCCAGCTCACCCGGGTAGCCCGCAGGCCCGGCTGGCCCGGGTAGCCCGCAGGCCCGAGTAGCCCCGCAGGCCCGGCCGGCCGGTCAGGCCCCGTAGACCCGGCCGGCCCGGCTGGCTCCATAGGGCCCGACAGGCCCAGCTCACCCGGGTAGCCCGCAGGCCCGACAGGCCCAGCCGGCCCGGGTAGCCCGCAGGCCCGAGTAGCCCCGCAGGCCCGACAGGCCGCGCAGGCCCCGCCGGCCCGGGTGGCGCCCCGGCGGGCCGTGTGAGTGCCTGGCGTCCCGGCGGCCTGATCGCAGGCATGCGCGGTCGCCGCCCCGCCCGGTGGACCGGAGGGCGGCGCATCGCGTGGAGGACGGCTCCTGTGGGGCTACGGGGCCCGGTCGGCCGCGGGGGCGGCGGCTGCCGCCGCCGTGTCCGGGGCTTCCTGGAAGTCGACCCGGCCCATGTGGCGGCTCATCGACTTCATCAGGCCCCACACCGCGAGGGCGAGGGCCGCGAACACGATGAAGCCCAGGACTCCGGGGGTCACCTTGTTCTTGTCGAAGGTGTCACCCGCCAGCGGAAGGAGCTCGTTCAGTGCTGCCTGCGTAGCGCTCATAGCTACGCATTCTCCCGGATGCCCGCGAAGAGGTCCGACTCGGGGAGGGAAGTGTCCACGAACGACTTCGCGAGCTCGTACTCCTCCGTCGGCCAGACCTCCTTCTGGATCTCCATCGGGACGCGGAACCAGCCGCCGTCCGGGTCGATCTGCGTGGCGTGCGCGATGAGCGCCTTGTCACGGATCTCGAAGAACTCGGCGCACGGCACGTGCGTGGTCAGCGTCCGCTCGGCGCGCTCGAACTCCTTCCAGCGCTCCAGCCACTCCCCGTACGGGGACTCCATGCCGCGCGAGAGCAGCGCCTCGTGCAGGGCGATGGTGCGCGGCTTGTTGAAGCCCTGGTTGTAGTAGAGCTTCTGCGGCTGGTAGGCCGGGCCGAATTCGGCCTCCGGGTACTTCTCGGTGTCGGCGGCGTGCTCGAAGGCCACCATCGTGATCTTGTGGGTCATGATGTGGTCGGGGTGCGGGTAGCCGCCGTTCTCGTCGTACGTGGTGACGACCTGCGGCCGGAAGGCGCGGATCTTCTTCACGAGGCGGCCGGCCGCCTCGTCCACGTCCTCCAGCGCGAAACAGCCCTCGGGCAGCGGGGGCAGCGGGTCGCCCTCCGGGAGGCCGGAGTCGACGTAGCCCAGCCATTCCTGGTCGATGCCGAGGATCTGGCGCGCCTCGTCCATCTCCTTGGCGCGGACTTCGTGGATGTTCTCCTCGATGTACTTGTCGCCCTGGAGCTTGGGGTTGAGGATCGAGCCGCGCTCGCCCCCCGTGCAGGTCACCACGAGCACGGGGACCCCCTCGGACACGTACTTGGCCATGGTGGCCGCGCCCTTGCTCGACTCGTCGTCGGGGTGGGCATGGACGGCCATCAGTCGAAGCTGCTCGGTCAAGACAGGATCCTCTTTAAGTCGTCAGGGCATCGCCTCCTATAGTGACCGAATCGGGGGGTGGAAAAATTCCGGGGCTGCCCCTGGGATTGTGGACTCCGGCCCTCCGAAAGGAACGATCAATGAGTGCGGTGCGCGAGGGGTTGCCCGAGGGCCGCTACGGCCGGTCGGCGGACGAGCGTGCGGACCGGAAGCTCAAGATCGTCGGATCGGTGCTGGGCGCCGTCCTGCTGGCCGTGGTCGGCTGGATCGGCTGGGACTACGTCGCCGGCCGGACCGTCAGCGCCGAGGTGATCACGTTCCAGGTGGTCTCGGACACCGAGGTGAAGGTGCACCTGGAGGTGCGCAAGGATGCCTCGGTCACCGGGGTGTGCACCCTGAGCTCCCAGAACAAGGAGCACGCCGAGGTCGGCCGCGCGGACTTCACCTTCGGGACGAAGGACACGCGCGTGGACGAGATGCTCTCGCTGAAGACCACCGGCCGCGCCACGATGATCGAACTGGTGGGCTGCCAGGCCGCGGGCACCACGCCCGCGGCAGACTGAGCTCTTTCCTGCTCACCGGCCCAATGACACACTTCATACACATGGTGTCCTCCCCCTTTTCTTCCCGAATTGTTAGGCTCGTGGTTTCGCCCGCCGCTGGCGGCTTTGTAGTCCCCTGTACCGACGAGGAGCACCCGTGACCCAGACGAGCGAGAGCGTCACCTGGCTGACCCAGGCGGCGTACGACCAGCTGAAGGCCGAGCTGGACTACCTCTCTGGTCCCGCACGCACGGAGATCGCCACCAAGATCGCAGCCGCCCGCGAGGAGGGCGACCTGCGTGAGAACGGCGGTTACCACGCGGCCAAGGAGGAGCAGGGCAAGCAGGAGCTCCGCGTCCGCCAGCTGACGCAGCTCCTGGAGAACGCCAAGGTCGGCACCGCACCCGCCTCCGACGGCGAGGTCGCGCCCGGCACGGTCGTCACCATCGCCTTCGACGGCGACGAGGACGACACGATGTCCTTCCTGCTCGCCTCGCGCGAGTACGCGTCCTCGGACTTCGAGACCTACTCCCCGCAGTCCCCGCTGGGCACCGGCGTGATGGGCAAGAAGATCGGCGAGGACGCCGAGTACGAGCTGCCGAACGGCAAGCGGGCCGCCGTCAAGATCCTCGACGTCAAGCCGTTCACCGGCTGATCACCCCAGGACCTGAGGAAGCCCCCGCCGGAGCAGTCCGGCGGGGGCTTCCTCGTTCCCGGGGGCCTGCGGGCCCGCAGGCCTGCGGGCCTACGCGGTCGCCGAGTGGTACGTGCGGACCGAGAGCGTCCGGAAGACCCCGACGTCCACGCCGTCCCGTGCCCGTACGTCGCCGAAGGTCTTGACCAGACCTTCGGCGCAGACGGCGCCTGCCGGTCGTCGCCCGTCAGCTCATCACCGTGTACCCGGCCGCGTGCAGCGAACGCGCGACCTCGGTGCAGTGCTCCGGGCCCTTCGTCTCCAGGTGCAGCTCCACCTCCACCTCGGTGAGCCCCAGCCGCGGGTCGGTCCGTACGTGGCTCACGTCCAACACGTTCGCATCCACCACCGACAACACCCCCAGGAGCCCGGCCAGCGCCCCCGGCCGGTCGGCCACGCGCAGCCGCAGCGAGAGGTAGCGGCCCGCCGCCGCCATGCCGTGCCGCAGGATCCGCTGGAGCAGCAGCGGGTCGATGTTCCCGCCGGACAGGACCGCGACCACCGGGCCGCCGCCGTACAGCTCGGGCCGGCTCAGCAGGGCGGCCACCGGGCTGCACCCGGCGGGCTCGACGACGAGCTTGGCACGCTCCAGGCAGAGCAGCAGGGCACTGGAGAGGTCGTCCTCGGAGACCGTGCGGACGCCGTCGATGAGGTCGCCGATGATGTGGAACGGGATGTCGCCGGGGCGGCCGACCTTGATGCCGTCGGCCATCGTGACCGGGTTGTCGATCGAGACCGGGTGCCCGACCCTCAGCGAGGGCGGGTAGGCGGCCGCGCCCTCCGCCTGGACCCCGATCACCTTGACGTCCGGCCGCAGCGCCTTCACGGCGACCGCGATGCCCGCCGCGAGGCCGCCGCCGCCGATGCCGACGAGGATCGTCCGCACCTCCGGGCACTGCTCCAGGATCTCCAGGCCGACCGTGCCCTGGCCCGCGATGATGTCGCGGTGGTCGAACGGGTGGATGAACACCGCACCGGTACGGTCCGCGTACTCCTGGGCCGCCGCGAGCGTCTCGTCGACGACCTGTCCGTACATCCGCACCTCGGCGCCGTACTCCTGCGTCGCCGCCACCTTCGGCAGCGGCGCCCCGACCGGCATGAACACCGTCGAGCGGACGCCGAGGAGGGAGGAGGCCAGGGCCACGCCCTGCGCGTGGTTGCCGGCGCTGGCCGCGACGACGCCGGCGGCCCGCTGCTCGGGGCGCAGGCCCGAGATGCGCACGTACGCACCGCGCAGCTTGAAGGAGCCGGTCCGCTGGAGGTTCTCGCACTTGAAGTGGACCGGGGAGCCGGTCAGGGCGGAGAGGTGCCGACTGCCTTCCATGGGCGTGACCCGGGCGACGCCCGAGAGCATCTTCTGAGCCCCCCGGACGTCGTCGAGGATGACCTGCGGGACGGGCACGGGCACGCGGTAGTTCATGCCGCCAGTCTCGCAGCCCTCGCGGATCACGGCGCCGGGCTGCGGAACTGCA
The DNA here is from genome assembly GCF_040655295.1 of Streptomyces sp. NPDC050448. Lineage (NCBI taxonomy): Bacteria > Bacillati > Actinomycetota > Actinomycetes > Kitasatosporales > Streptomycetaceae > Streptomyces > Streptomyces sp. NPDC050448. The sequence goes on along the minus strand of NZ_JBFAJR010000010.1, from coordinate 193,760 downwards.
CACTCCGCACTCCGCACACTCCGCACTGCATACAGGGCACATCCCCGTGGCGAGGGACTCCGGACACTCGGCGGACGGCTCGGCGGACAGCCCGGCAACGAGCCCTGCGAACCGTCCGGCGAACAGCCCGGCGGACAGCTCCGCGAACGGATGCCACAGAGGGCGAAATCAGGCCATCCGGGACGGGTCCGGGGACTTGGTCCGTACCGCCCGCACCAGTTCTCGTACGAGGCGTACAGGCCGTGCCACGGCCGCGTACTCTGTCCCCCATCCTTGTCGGCCCCACGTGAAGAGAGCTCACGGCCATGCCTTCCACCCCGGCCAATTCCGACCTGCCCACGGCGGCCGAGGCGTCCGCCGAAGCCGGTCTCCTCGACGCGCTCCAGCACCAGGTGGCCGTCTTCGCCCGCCGCGCCGAGCAGACCCGCCTGGGCGGGGTCGGCCAGGCCCGCAACTCGATGGACCGCGCCGCGTACCTGCTGCTGAACAGGCTCGACCTGGAAGGACCGATGGGCGTCAAGGCACTCGCCTGCGGCATGGGCATCGACTCCTCCACCGTCACCCGCCAGGTCGCGCCGCTGGTCGACAGCGGCCTGGTCAAGCGCACCTCCCACCCGGAGGACGGGCGGGCCGTGGTCCTCGCGCTCTCCCCGCGCGGCCTCGCCCGGCTCACGGAGGTCCGCTCCTCGCGGCGCGAGCTGATGGCCCGGGTGACCGAGGACTGGAGCGAGGACGAGCGCGAGTCCTTCACCGGGCTGCTGACCCGTTTCAACGGCTCGCTGTCGGATCTGATGGGCGCCGTCTCGGAGGCGGGCCCCGCTTCCTGACAGCGGGCGTGAGCCGGGGCCGTCCGACCTCTTGACCGGGGCGGTCCCGCTGCCCGCACTATGTGGCCTGTGGACGACCACGGGCGGGGCGCCTACGCGGAGTTCGAAGCCTTCGTCGCGGGCGCGGCGGGGCGGCTCCTGCATGTCGCCGTCCTGCTGACGGCCGAGCCGCAGAGCGAGCCCGCCGCCGCCCGCCGGCTGCTCGCGGACGCGCTGGCCCGTACGTACGCGAACTGGCGCAGGGTGCGCGGCGACGACCCGTACGACCACACCCGCCGGGAGCTGTGCGCCGCCTTCGCCCGCACCGGCTGGCGCCACCACGGCGGTCCGGGGCTCCTCGCCCGGCTCGGCCCGCAGGAACGGCTCGTGCTCGTGCTGCGCATGTACGAGGGCGTCGCGGAGGAGGTCACCGCCGCCCAGCTGGGACTGCCGGTCGAGCGGGTGCGGGTGCTGTGCAACCGGGCGGTGGCCGCGATGCGCTCCCGGGAGGCCGCATGAACATCCCCGACCGCAAGGAAGACCAGGTCAGGCGACTGCTGGAGGGCCCCCACCCGGTGGTCCCGGCCGGGCTGGCGGCGAGTGCCGCCGCCCGGGGGGACCGGCTGCTGCGCCGCCGCCGGGCCCTGCGCCGGGTCGGCTGGACGCTGCTGTTCGCGGCGGCCGCGGCCTTCTCCGTGTGGGCCTGGCTGGTCCGCCCGTGGGAGGTCCCGCCGAGCGGTGTCTCCCCGCCCCTGGAGGGCTGGTAGCCACCGCCCGGCGGCCTCGCGTGAAAACGCCTAGCCGAGGGCCTGGGTCAGGTCCGCCAGCAGGTCGTCGGCGTTCTCGATGCCGACGGAGAGGCGGACCAGGTCCGCCGGGACCTCCAGGGCCGAGCCGGCCACCGAGGCGTGGGTCATGCGGCCCGGGTGCTCGATGAGGGACTCGACGCCGCCCAGGGACTCACCGAGGGTGAAGAGCTTGGCGCGGTTGCAGACCTCGACCGCCGCCAGCTCGCCGCCGGTGACCTGGAAGGAGATCATGCCGCCGAAGTTGCGCATCTGCTTGGCGGCGATCTCGTGGCCCGGGTGCTCGGCCAGGCCCGGGTAGAGGACCGTGTGCACCTTCGGGTGGCGGGTCAGCATCTCGACGACCTTCGCCGCGTTCTCCGCGTGCCGGTCCATGCGGACGGCCAGCGTCTTGATGCCGCGCAGCACGATCCAGGAGTCGAAGGGGCCGGCCACGGCGCCCATCGCGTTCTGGTGGTAGGCCAGTTCCTCGCCGAGCGCCGCGTCGGCGGTCACCAGCGCACCGCCGACCACGTCGGAGTGGCCGCCCATGTACTTGGTCAGCGAGTGCACGACCACGTCCGCGCCCAGGGCGAGGGGCTGCTGGAGGTAGGGCGAGGCAAAGGTGTTGTCCACGACCAGCTTGGCGCCGGCCGACCGCGCGATGTCGGCGACGACCGCGATGTCGGTGATGCCGAGCATCGGGTTGGAGGGGGTCTCGACCCAGATGACCTTCGTCTTCGGGGTCAGGGCGGCCCGTACGGACGCCGGGTCGGAGGTATCGGCCACCGACCACTCCACGCCCCAGCGGGAGACGACCTTCGCGAAGAGGCGGAAGGTGCCGCCGTACGCGTCGTTCGGGATGACCACGTGGTCGCCCGGGGAGAGCAGCGTACGCAGCAGGCAGTCCTCGGCGGCGAGCCCGGACGCGAAGGCGAGGCCGCGCCGGCCGCCCTCCAGCGCCGCGAGGTTCTCCTCCAGCGCGGTCCGGGTCGGGTTCGCGCTGCGGCTGTACTCGTAGCCGCCGCGCAGTCCGCCGACGCCGTCCTGCTTGTACGTGGACACCTGGTAGATCGGGGGCACGACCGCGCCGGTCAGCGGGTCCGCCGTGTTGCCCGCGTGGATCGCGCGGGTCTCGAAGCTCTGGTGCTCATGGCTGTCGTCGCTCATGGGCAGAGCCTAAGCCCCGGCCGCCGACGCGCCCACTGCACACCCGCTGGTGCGGCATTGGCCTTCGCGCCGGTGCGTCTGGTTCGCTTGGGCGCATGGAGATTCTGTGGTTCCTGCTCGCGTTCGGCCTGCTCGTGGCCGCCTTCAGCCCGTACATACGGCGCCGGCGCGGCGGCGGCGTACGCCTGGTCGCGCCGGGCAGCCCCGACGCGGCCGACCCCGAGAACTACGGTTTCGCCCGGCAGGAGCACCTGGACATCCGGGTCCCGGGCCCCGACGAGGACCTGATGGACGCCCTCGAAGCCGTGCAGCGGAGCGGCCAGTGGCAGGCCGCGTCCCAGCTGCTGGCCGGGACCCCGAAGGAGGGCGAGCTGCGCTGGCAGCGGATCCAGGCCTTCGGCGGGGCGGCGGCGCTGGAGCTGGTGGAACGGCCCGGGGTGGGCGCGCAGTGGCTGAAGGCCTGGCGGCTGGAGGCGGAGAAGGACGCGGGCGGCGCGCAGGTGCACGCGGAGCTGCTGGTGCAGCAGGCGTGGCGGCACTCGGGCGGCGTGGGCTCCACGGACCACCGGATCATCCTGGAGGAGGCCCGGGAGGCGTGCCGCAAGGCGGCGCTGCTGGCGCCGGGCGACCCCGTCCCGTACATCACGGAACTGGCGGTCGCGCGGGCCCTGGGGTACTCGGAGGCCGAGTTCGACACCTTGTGGGCGAAGGTCATCGACGTCGCGCCGGCGCACATGGGCGCGCACTTGGCGGCGCTGCACTACTGGTGCGAGAAGTGGCACGGCTCGCGGGAGAAGGCGGACGCCTTCGCGCACGCGGCGGCGGCCCGCGCCCCCCGGGGCTCGCTGCTGGCGGCGCTGCCGCTGTTCGCGGTGTACGAGCACGTCCCGGAGGTCGTCCTGACGAACTTCTGGCAGGGCGCGGTGGTGACCCGGGCGGTGGAGGGCGCGCTGTACGCGGTGCACACCGCCCGCCCCGACGACCCGATGCTGGCGCACGTACGGCACATGCTGCTGTCGTTCCTGGTGCCGATGGCGCGCTGGGCGGAGGCGATGGAGCAGGTCCGCCACATCGACGGCTACGTCGGCGCCCTCCCGTGGTCGGTCTCCCCGGACCCGGCCGCGCAGTACGCGGTGTACCGCGCCCTGGCGGTGGCGGGCTACGAGGCCAACGGCGGCTCACCGGCGACGCTGCCGCACTGACGCCGCGGACCGCGCTGACGGACCGGCCGCACTGACGCACCGGCCGCGCCGACGCGACGCCGCCCGCAGGCGGGGGCCCTCCCCCGGGCTCCCGCCTGCGGAATCCCGGCCAATAAGGTTGCGGCGCGCCCTGAAGCAGCTGGCTCGGCGCAGACCTTCTTCAAGGAGCCGGAGGTCGCCGCCGCGGTCGACGCGGCGCTCGTGGACCTGGCGGCGGCCGATCCCGCCGACCGGCGGGCGGTCCGGCTGCGGCACGTCCTCGCGTGGCTGCTGTTCTGGCAGGACCGGGACGCGGAGGCGGTGGAGCAGTTCCGGGTCATCGACGGATACCTGGGTGCGCTGCCCTGCTACTACTCGGGCACGCCGAAGGGACGGTACCTGTACGCCCGGAACTGGGCGGTGCTGGCGACCACGGAGCAGGACACGTAATCCGCACGTAAGGAGTTGGGGCGGGCCCCGGGGAATCCCGGCCCGCCCCGCTTCCGTTAAAGGAGCACCACTAGGAGGGAATCATGTTCTCGTACCGCCGCACGCCCGAGCTCCCCACCCGCGAGGAGGCGCTGCAGGGCCGCGCGACCGCGCAGTTCTCGCTCCCGGACCGGCACACGGTCCTCGGCAACCCGCTCGCCGGCCCGTATCCGGCCGGACTCGAGGTGGCCGACTTCGGCCTGGGCTGCTTCTGGGGCGCGGAGCGCAAGTTCTGGCAGACCCCCGGGGTGTGGACCACGCTGGCCGGCTACCAGGGCGGCTTCACCGAAAACCCGACGTACGAGGAGGTGTGCTCGGGCCTGACCGGCCACACCGAGGTCGTCCGCGTGGTCTTCGACCCGTCCCAGGTCTCCTACAACACCCTCCTGAAGCTGTTCTGGGAGTCCCACGACCCGACGCAGGGCTTCCGCCAGGGCAACGACGTCGGCACCCAGTACCGCTCGGCGGTCTACACCCACTCCGAGGCCCAGCAGGCCGAGGCCGAGGCCTCCCGCTCCGCGTACCAGCAGGTCCTGGTGTCCTCGGGCTACGGCGACATCACGACGGCGGTCCTCCCGGCGTCGGACCGCCCCTTCTGGCCGGCGGAGCCCCACCACCAGCAGTACCTCGACCGCAATCCGGGCGGCTACTGCGGCATCGGCGGCACGGGAGTCTCCTGCCCGATCGGCGTGGCCAAGGCCGACGGCTGATCGACGCCAGCGGGCCTCAGGGCGGATGACACTCAGCGACGGCATCGGAATTCGATTCCATCGACAGTCAGCCGTCCTGGGGTCCTTTTCAGTCAAGACTGCCGCCGCCGAACATGAGCTGCCGCACGACTCGCCACGATTCAGGACATGGCGACATCGGGGGCACGAAGCAGTCGGCTTGGCGGGTTGGGGCAGTGGTGGGGAGTCCTGGCCGGCGCACTACTGATCGCCGCCTGGATGAACAAGGCGGCCGGGCCCGCAGTGGTGATCGGCCTCTCAATCGCGGTCGTGCTCTGGTGCTTCTTCCAAGCCCCTGTGACATGCGGTGCTCCCATCAGAGGGAGGGAGGACGGCTGTCGCAATAACGCGACGGGCCTTCTCCTGGGCTGCCACATCCGTCAGCACCGATGGCAGAAGCTCAAGATGCTGATCCTTCGGCGCCAGGTACGCACCTTCTGCTCCGGGCTGTTCTCAGACGGCAAGGCCGCCCTGGTCACCCTCGCGGCGATCGGCAGCTTCCTGTCAGGCCTCGTGGCCCTCGTCCGTGGTGTGATCGGCCACTGACCACCTCCGGGGCCAGGGCGCGCCTTCATCTGTCCGGCTCGTTCGAATCGAATCGCTCGATGTTGTATCGACCAGTCATGCGGCGCATATCACCATTTCGGCCATGTGTACAGCTTTCCTGTTCTGGAAAGGATCAGCGCTTGACCCTGCCGTGACCGGCTCGGGAGCATCGAACACGACAGGCGTACGCCGACATGTGGGGGCAAGGATGCTGCGGAAGCTGTCCGGTGACCCGGAGTGCAGGAACGGAACGTGCCCGACGCTGTGGGGCACCGAGGACGCGAAGGACTACGTCGTACAGGGGTACGTCATCACCGACCCCGAGCGGCTGGCCCAGCTCGACCTGCCCGAGGGTGAGACCGCAGTCGTGGTTCCGGCCGCAGTGCTGGAGGAGTACTTTCGTGCTCAGCGGTGAGGAGTTCGGCCAGCTCTTCGCGGCTTTCGAGCGCACTGCCTTCCGGCTAGAGACGCTCTCCGTCTACGACGTGGAGGAGGAGCGCGAGGAGTTCGAACGCTTCCTGGCGGGCGCTGACATGGGTCCCGACTGGGATGACAACCCGTGGGTCCGGTCGATGACCGACAAGGGCAAGGAAGTGACCCGCGTCCACGTGCTCCGCTCACCTCTGACCGACTATCTGCGGTACGAACTAGCTGCGTATCCCGGCAACATCACGGCCGGCGAGTCCATCAGCATCATCGACCTGGCGGAGCAGGCTGTCACCAGCCTGCCGGATCACGACTTCTGGTTGTTCGACGACCGGGACGTGTACCGGATGCACTACACGTCCGAGGGTGCGTTCGTCGGCGCCGAACTTCTCCCTGCCCACAGACTTGCCGAGTATCAGGGCTACCAGGACCGCGCCTTGGCCGAAGCGGTGCCGTTCGCGGACTACTGGGAGCGGCACCACTGACCGCCGACTCGATCGGGAAAGCCCTGCGGGCACTCCGCGACGCATCCGGTCTCACGGGTGACTCGGTGGCCCGCAGGGCTTCCATGTCTGCCGGGAAGTTGTCGAAGATCGAGAACGGCAAGGTGCGGCCGACCGTCCAGGACGTGGACCTGGTCCTCACCGCCATAGGCGTGAGCCAGGAAGTCAAGGAAGAGTTCCTGGCGGCGGCCCGCGCTGAAGCCACCGAGGCCACCGCATGGCGCCTGCTGCGCCGCATGGGTCCGTGGAAGCACCAGAAGACCATTCGGGCAATCGAGGCCGGCACCGCCACGCTCGGGCTCTTCCAGGGACAGCTCGTCCCCGGGCTCCTCCAGACTCCTGAGTACGCCTCTGCCGTCTTCTCCCTGCCTCCCGCCCTGCCGGAGGAGACCAGAGCCAAGACCGTGGCGGCCCGCCTCGAACGGCAATCCGTCCTGTACCAACCAGGCAGGTCCTTCCACTTCCTGATCTGCGAGCACGTACTCCGGTGGCGCATCAGCGAGCCCGTGGTCATGGCGCTCCAACTGGACCGGCTCGTGTCCGTGTCCCGGCTACCCAACGTCTCGCTGGGTGTCGTGCCGTCCGACCGCCGGATGCCCGACTTCCCCATGACCTGCTTCAGCCTCCACGACGACCGGCTCGTCATCGTGGAAACGTTCCATTCCGAGGTCACAACTCGCGACCCGAAGGACGTACAGCTCTACCTCGACACGTTCGAGCGGTTCGCCGCGGTGGCGGTCTACGACGATGCCATGAGAACCCTGGTCGAAGGTATCCGGGACGGATTCTTGCCCCAACAGGAAAGGTCCTAGAGCAAGCTGCTCAGCGGGTGAAGCATCGTCGGTGCCGACACCCGAGGGAGGGAATCCCAGTGAGTAGCCCCCGCACCACGATGGACCCACCGGTTCAACTGTCCCTCCCCCACACACCCCCTCCTGGGCCTGCACCGGGTTGTGGTGTGTGCGCTGCGCTCGCGAAGCAGCGCACAGCGGCGCACGGCGACGGAGACCTGTCCGCCGTCTCGGACTGCAACGTCGAGTTGGCCGCGCACCCCAAGAAGCACCCCGGGGTGCGGTAGTGGACATGCAGACCTGGCGTGACGGACGCACAGCGGCCCTGAACGCCTCCGAGGCCATGCGCGAGGTGCTCTCGGCACTGGGCCTGCCGGAGAGCTCCTATGCGGCGATACGGCCGCAGGTGACCCCAAGAGGTCAGCCGCTCGTGCACGTGGGCTCAATCCCCGCTGCTCACGTCGAGCAGATCGCGGAGGCTCTGCGCAGCACACGGGCCCACGCGAGCGGGACAGCAGTGCCCTTCCCATCTGAATCAAGGAGGACCAGATGACCGACCTGTACAGCCTCGACATCGACGGAGCCCAGTTCAGCAAGGCATGTGGAGGCAACACCCACCCCGACGGCGAGGCGTGTGTGACTCTCGCGAAGATCGGGCCGGACGCGTGGGCCATGGGTGACAGCAAGCGCCCGGACGCCGAGCCGCTGCGCTTCACCACGGCCGAGCTGGACGCGGCGGGCATCGACCCCGCCCGCTTCGACCTCTCCGCCTGATCCACAGCACCACCTCTACTGACGGCCCTGCCCTCACGTCGACGGGCGGGGCCGTCGTCATCTCTCGGAACGGAGCGGCGGTGCACCACCACGGTTACGCATGGGTGGGGGAGAAGAAGACGTTCGACAAGGAGAGCGTCCGCAGACCGGCCGGACAGGCCCCGACCGCAAGCAGCGAGATGGAGGTACTCGACCGGTACCGAGAAGCCGTGGCCGTGTTCCCGACCACCGACGTGCCCCCGATCCAGACGGCGCACTGGCTCATGAAACCGCCCTCGATGATCCGAGGGACATGGGAGGAACCCAAGGAAGCCGGCGAATGGTTGGGGCTTCAGCTCTCGGAGTTCGCACCCCGTTTCGCCTCTGAGCAGGATCGGGAGGTGACCAGGCTGATTCTCCTGGTGCAGGCCGCAGTCGAGCGACTGACGTGGGGAGGAGACGTGTCCCTCGGCCACTACCTGAAGGGCACTGTCTTCCACTCCGTCGCCCTTGTCACGTGCTCTCCGAACCGTGCCGCTCGCGACCTGCCCTGTCCTGCCAGGCAGGGCCGTGCATGACAGAGGCCGCGACCGGTACCGGGGTCCGGGTGGACGCCTGTGCGCCCGTCTCGGGCGCTCTCTCCTCCGCCGTGAAGTCTCAACCTGCCGTGCCGGTAAGCACCCGGTATACAGTCGCCTGGCCTACTCCCAGGACCTTGGCGATGGCGCCGTAGCTCTTGCCGTCCTCCTTCAGTTACTGCGCCTGCTTGCCCATTCGAGTCCATGGCCTTGGGTCGACCACCGACCTTGCCTCATGCCTTGGCTGCGGCGAGTCCGGCTATCGTCCGATCCTTGATCAAGGCGCGAAAGCGGTAGTCCATATCCGCAAGACGAACGAAGGGGCACCAGCCAGATGGCGGTGCCCCTTTTCCGTCTCGGCTCCCCGTCAGTCCCGCCACTTCGGGACCAGCAGGTCAGGGTTGAACGGACGCCGACCACCGCCACCCACGGGCAGGACGATCACCGCGTGCAGTGCTTCCCTGATCAGGGCACGCTTCTGCGCCAGGTCCAGCTTGTCGGAGGTCCAGTGCTCGCGCACGTCGCCGGTCACTTCGGCTGCACGCTGCTGGTTGAGAACGTGCCGAGTACGGTCCGCGCGGAGTTCCTTGACGCGCGCTTCCATCCTCTGATTCTCAGGGAAGAACAGCTCATCCGAGATCTGATCCTCCTGCCACGCCTGGAGCAGCTTGTGCTGCTTCTTCGTCAGGCGGGCCAGCTCTTCCTCCCCCGACCACCTATCGTCCACATGCTTCGTCCTGGCCGCCCGTTCCTCCAACTTCGCGAGGACTGCCTCCGTGATGAATTCGTCAATCTTGGCACCATTACGCCCCGTGCCACCACAGCCGCCCATTTCCTTGCTGGGGCACTGGTAGAGATAGCCACCAGAAAGGTCCGGTCGGGCAGTGGCGCGGAGCGGCGCGTTGCAGATCTGTCCGTCCGCACCAGGCTTTCCGCATCGAAGGATTCCCGTCAGCAGGCAGGACGGCGTGCGGTAGTCAGTGACCGATCCGTCGGACTTCACGTTGGGTCCGACGCGCGCCGAGAAGACGGCGTCGATGGCCATCCACTCCTTCGGCGTGATGACGGGCTCCCAGCGGCCCACGACCGGCACGCCGTTGGCATCATGCACCAGCTCTCCGTTGTGCTTCCGCCAACCGCACAGCCTCGGGTTCCACAGCGCAAGCTTGAGTGAGCGGCTCGCCCACTCCTTGTCGTTGATCGTGCGGACGCCGGCCTCCCGCCACTCGCGGAGGATCGAGTGCATGGACTTGCCCGCGATCACCTCTCGGGCGCCCTTCGCCAGCCACGCCGCTTCCTCGGGCTCCAGCGTGAGCTTGTCGTCCTTCCAGCCGAACGGACGCTTGCCACCCACCGGGATGCCCAGCTCCGCGCGGGCGCGGTGCGAGCGGCGCGCACGCCGCTGCATCTTGCGCACCTCCATCTTGGAAATGACGACACCGAAGAGCCCCATGGACTCCACGTCCTCGCTATAGAGGTTCTTCGACCCCTTGGCGTCGGCGTAGAGCCGTCCTTCCTCGTACGTGAGCGCGTCCACGAATCGCTCGTAGTCACCGGCCCGCCGCGTGAGCCGGTCGTCCGCAACGACGATGACGCCGCGCACTGGCTGACCAACCGGCATATGGCCCGACTTGAGCGCCTTCACCATGGCCTCGAAGTCCGGGCGCACCACAGCCGCCTTGGCCGCCGACAGGTCGTTGTCGGTGTAGCGGTGCACGATCGTCCAGCCGAGACGGGCCGCCGTCTCCCCGTTCACCTTGTGCTGGTCCTCGACGCCGTGGCCGTCCCTGGCCGTGTCGGCGGAGATACGGGCGTACGAGACAACCGGGATCACCGGTGCCGCTTCGTTCACTTCCCACCCCTTTTACGACCTGGACAAGGGCCCGGCGCGGCTACTGCGGCATCGGAGGCACGGGCGTCTCCTGCCCGATCGGCGTGACCAAGGCCGGCGGCTGACGCCCTCCTGGAGCTCCGGTGCTGCCCTCACCCGTTCGGGCGGCGGCGCCGGAGTCCCGCTCGGCAGGCTGGCGCCGGGGCCCGGAACGGAGGCACGGATCGCCGTACAGACGGCCGCGCCCGACCGGGCGGATCAGATCGTCGACGCGTCGATGACGAAGCGGTAGCGGACGTCGCTGGCCAGCACCCGCTCGTACGCGTCGTTGATCTCGTCGGCGCGGATCAGCTCGATCTCCGAGCCCAGCCCGTGCTCGGCGCAGAAGTCCATCATTTCCTGCGTCTCGGCGATCCCGCCGATCATCGAGCCGGCCAGCGTCCTGCGGCCGGTGATGACCGAGAACAGGTTCAGCTCGACCGGCTCCTCCGGGGCGCCGACGTTCACCAGCGCGCCGTCGACCTTCAGCAGGCCGAGGTACGCGTCGAGGCCGAGCGGGGCCGCGACGGTCGAGATGACCAGGTCGAACGTGCCCTTCAGCTGCTCGAAGGTGCTGGCGTCGCTCGTGGCGTAGTAGTGCGAGGCGCCCAGCCGCAGGCCGTCCTCCTGCTTGCGCAGGGACTGGGAGAGGACGGTGATCTCCGCGCCGAGGGCGGCCGCGATCTTCACGCCCATGTGGCCGAGGCCGCCGAGGCCGACGATCGCGACCTTCTTGCCGGGGCCCGCCCGCCAGTGCTTGAGCGGGGAGTACAGGGTGATGCCGGCGCACAGCAGCGGGGCGGCGACGTCGAGGGCGAGGCCGTCGGGGATGCGGACGGTGTAGTTCTCGTCGACGACGACGTGCGTGGAGTAACCGCCGTACGTGGGCTCGCCCTTCCTGTCACGGGAGTTGTACGTGCCGGTCATGCCCTGGGAGCAGTACTGCTCCTCACCGCGCAGGCAGTACTCGCACTCACGGCAGGAGTCGACGAAGCAGCCGACGCCCACGTGGTCACCGACCGCGAACTTCTTCACGCCCGGGCCGACTTCGGTGACGACGCCGGCGATCTCGTGGCCCGGGACCATGGGGTAGATGCCCCGGCCCCAGCCGTCGCGGACCTGGTGGATGTCGGAGTGGCAGATGCCGGCGTACTTGATGTCGATGAGGACGTCGTGCTCGCCGACGGGGCGGCGCGGCACGGTGGTGCGCTCCAGCGGGGCCTTCGGGGCGGGGGCGGCGTAGGCGGCGACCCGGGTGACGGACATGGGGAGGACTCCTCGAACGCTGCGGAAGATCTGCGGTGGAGCCAACGATGCCGGAGCGCCCGCCCGGCGCCCAGCCCCTGCCCTGCCTAGGACTGGCGGTCCTACCCCTGACGGGGTCAGGAACAGGACCGCGTCGCGCGGGCCGCCCGGCGATAATGGCGTGATGGACCAGCTTGATCAGCGTGCCGAACTGGGCGAGTTCCTCCGCTCCCGCCGCGCACGGCTGCGCCCCGGGGACGTGGGCCTGCCGGACTACGGGCGCCACCGCCGCGTGCCCGGGCTGCGCCGCGAGGAACTGGCGCAGCTGGCAGGGGTGTCGGCGGCCTACTACACGCGGCTGGAACAGGGGCACGGACAGAACGTGTCGGCGGAGGTGCTGGACGCGATCGCCCGCGCGCTGCGCCTGGACGGCACGGAGACGGCCCACCTGAACCACCTGGCCGGCCCCCGTCCCCGCAGGCAGCGCGGCAAGCAGCACCGGGTGCAGCGCGTCCGCCCGGAGCTGCGGACGCTGATGGATGCGATGGAGGGGGTGCCGGCGTACCTGGTGGGGCGGCGTCAGGACGTGATCGGCTGGAACCGGCTGGCGGCCGCGGTCTTCGGCGATTTCGGGGCGCTGCCGCCGCAGGAGCGCAACCTCGTACGGCTGGTGTTCCTGGATCCTGCGACGGCCGAGCTGTACGCGGACTGGGAGTGCCGGGCCTGCGAGGTGGTGAGCAACCTGCGCATGTACGCGGGCCAGCACCCGGAGGACGAGCAGCTGTCCGCGCTGGTCGGGGAGCTGTCGGTGAAGAACGAGGAGTTCCGGCGGCTGTGGGCGGCGCACACGGTGGCGGACAACAAGACGCACGGCGTGAAGCGGTTGCGGCACCCGCTGGTGGGTGAGCTGGACCTGGCCTTCGAGACGCTGGCCCTCCCGGACGACTCGGCGCAGTTCCTGGTGACCTTCCACGCCGCTGCGGGCTCGCCGTCGGCGGACGCCCTGCGCCTCCTGGCCTCCTGGTCGGCCCCGGCGGCGGCCCCGTCCACTCCTTCGTCCGCGTCCGCGTCCCCGTCCGCATCCGCATCCGCCACGGCCTCGGCCACGGCGGACGGGGCCGGGGCGGGGGGCCGGGTTACAGCTTGATCTGGAAGATGCCCGCCGCGCGTTCGCGGCGGTAGCCGAGGGCCGCGTTCACCGTGCGCATCGGGGTGTTCTCGTCCGCCACCGAGGTGGTGATCTCGCGGAGGGCGGGGAAGCGGGCGGTGGCTTCCGTCAGCATGCGGAGTTTGACGGCGCGGCCGAGGCCGCGGCCGCGGTGGGCGGGGACGACCACCGTGTCGTACTGGAGGGCGCGTGGGGCGGCCGGGTCCGGGAGGACCAGGGAGGTGTACGAGGCCACCTCGCCGGCGGGGGTCACCGCCGCGGCCATGAGCATCCGGCCGCCGCGGTCCAGGACCAGCCGCTGCGCCGTGTGGAGGCGCTCCGCGGTCCAGGCCGGGGGCTGCTCGTCCATGTCCCCGGTCGGCGCGTCCTCCATCGCCCCGTGGGCCACGGCGGCCGCCGCCGCCCACGCGTCGGGGACCAGGCCCTCCCAGCACACCGGCGCATAGCCGGCCGGGAGTTCGGGCTCCGCGCCCGCCAGCCCCGCCGCCGCGTCCTGGACGTCCTGGACGTACCAGGCGAGCGGCAGCACGTTCTCGAAGCCCAGCGACTCGGCGAACGCCTGTCCCGGGCCGCCCAGGTCGACCATCGTGGAGACGGAGGTGCGGCCCCGTGCCAGCAGTTCCTCGCGGACGCGGTGCCACAGGGCCGTGCCGACTCCCCGCCGCCGCGCGTCCGGACGTACGTTCAGCAGGTCCAGCGAGGCGGTGTGCGCGTTGCCGGCGTCCGTGAACAGCAGCAGGCTCGCCACGCCTTCGTCCGCCGCCCAGTGCGTGAAGCGGCCGGCGGCCGGCGGCACGCGCAGCCGTCCCGCGATCTCCACCCGGGTCGGCGCGGGCACGTCGGGCAGGTCGGCGGTGTGCGCCGCGGTCACGACGGCGGCCCAGGCGTCCACCTCAGCGTCGGTCGGCGCCGCGGACAGGTTCGTGAGAGCGAGGGTCATGTCCGGGACCCTAACTCCGCCCGGGCCCGGGCGCTCAGGGGTATTCCGGGCAGGTGTACCGGCCCGGGAACGGCGGATGGCGGGGAGCCTCCGTCAGGGGCTCCCCGCCATCCGCGGGGGTTCGGTCGGGACCGGGGGTCAGGAGGCCGTGCCGGCCTTCCAGTCCGCCCAGCTCATGTTCCAGCCGTTGAGGCCGTTGTCCGGCTTGATGGTCTTGTCCGGCGAGTTGACCACCGTGACCACGTCACCGATGAGCGAGTTGTCGTAGAACCACGCCGCCGGCTGGTTCGGGTCGTTGGCACCCTGGGCGTCGTTCAGACCGACGCAGCCGTGGCTGGTGTTCACGCTGCCGAAGATCGAGTCCGATCCCCAGTAGTTGCCGTGGATGAAGGTGCCGGACTCGGACAGCCGCATCGCGTGCGGGACGTCCTTGATGTCGTACTCGCCCTTGCCCTCGCTGTTCTTGAACCCGACGGTGGAGCCGTCCATCCGGGTCTCCTTGAACTTCTCGGAGATCACCATCTGGCCGTTGTACGTCGGGTTCTCCGGAGAGCCCGCCGAGATCGGGATGGTCTTGAGGACCGCTCCGTCCCGGGTGACCGTCATCTTCTTCGTCTTCGCGTCGACCGTGGAGACCTGGCTGCGGCCGATCTTGAAGGTGGCGGTCCGGTTCTGCACGCCCTGGACGCCGGGGGCGCCCTGCACCCCTTCCAGCGCCAGCTTCAGCGTGACGGTGGAGCCCGCCTGCCAGTACTGCTCGGGGCGGAAGTCCAGGCGCTCCGCGCTGAACCAGTGCCCGACGACCTCCTGACCGCTGCTGGAGGTGACGGTGATGGCCGCCTGGACCGCCTTCTGGTCCTTGATCGGCTTGTTGAACGTGATCGAGACCGGCATGCCCACGCCGACGGTCTGGCCGTCGTCCGGGATGAACGAGCCGACGAAGCTGTTCTCCGGGGAGACGGTGGTGAAGGAGGTGTTCTCGTGCGCCTCCTTGCCGCTCGCGTCCTTGGCGGTCGCCGACAGGGCGTACTTCGTCGAGCGCTTCAGCGCGGTGTCCGGCTTCCAGCTCTTGCCGTCGGCGGCTATCTTGCCGGCCACGGCCGCGCCCTCGGACGTCTTCAGCTCGACCGTGGTGAGCGTGCCGTCACTGACGGCGACGCTGGTCGCGTCGTTCAGGCCGACGTTGGTGGCGCCGCCCTTCGGCGTGATCGTTATCTTGGCCTTGGACGCGTCCTTGGCCGCGGCCGCGTCCACGTCCGACTGGGACTTGCTGCTCCCGTCCCCGCCCCCCTTCGGCTTGTCGTCGCCGCCGCCGCACGCCGAGAGCACCAGCACGCCACCGAGTACGGCAGATATGGCCACCAGGGACCTTCTCCGCCGCTTCCTGTCCGTCCTCACACGCCACTCCATCGTTGCCTGAACCCCCGAGCTTCCCCCGGCCCGTGCCGGGTGGTGCCCCGATCGGGGCAGGGGGCAACGCCCCCCGCCTCGCACCAGTCAACGCGTTGAAGGCCCGGATCGGTTCCACATTCCGTTTGAATGTGGGCAACCACACGGTCAGGCGTTGTCGGTCGTCTCTTCGTCGAAGTCCCCATCTTCCTCACCCAGGTCCCACTCCATGGACTCGGGGTCGTATTCGACGGGCTCGCTGCTCCAGGAGGCCTGCGCCAGCTCCACGCCGGGGATGTCCGCGACCAGGTCAGTGGGGTCGACGAGGTAGGCGAGCGCCTCCGACTCGTCCTCGCGCACGGCCGACTCGGCGTGGCCGCGCTCCTCGTCCGGCATGAATTCGTCGGCCTCGATGTGCTCGAGCGCGGCGCCGGTGAGCGCCTCGGGGTCGGGCACCTCCAGTACCAAATCCACCCGAAGCCGTACGTACCGTGATGTGTCAGAAGGGTTCATACGACGGAGAGTAAGCCCGCGGAAGCCCCGGCTTTCCCGCGACCCGCCCTTGTCCGTAGCATCACCGCACACGGCCAATTCGCTGCTTCCGCAAGGGGGATCGCACCGTGTCCGCACGTCGACCGCTGCTCACCGCTCTCGGAGCGACCACCCTTCTCGCCGCCCTCTGGTTCGTGCCCTCGGCCAACGCCACCGCACCAGGGTCCGCGGCGCCCGATTCCACGGCGTCCGGTTCCGATTCCGCCGCGTCGGAGTCCGCGAACGCGGCCGGGCCCGGATCGGTGACGACGCTCGTGGAGAATCCCGAGGGCGCCGCCCCGCAGACCGCCGTCCAGATCCCCCTCGGGCTCGCCGACACCGGCGGGGTGGACACCACCCCGTACCTGCTGGGCGGCACGCTCTGCCTGGGCCTCGGGGCCGGGTTCGTCACCTTCTCCGTACGCCGCTCGCGCGCCTGACGGCCCCGTACGGGCCGACGCGGCCCGGTACGGGCCGACGCCGAAGGGCCGCCCCCGGGAGACGTCTCCCGGGGGCGGCCCTTCACGGCATCGGCAGGTCCGGCCGTCCGTTCAGGCGAGCGGACCCGTCACCGGCTCGACCGCGGCGACGAGGCCGCCCGTACGGACGAACGCGTCGGCGGCCGCCAGGTCGGGGGCGAGGAAACGATCCGGCCCGGGACCCTCCACACCGGCCGCCCGAGCCGCCGCGATGACCGCCCGGCTCGCCGGGGCCGGGGTGAGCCCGTGGCGCAGCTCGATGGCCCGGGTGGCCGCGTACATCTCGATCGCGATGATCCGGGTCAGGTTGTCGACGGCGGTACGGAGCTTGCGCGCGGCCGACCAGCCCATCGAGACGTGGTCCTCCTGCATGGCGGAGGACGGGATCGAGTCGGCGGAGGCCGGTACGGCCAGCCGCTTCATCTCGCTGACCAGGGCGGCCTGGGTGTACTGGGCGATCATCAGACCGGAGTCGACACCGGCGTCGTCCGCCAGGAACGGCGGCAGGCCGTGCGAGCGGTTCTTGTCGAGCAGCCGGTCGGTGCGGCGCTCGGCGATGGAGCCGAGGTCGGCCGCCGCGATGGCCAGGAAGTCCAGGACGTACGCGACCGGGGCGCCGTGGAAGTTGCCGTTGGACTCCACGCGCCCGTCGGGCAGCACCACCGGGTTGTCGACGGCGGAGGCCAGCTCGCGCGAGGCGACCAGGGCGGCGTGCGCCATGGTGTCGCGGCCGGCGCCGGCGACCTGCGGGGCGCAGCGCACCGAGTACGCGTCCTGCACGCGCGGGGCGGACTCCTCCTGGAAGTGCCCGGTGAGCCCGGAGCCCTTCAGGACGGCGGCCATGTTGGCGGCGGAGGCGCCCTGGCCCGGGTGCGGGCGGATGGCGTGCAGCTCGGGCGCCAGCACCTTCTCGGTGCCGAGGAGCGCCTCGAGGGTCAGAGCGGCGGTGATGTCGGCGGACTTGTAGAGCTTGTCGAGGTCGGCGAGGGCCATGACGAGCATGCCGAGCATGCCGTCGGTGCCGTTGAGGAGGGCGAGGCCCTCCTTCTCCTTGAGCTCGACCGGCTGGATCCCGGCCGCGGCGAGCAGCTCCCCGGCGGGGCGCACGACCCCGTCCGGACCCTCGGCGTCGCCTTCGCCCATCAGGGCGAGCGCGCAGTGCGAGAGCGGCGCGAGGTCGCCGGAGCAGCCGAGCGAGCCGTACTCGTGGACGACGGGCGTGATGCCCGCGTTGAGTACGTCGGCCATCGTCTGCGCGACGGACGGCCGGACGCCGGTGTGCCCGGAGGCGACGGTCTTCAGGCGCAGGAACATCAGGGCGCGCACGACCTCCCGCTCGACGCGCGGGCCCATCCCGGCGGCGTGCGAGCGGACGATGTTGCGCTGGAGCTGGGCGCGCAGCTCGGGGCTGATGTGCCGGGAGGCGAGGGCGCCGAAGCCGGTGGACACCCCGTAGACGGGTTCGGGCTTGGCGGCGAGGGCGTCGACGATCTCGCGGGCGCGGGCGAGGGCGTCGAGCGCCTCGCCGGACAGCTCGATCCGCGCGTTGCCGCGGGCGACGGCGATGACGTCCTCGGCGGTGGTCCCGGACGTCCCCACCACGACAGTGTGCATATCCATATTCAGCACCCTACGGACTGAATCGCTTCATGTCACTAGCAAGTTTCACGAGGGCCCCTTACGCCTCCGCCACCAGGCCTACGCCCGGCCGCGGAAGCGGCGCCGCTCGCCGGCCGCCTCGTGCTGGGCCGCATCGGCCAACCGGACGACTGCGGTGTCCCGCCCCGCGACGACGGGCTTCGCCGAGCGGGCGGCCTTGGCCTTGTACTGGGCCGCGTCGGCCAGCCGGAACAGCCGCCGGGAGGACTTCACGAGCCCGATCGGGTCCCCCGTGGATGCGACCCCGCACGCCACACCCTCCCCCAGCTCCAGCTCGGCGGCGCGCAGGCACAGCTCCTCGGTCACCCGCACCACCTCGTCGGCGGGGGGCCCGACGCTCACCAGGCAGAACTCGTCGCCGCCGAGCCGGGCGACGAGCGCGCCGGGCAGCATGGCCCCGCAGAGGCTGAGCACGGACCCGAACCGCTCCAGCAGCCGGTCCCCCATGGCGTGCCCGAGGGTGTCGTTGACCTTCTTGAGCCCGTTCAGGTCACACACGACCAGGCTGACCACGGCCGCGCTCCGCCGGTGCTCGTCCAGGGCCTCGTCGAGCCGCATGTCGACGGCGCGGCGGTTGGCCAGGCCGGTCAGCGGATCGGTGAAGGCGAGGCGGCGGGCCTCTTCGAGCCGCTCGTTCTGCGCGAGCCCGGCCGCGACCACGGCCGCCAGGACCGTCGCGAACTCGGCGTCGTCCTCGTCGAAGTCGGGCAGACCCTCGTCACGGGCGACGTACAGCTCGCCCCAGGCGCGCCCGCTGAGCACGATCGGCGCGACGACGCAGGTCCCGCGGCCGCGGTGGCGCAGGGCCTCGCCACGCCGCCCGGGACGGGCCCCGCCGGCGCTCTCGACCCAGGCGTGCGGGCCGCTGCCGCCGACCCACCGCTCGTGCAGGAACTCGGTGATCTCGGGGAAGTCGTGGACCGGGTACGACTCGTCCTCGGGGAACGTCTGCTCCCCGGCCCGCAGCTCCCCCTCGTTCACGAGGACCCGCAGCCGGCCCCGCTCCCGCTCCCATGCGGAGATCGCGGCGAACGACCCGTCCATCGCGAGGCGGGCCCCGCGGGCGGCTGCCCGGACGCTGTCCCGCGGTGCGCAGGCTGCGGCCATGGCCTGCGCCAGGCCCACGACGGCTCGCAGCCGCCCGTCGACTCCCATCACCCCAGGTTAGGGAGTTTCATCCGATTTGGTGCGGCGCGCCGCAGGCGGTGCGCGTCGACGGCAGGGTCAGCGGCGGCGGCAGCGGCGGCAGCCGGCTTTCGGTCCCCGAAGCAGGGCCTTCGGGCGGCCATCTCGCCGGAGGCGCTGCCGCTCACCCTCACGCGCCGGTGAGCGGTACCCGGCCGCCCGACCCTCCGCCCCTACTCGCCCGGCCAGTTCGGGCGGCGCTTTTCGTTGAACGCCGCCACACCCTCCGCGCGGTCTCCCGAGAAGGCCACCGTCCGCCAGGCCGCGTCCTCGATCTCCAGGCCGGCCGCCAGGTCCATCCCGTGCCCCAGGCGCAGGGCCCGCTTCGCCGCCCGCAGGCCCACCGGGGAGTTCGCCGCCATACGGGACGCCAGGGCGAGGGCTTCGTCCCGGTCCGTGCCCGCCGGGACCACGGAGTCCACCAGGCCCAGGGACAGCGCCTCGGCCGCCTCGACCCGCCGCGCCGTGAAGATCAGTTCCGCCGCCCGCGCCGCGCCCACGCGCCGCGGCAGCAGCTGCGTGCCGCCGCCGCCCGGGATCACGCCCACGGAGACCTCCGGCAGGCCGACCACCGCCGTCTCGTCGGCCACGATCACATCGCAGGCCAGCGCCAGCTCGAAGCCGCCGCCCAGCGCGAAGCCGTGCACCGCCGCGATCGTCGGCATCGGGAGCTCCAGCACGCCCCCGTACGCGCCCCGCGTGGTCGGCCGCTGCCGCACCAGCTCGGCGTCCGAGAGGGAGTTCCGCTCCTTGAGGTCCGCGCCCACGCAGAACGCCCGCTCCGCGGCCGAGGAGAGCACGACCACCCGGACCGAGGCGTCCGCCGCGAGCTGCGCGCACGTCTCGCCGATGGCCCGCGCCATCTCCGTCGAGACGGCGTTCATCGCCTTCGGCCGGTCCAGGACCAGCTCCGCGACCCCGTCCTCATGCCGGCGCACAGCCACGAACTCAGACACAGAGACCCTCCCGGTTAACGAACGTTACCCGGGGATCTTAGGCTCACGAGTTTTCTTTGGCATCAGTGATACGGCGGAATCTTTGCGCGGGAGGGGGCTCGTGCGTGCATTCCCGGGTCGAATGCGTGACCTTTCCTCACGGATGCCGTTGATGGGATGACAGCACTGCGGGGAAGGCCGAAAGGAGGAGGGGGGTGGCGGCTGCGGCCCGTACAGCAAACCGGAAGCTGCCGCTCAGAGAGGGCGAGACCTCCCGCATCGCCTGTGCGCGCGGCGTGTTGCGTACAGCGGTTGACGAGAAGAGCGGCGAGTTCCTTTCCTCGGCTGTGCTCGAGGAACGTGTCGGCTGGTGCGCTGATCTGGTGTCCGCAATGGTCACTGGTCTGCTGGCAGAACACTGGAACGCATCCGACGTGGATGTGATCGCCTCCGACATGGACGCGAGTGGCCGCCGACTCCCGCCGAACGCATGGATGGCCCTTCGCCGCCTGGGTTGGAACGCCACCAGTCCGGACGGGGTGAAGGTCAACGACCGGATCGTGCGTATGGCTCAGGAACAGGCCGGTCGAGTACTGCGTTCGGCGAAGTGGCAAGCGGACCTGGCCGCCGGAGTGCTGGCGTCGTGGCCCGCCGATCCGCTCAAGCGGACCGCCGAGGAATGGGATGCCGTCCGCGCCGCGGTGCCCGGCGGACGGCATCTGCCGTCCAGCGTCATCAAGGGCCGTACCCGTCAGATCATCACGTTCCTGAAGGCGCGCGGGCACCTGCCTGCTGATGTTTTCGAGGTGGAGTCCGCGCCCAAGGTGTCGCGGATGCTGCTGCTGTCCGCCGGTGACAGACAGCAGGCCACCATCGAACGCGGCGATGAGCCCGCGCGGGCGATACTGCGGTTGCAGCTCCCCACCCGGCCCGACCCTGCTTCGTACCGGGACTGGACATGGGTGGCCTGCCCAATCACGCTGCCGCCGACCATCCCCGCAGCTGCGGTACTCCACCTGCCCACCCTGCGCATCCACGCCGGACGCGTGCGGGTGGATCTCGCCTACACCCATGCCGTCCCCAAGGCCCGCCGCGCAGGGCACACGGTCGCTCTCGGCGTGGACTGGGGGCTGAACACGCTGCTGTCCGCCGGAGCCGTCCGCCTCCACGACGACGGTGGGATGACCGCGCTCGGCTCCGGTGGCATGTTCCGTGCCGCCGGAGTCCTCACCAAGCAGCACCGCCTGCGGCGACTGTCCGAACGGCTGCATGCCAAGGCCGACCACTACCAGCGCCTGGCCTCCGGCCGCACCCGCCGCGACCTACTCGCCGACGAAGCACTGACCGCCAGGCACGCCGCGTTGCGGGAGGAGATTCGGCGCGTGTCCGAACGGCGGTCGAACCTGAACGACGCCCTCGCCCGGGCCGCCGCCCGGTGGGCGGTCGATCAGGCCATCGCCGCCGGGGCAAACGTCATCTACCTGGAAGACCTACGGTCGATGGAAGCCAAGGGCATGGGGCGGGCAATGAACACCCGCCTGTCCCAGGCCGTGCGCGGGCAGATCGCCGAGCGCATGCGCCACCTTGCCGCCGAGGTGGGTATCGCCGTGGTCACCGTCCCGGCCCGGGGCACCTCCAAGAACTGCCCGAACTGCCTCACCCCGCTCAGGCACTGCAAAGCCCCTGACCGACCCACCACGCCTGGCTGGAAGTGGGCCCTGTGCCCGTCCTGCGGATACCAGGGCGACCGCGACCAGGGCGCGTGGAAGCGCATCGCCGCACGCGGCCTCACCCACCAGGCAAAGACCGCCGTGGAACGCACAAGCGGCCGCATGGCCGTCCACGCCCTCGTAGACACACTCGAAACGGCTGCGGTCATCACACCCACCGCACCCGCAACCAGCTGGAAGGACCGGTCCAAGACCGGCCCCACCAGGCGACAGACATCATGCCCCGCGCCCAGGCGACGCAGGGCACCCTCCCCCACCAGGCCGCAAGACCCGGCGGGCAAGCGTCCGGAGGGACACGCTCCAAAGGACCGGACCCGGCTGCCCCGCGCAGCCCACCGGCACCAGAACGTGACAACGATCAGCGCACCCACCACCGGCCGACACCGGCCACGCGGAGCAGCACTGGGCGCAGGATTCCACCTGCACGCCCACGCCTCCCCACCACGGTGGGAAACGATCCCGGACACCACGTCTGCCCCAGGGTTAAGCTGATCAGCGACGCTTCCGCCGCGTCAGCGACCAGGGCTCCACGACCCCGAGCCCGCGCACCGGGCGCTGCCACATCGGCTGGAGCGCGAAGCGGTACGCCCCGCCGCCCTCCTCGGCCTCGGCCTCCTTCTCCGAGACCGGCGCCGCGCCCGTGCGCCCCAGCTCCTCCGCCATCGCCCCGTCGACCAGCACCGCGTCCTTCGGCGCTATCGACGTCAGCCGCGAGGCCAGGTTCACGGTGGTCCCGAAGACATCGCCCATCCGGGTCGTCACCGTCCCGAACGCTATGCCGACGCGCAGCTCCGGCATCTGGACATCGGCTTCCATCGTCTCGATCAGCCGCAGCGCGATCTCCGCCGCCGTCGCCGCGTCGTCGGCGCAGTACAGCACCTCGTCGCCCAGCGTCTTGATCAGCCGTCCGCCGTGCGCGGCCACCAGGTCCGCCGAAGTCGTCTCGAAGGACTCGACCAGCTCGCCGAGCTCCTCCTCCTCCAGCCGCCGCGTGAGGCGCGTGAAGCCGACCAGGTCCGCGAAGCCCACCGCGAGCCGCCGGTCGACCATCTCCTCGTCGTCCGCCACCTGCACCACCCGCCCGGTGGCCGCCGCCAGCTGGCGGCGCCACACGTAGACGAGGAACTCCTCGAGCTCCGGCAGCAGCAGCTCGACCAGCGGGTACGTGACCTCCGTACGGGTCATTCCGGGCTCCGGCGGCTCCGTCAGACCCTCCAGGAAGGAGTCGATCTGCCATTCCGCCAACCGGGCGGTGGTCTGCCCGGTGGACCGCGCCACCTGTACGGCCATCGGTTCGCTCAGCAGCCCGGCCTCGACGAGGCCGGCGAGCCGGCGCAGCGCCAGTACGTCCGCCTCCGTCAGGGCCTTGGCCTGCCCGATGTCCGCGAAGCCCATGGCCCGCCAGAAGCGGGAGGCGAGCTCCATCGAGACGCCGGCGCTGCGGGCCGCCTGGAACGGCGTGTACCGGCGCTCCGCGCCCAGGATCAGCTGCTCCAGCCGGATGGCGAGCGGGTCCGCCGTCGGCTGTGCGGTGTGGTCGACCTCGTGGTGGGGAGTGTGCTGGTCGCGCCCGATCGGCGTTCCCGGCCCGGTGGACCCCGAGCCGGTGGGCCCCGGACCACCGGGACCGGGGGCGGACGCGCTGGACCTAGAGTCGTCGACGGTCAAGGGCCGCCTCCTGTCCATTCCGTGCGCAATGCCCTGCCGAACCGGGTGATCGCCGGGAGGACCGGGATCGCCTAAACCATACGGCAGGTGTGCCGTAGCTCACTCCCCACTCCCCGCAGCTGCGGCAGTGCTACCGCACCGACCTCAGATGCACCACGTCCCCGGCCCCCACGGCCTCGTGCCGGTCCTCGGCCGTGCGGACGACGAGCCGCCCGTCCGCATCGACGGCTTCCGCCGTCCCGGTGAGCGTGCGGCCGCCGGGCAGGTCGGCCCGTACGTGCCGGCCGAGCGTGACGCAGTCCGCCGCGTACGCCTCCTGGAGGCCGCTGGCGGCCGGATCGCCGCCTGCCGCCCGCCAGTCCCCGTACCAGCGCTCCAGGGACCGCAGAACGGCCTTCAGCAGGGGCTCCCGGTCCGTCACGGCGGCCTTCGCCAGGATCAGCGACCCGGCTTCCGGCACCGGCAGCTCGTCCTCGGTCAGGGTGACGTTGAGCCCGATCCCGACGACGACCCCGTCGCTGACCCGCTCGGCGAGGATGCCGCCCGTCTTGCGCTCCTCCCCGTTCACGGTGATCAGCAGGTCGTTGGGCCATTTGAGGGCCGTGTCCACTCCGGCGGCCCGGGACAGCCCGGTCGCGGCGGCCACCCCGGCCAGCAGGGTCAGCCACCCCCACCGCTCCTGCGGTACGGAGTCGCCCGGCTTGAGCAGGACGGAGAAGAACAGCCCGGACCGGGCCGGTGCGACCCAGCTCCGGTCGAGCCGCCCGCGCCCGGCGGTCTGCTCCTCGGCGACGAGCACGGCCCCCTCGGGCAGCTGCCCGGCCCGGGCCGCGAGATCGGTGTTGGTGGACCCGGTGGCGGCGACCACCTCGACCGAGGACCACAGCCCTCCGTCGGCGACGAGGGCCCGCTCCAGCGCGGCGGCGTTCAGCGGCGGCCGGTCGAGGCTCGACCAGCGGCCGGCGGAGGCTCCGGACGGAGCTCCTCCTGATGCATCTGATGGCGTCATGCAACCCACAGTAGGTGTGTCAAACGCCGCACTGCCGAGCGCCATGCCCGCCGATACGCTACGCACCAGTAGCCAGCAGTGGTCAATCAATTGACCAGGCAGTTGACACCAGCCAGGGAGCCGCGACCCCGATGTCACAACCCTCAGAGCCGATCGACATGCACACGACCGCGGGCAAGATCGCGGACCTGCAGCGCCGCATCGACGAAGCCACTCACGCCGGGTCCGCGCGGGCGGTGGAGAAGCAGCACGCCAAGGGGAAGCTGACGGCGCGTGAGCGGGTCGCCCTGCTGCTTGACGAGGGCTCTTTCGTCGAGCTCGACGAGTTCGCCCGCCACCGGTCGACCAACTTCGGGCTGGAGAAGACCCGCCCCTACGGCGATGGCGTCGTCACCGGCTACGGCACGGTGGACGGCCGCCCGGTGGCCGTGTTCTCCCAGGACTTCACCGTCTTCGGCGGGGCCCTCGGCGAGGTCTACGGCCAGAAGATCATGAAGGTCATGGACTTCGCGCTGAAGACCGGCTGCCCGCTCGTCGGCATCAACGACTCCGGCGGCGCCCGCATCCAGGAGGGCGTCAGCGCGCTGGGCATGTACGGCGAGATCTTCCGCCGCAACGTGCACGCGTCGGGCGTGATCCCGCAGATCAGCCTGATCGTGGGCCCCTGCGCCGGCGGTGCCGTGTACTCCCCCGCCATCACCGACTTCACCGTGATGGTCGACCAGACCTCGCACATGTTCATCACCGGCCCGGACGTCATCAAGACGGTCACCGGCGAGGACGTGGGCTTCGAGGAACTGGGCGGTGCCCGCACCCACAACTCCACCTCGGGCGTGGCCCACCACATGGCCGGGGACGAGAAGGACGCCATCGAGTACGTCAAGTCCGTGCTGGCGTACCTGCCGTCGAACAACCTCTCCGAGCCGCCCGCCTTCCCGGAGGAGGCGGACACCGAGGTCTGCGACTACGACCGCGAGCTCGACGCCCTGATCCCGGACAGCGCGAACCAGCCGTACGACATGCACACCGTGATCGAGCACGTGCTCGACGACGGGGAGTTCCTGGAGACCCAGTCGCTCTTCGCGCCGAACATCCTCACCGGCTTCGGCCGGGTCGAGGGGCACCCGGTGGGCATCGTCGCCAACCAGCCGATGCAGTTCGCCGGCTGCCTGGACATCAACGCCTCCGAGAAGGCCGCCCGCTTCGTGCGGACCTGCGACGCCTTCAACCTCCCGGTGCTGACGTTCGTCGACGTGCCGGGCTTCCTGCCGGGCACGGACCAGGAGTACAACGGAATCATCCGGCGCGGCGCGAAGCTGATCTACGCGTACGCCGAGGCCACCGTCCCCCTGATCACCGTCATCACCCGCAAGGCCTTCGGCGGCGCGTACGACGTCATGGGCTCCAAGCACCTCGGCGCGGACCTGAACCTGGCCTGGCCGACCGCCCAGATCGCCGTCATGGGCGCGCAGGGCGCGGTCAACATCCTGCACCGCCGTGCGATCGCCGAGGCGGAGGAGGCGGGCACCGCCGAGGAGACCCGGGCCCGGCTCATCGCCGAGTACGAGGACGCCCTGCTCAACCCCTACACCGCCGCCGAGCGCGGGTACATCGACGCGGTGACCATGCCGTCCGAGACCCGGTCCCACGTGGTCAAGGGGCTGCGCCAGCTGCGCACCAAGCGCGAGTCCCTGCCCCCGAAGAAGCACGGCAACATCCCCCTCTAGACCCCCAGGAGGTCTCCGTGGTGATCAAGGTCGTCAAGGGGAACCCGACGCCCGAGGAGCTGGCCGCCGCACTGGCGGTGGTCCAAGCGCGCGCGGCGGTGCTGGCCTCGCCGCCGTCGGGCGCGCCGCGGGTGGCGGACGAGTGGTCGGCGCCGGCCCGGGTGGCGCGGCGGACGCTGCCGCAGCCGGGGCCGCGCGCGTGGGCCCATACGTACTGGCCCGGCTAGGAGTCCGGCCGGACGTGAAGATGGTGTGAACGGACCGTGGCGCCTGAGTACCCGTACTCAGGCGCCACGCCGGTCTGCGGGGACAGGATCGGGGCATGCTCTGGTCAGATCCGAAGAACGAGCCGCCGAAGGACATGCGCGACGCGCAGGCGATGGTCCGGCGGATGACCCTGGTGGTCGTCCTCGCGATGCTGGTGGTCGTGTACGTGCTGGGCGTGGGCTTCTAGGCCGTGTCGGGCGCGGGATCCGCGCCCCTACGATGGCGGGCATGACTGCTGCTGCCCGGGCCCACGCCCTCGTCCTCGCCTCCGCCTCACCCGCACGGCTCAACCTGCTGCGGCAGGCCGGGCTGGCCCCGCACGTGATCGTCAGCAACTTCGACGAGGACGCGCTCAACGCGGAGACCCCGGCCGAGCTGGCGCTGGCGCTGGCCGAGGCCAAGGCGGGCGTCGTGGCGGCCCTGGACGAGGCGGCGGGCGCCCTGGTGATCGGCTGCGACTCGGTGCTGGAGCTGGACGGCGAGGCGCTCGGCAAGCCGGCGGACGCCGAGGAGGCCACCGCCCGCTGGAAGTCGATGCGCGGGCGGGCCGGCGTCCTGCGCACCGGGCACTGCGTGATCGACACGGCGACCGGGCGTCAGGTCTCGGCGACGGCGTCCACGACGGTCCGGTTCGGCGAGCCGACGGACGCGGAAGTGGCGGCGTACGTGGCGAGCGGCGAGCCGCTGCACGTGGCCGGGGCCTTCACCCTGGACGGGCTGTCGGCGCCCTTCATCGAGGGCATCGACGGCGACCACGGGAACGTCATCGGGCTGTCGATGCCGCTGCTGCGCTCCCTGCTGGCCGAACTGGACGTGTCCATCACGGATTTGTGGGCTTGAGCTCCCCGAACGGCGGAGGCGGGGTGTCCTGGACGTCCAGGGCGTCCGCGGCGCCCCCCGCGGGCGCCCCGCCCTCGTCCCGGGCCGCGTAGAGCATCAGGGTCAGGACGAGCAGGCAGAGGATCAGCATCATCACCGCGAAGGCGCCCCAGCCGACCAGGCCGACGGCGAGGGCGCCGAGCAGTCCGTGGGTGACGGCGGCGGTGACGAGCACGATGCGGGCGAACGTGCCGGGGGGCCGGTCGCGTACGGCCGCCACCGCGAGGAGCACGGCGCACAGGAGCAGGAACGCGCCGATGCCGGCACCCATCGCGTACGTCGCCAGGGACATGACATCGGGATCCATGCCCGCGACGGACATCGACTGGTTCTGGGTGGTCCGGCCCAGCACGAAGTGGACGAGAACGAGCACCGCCGCCTCGGCGACGAGCACGATCGCGGCCAGCCCGGCCACGAGTCTGCGCAGCACGACGCCCATGACGCCCCACCCTCCCCACGAGTCCCCGGCCACAAGCCTGTTCGACGCCCTGGAGGCTACTAACGGGTAAACGTACGGACAAGGGGTCCGGGCGGCTTCGTTGCGCGAATGGCCCCCGGGCGGCGATCACGCAAAGAATGTGTGGGCCGTTCGTAGGGACTCGACAAAGAATCACGGGGGCCCGCTGACCCGGGGGACAGAGACCTCGGCTGCATGACGGGGTTACTGTGCAGTCGGGGATCCCCCTGACCTGGGGCGCCACAAGGGCTTTCCTCCCCGGAGGTGGACTCGGATCACACTGCGTGTGGGCAAGGTCACCACCGGGGAAGGGTCGAAACGCCGTGTGGGCTGTCCCTAAACTCAGCTTGTTTCAAGGAGGGAGCCATCGTGCGCAAGGTGCTCATCGCCAACCGTGGCGAAATCGCTGTCCGCGTTGCTCGGGCCTGCCGGGATGCCGGAATCGCAAGCGTAGCCGTCTACGCCGATCCGGACCGGGACGCTCTGCATGTCCGCGCGGCCGACGAAGCTTTCGCGTTGGGCGGTGACACCCCGGCCGCCAGCTACCTGGACATCTCCAAGGTCCTGCAGGCCGCAGCCGATTCCGGCGCGGACGCCATCCATCCCGGATACGGCTTCCTCTCCGAGAACGCCGACTTCGCGCAGGCCGTCCTCGACGCGGGCCTGACCTGGATCGGCCCGCCGCCGCAGGCCATCCGCGACCTCGGTGACAAGGTCGCCGCCCGGCACATCGCGCAGCGCGCCGGCGCCCCGCTGGTCGCCGGTACGCCGGACCCGGTCTCGGGTGCCGACGAGGTCGTGGCCTTCGCCAAGGAGCACGGCCTGCCGATCGCGATCAAGGCCGCCTTCGGCGGTGGCGGTCGCGGCCTGAAGGTCGCCCGCACCCTCGAAGAGGTGCCGGAGCTCTACGACTCCGCCGTCCGCGAGGCCGTCGCCGCCTTCGGCCGCGGCGAGTGCTTCGTCGAGCGCTACCTCGACAAGCCGCGGCACGTCGAGACCCAGTGCCTGGCCGACAGCCACGGCAACGTGGTCGTCGTCTCCACACGTGACTGCTCGCTGCAGCGCCGCCACCAGAAGCTGGTGGAGGAGGCTCCCGCGCCGTTCCTCTCCGAGGCCCAGAACGCGGAGCTGTACGCCGCGTCCAAGGCGATCCTGAAGGAAGCCGGATACGTCGGCGCCGGCACCGTCGAGTTCCTCGTCGGCACCGACGGCACGATCTCCTTCCTCGAGGTCAACACCCGCCTCCAGGTCGAGCACCCGGTCACCGAAGAGGTCACCGGCATCGACCTGGTGCGCGAGATGTTCCGCATCGCCGACGGCGAGGCGCTCGGCTACGGCGACCCGGTGCTGCGCGGCCACTCGTTCGAGTTCCGCATCAACGGCGAGGACCCGGGCCGCGGCTTCCTCCCGGCCCCGGGCACGGTCACGAAGTTCGCCGCCCCGTCGGGCCCCGGTGTCCGCCTGGACGCGGGCGTCGAGTCCGGCTCGGTCATCGGCCCGGCCTGGGACTCCCTGCTGGCCAAGCTGATCGTCACCGGCGCCACCCGCGAGCAGGCGCTCCAGCGTGCCGCCCGCGCCCTGGCCGAGTTCGAGGTCGAGGGCATGGCCACGGCCATCCCGTTCCACCGCGCGGTCGTCGCCGACCCGGCGTTCACCTCGGACCCGTTCCGGGTGCACACCCGCTGGATCGAGACCGAGTTCGTCAACGAGATCCCGGCGTTCGTGGCTCCGGCTGCGGACGACACCGAGGACGAGCCGGGCCGCGAGACGGTGGTCGTCGAGGTCGGCGGCAAGCGCCTCGAGGTCTCGCTGCCGTCCTCGCTGGGCATGACCCTGGCCCGCACGGCCGCCGCCGGCGGTGCCAAGCCGAAGCGCCGCGCCGCCAAGAAGTCCGGCCCGGCCGCATCCGGCGACACCCTGGCGTCCCCGATGCAGGGCACGATCGTCAAGGTCGCGGTCGAGGAGGGCCAGCAGGTCAACGAGGGCGACCTGATCGTCGTGCTCGAGGCGATGAAGATGGAGCAGCCGCTGAACGCGCACCGCGCCGGCACGATCGTCGGCCTGACGGCCGAGGTCGGCGCCAGCCTCACCTCCGGTGCCACCATCTGCGAGATCAAGGACTGACGTCCTTGACCCCGTGAGGCCCGGCACCCCCGAGGGGTGCCGGGCCTCACGCATTCGGGGGCGCCCGCCGCGCGCGTGCGCGCCACCGGTCCGGGGGCCGACCCCCGCACCACCGCGCAGAGCCCGGTGAACGGGAGGAGGGGCGGGTAGGGGAGCAGCTCCCGCGGGGCTCCTAGCGCCGCCGCATGTCCGCCACGCGGGGCCGGTCCCCGGCGGCCTGCTGCTCCAGCATCGAGGCGGGGGCACTGCGCAGCTGGGCCGGCGGCCCCCCGCGCCGCTGCACCGGCAGCGGCGACTCTCTGCGCGGGCGCCGGCCCACCATCCCCTCACCGCCGGAGGCAACGGCCCCGGCCACGGTGATCTGCACCCCTTGGTCGGCGAGCGCCTGCAGCTCCGTCGCCGCCCGGTCGTCGTGCGGCGGCGGCTCGTCCGTGACCAGCCGCGTCATCACATCCGTCGGCACGGTCTGGAACATGGTGTCGGTCCCGAGCTTCGTGTGGTCGGCCAGCACCACCACTTCCGCGGCGGCCTGCACCAGCGCCCGGTCCACGCTCGCGCTGAGCATGTTGGACGTGGACAGCCCGCGCTCGGCGGTCAGACCGCTCCCGGAGAGGAAGGCCCGCGACACCCGCAGCCCCTGGAGGGACTGCTCGGCACCGCTGCCGACCAGCGCGTAGTTGGAGCCCCGCAGGGTCCCGCCGGTCATCACCACCTCCACCCGGTTCGCGTGGGCCAGCGCCTGCGCGACCAGCAGCGAGTTGGTGACGACGGTCAGTCCGGGCACCCGGGCGAGCCGGCGGGCCAGCTCCTGGGTCGTGGTGCCCGCGCCGACGACGACGGCCTCGCCTTCTTCGACGAGGCCGGCCGCTACGTCGGCAATGGCGGTCTTCTCCGCCGTCGCGAGATGGGACTTTTGCGGAAACCCGGACTCCCGCGTGAAACCGCCCGGCAAAACCGCACCGCCGTGTCGGCGGTCGAGGAGTCCTTCTGCCTCCAGCGCCCGCACGTCCCGCCGTACGGTCACTTCGGAGGTCTGGACGACGCGGGCGAGCTCCCGGAGCGATACCGCTCCGTTGGCCCGCACCATTTCGAGAATCAATTGGCGACGTTCTGCAGCGAACACGAAACTGACAGTAACCCCAACGACCGTCTTGTTTCAGCTCCTTGCGCCGGAATACCGAAGTTGTCCATAAAACAGGGCGACTAGTGGTATACGCGTCCGGACGGCTGAGTGAACGTCTCTCCACTCCGCGGCGGTCCGCCCCAAGTCCCCTTGCGACGTGGGGCGGTTGCCGGCCTCACGCCTCGCCGGCGGCCTTCCGCGTGTGCAGCTGGCGCGCCACCTCGGCGATCGAACCCGACAGCGAGGGGTACACCGTGAACGCGTTTGCGATCTGCTCGACGGTCAGGTTGTTGTCGACGGCGATCGAGATCGGGTGAATCAGCTCGCTGGCGCGCGGCGACACGACCACGCCGCCCACGACGATCCCGGTGCCGGGGCGGCAGAACAGCTTGACGAAGCCGTCCCGGATGCCCTGCATCTTGGCGCGCGGGTTGCGCAGCAGCGGGAGCTTCACCACGCGGGCGTCGATCTTGCCTGCGTCCACGTCGGCCTGGGTGTAGCCGACGGTGGCGATCTCCGGGTCGGTGAAGACGTTCGAGGAGACCGTCTTCAGGTTCAGCGGGGCCACGGCGTCGCCGAGGAAGTGGTACATCGCGATGCGCCCCTGCATGGCGGCGACGGAGGCCAGCGCGAAGACGCCGGTCACATCGCCGGCCGCGTACACGCCGGGCGCGGACGTACGGGAGACCTTGTCGGTCCAGATGTGCCCGGAGTCCTTGAGCCGGACCCCGGACTCCTCGAGGTTCATGTCCCTGGTGTTCGGGATCGCGCCGACCGCCATCAGGCAGTGCGTGCCGGTGATGACCCGGCCGTCGGAGAGGGTGACCTCGACGCGGTCGCCGACCCGCTTGGCGGACTCGGCGCGGGAGCGGCCGATGACGTTCATGCCGCGGCGGCGGAAGACGTCCTCGAGGACGGCGGCCGCGTCCGGGTCCTCGCCGGGCAGCACGCGGTCCCGGGAGGAGACCAGGGTCACCCGGGAGCCGAGGGCCTGGTACGCGCCGGCGAACTCGGCGCCGGTGACACCCGAGCCGACCACGATGAGCTCCTCGGGGAGCTCGTCCAGGTCGTAGACCTGGGTCCAGTTCAGGATCCGCTCGCCGTCGGGCATCGCGTCCGGGATCTCGCGGGGGTGGCCGCCGGTCGCGATGAGCACGGCGTCGGCCGTCAGGATCGTCTCGGTGCCGTCGGCGGCGGTGACGATGACGTCGCGCGTGCCGTCGATGCCCTGCGGGCCGCCGAGCTTGCCGCGGCCCCGTACGACGCGGGCGCCGGCCCGGGTGACGGAGGCGGTGATGTCGTGCGACTGGGCGAGCGCGAGGCGCTTGACGCGCCGGTTCACCTTGCCGAGGTCCACGCCGACGACGCGCGCGGCCTGCTCCAGGGGCGGGGTGTCGTCGGCGACGACGATGCCGAGCTCCTCGTACGACGAGTCGAAGGTCGTCATGACCTCGGCGGTCGCGATGAGAGTCTTGGAGGGCACGCAGTCGGTCAGCACCGACGCGCCGCCCAGACCGTCGCAGTCGACGACGGTCACCTCCGCGCCGAGCTGGGCCCCCACGAGGGCCGCCTCATACCCGCCGGGTCCGCCGCCGATGATCACGATCCGGGTCACGAAAACTCCGCCTCACGTCTACCCGGCCGGCTGCCGCCCCGGCCGGGGCTTCCGGGGGGTCTCCCCGGGGGATGCATTCCGTGCCCCATTGTCCCGCACGCTTCAAGGTGCTTCTCCCCCGGTCCGGCCTCCCCCAGACTACGTCCGGGGGGACCCCCAGGCGCCGTCCGGACGCCATCCGGGCACGCGGCCATCCCCACCCCTCCCGTACCCTCGACCTCATGTCGCTCTACGCCGCGTACGCCGGCAACCTCGACCCGCGGCTGATGACGCGCCGCGCTCCGCATTCGCCGCTGCGCGGCACGGGCTGGATCAACGACTGGCGGCTGACCTTCGGCGGTGAGCAGATGGGGTGGGAGGGCGCCCTGGCCACGATCGTCGAGGCCCCGCGCCACCAGGTGTTCGTCGCCCTGTACGACATCGCGCCGCTGGACGAGGACTCCATGGACCGGTGGGAGGGCGTCGGGCTCGACATCTACCGCCGGATGCGGATCCGCGTCCACACGCTGGACGGCGAGGAGGCGGCGTGGTGCTACGTGCTGAACGGCTACGAGGGCGGCCTGCCCTCGGCCCGCTACCTCGGTGAGCTCGCCGACGCGGCCGAATCGGCGGGTGCGCCGCACGACTACGTGATGGAACTCCGCAAGCGTCCCTGCTAGGGAACTGCGGCCTCGCCGACGCCGGAGACCCCGAAGGGACGATTCGGCGGAAACGACAAAGCAACGATCCGAACACCGTGAGCTGCGCCATCTACGCGCGTAGGCAATGAGCGGTTACGCTCGTCTGCGTGAACGCATCTGTTACCGACCCCTTCGCCGACGCCACCGCCGCAGCCGCCCGTCTGCGTGAACTGACCGGCGCCGAATCCCACGATGTCGCCCTCGTCATGGGCTCCGGCTGGGCCCCCGCCGCAGAGGCGCTGGGCGCACCCGAGGCCGAGTTCTCCGTCACCGAGCTGCCCGGCTTCCCGCCGCCCGCAGTCGAGGGCCACGGCGGCAAGATCCGCTCGTACAAGATCGGCGACAAGCGCGCGCTGCTCTTCCTCGGCCGGACCCACTACTACGAGGGCCGCGGCGTCGCCGCCGTCGCCCACGGCGTGCGCACCGCCGTCGCCGCCGGCTGCAAGACCATCGTCCTGACCAACGGCTGCGGCGGTCTGCGCGAGGGCATGAAGCCCGGCCAGCCCGTCCTGATCAGCGACCACCTCAACCTGACGGCCACCTCGCCGATCGTCGGCGCGAACTTCGTGGACCTGACCGACCTGTACTCGCCGCGCCTGCGCGCGCTGTGCAAGGAGATCGACGAGACCCTCGAAGAGGGCGTCTACGTCCAGTTCCCCGGCCCGCACTACGAGACCCCGGCCGAGATCAACATGATCCGCGTCATGGGCGCCGACCTGGTCGGCATGTCCACGGTGCTCGAGGCCATCGCCGCCCGCGAGGCCGGCGCCGAGGTCCTCGGCATCTCGCTGGTCACCAACCTGGCCGCGGGCATCTCCGGCGAGCCGCTGAACCACGAAGAGGTGCTCCAGGCCGGCCGTGACTCGGCCTCGCGCATGGGCAAGCTGCTGACCCAGGTCCTCGCCCGCATCTGAGGCATCGGCACCGTACGAGAGACAAGGCGGAAGTAGTGCAGGAACAGGACGACCTGATCACCCGGGCCCAGGCCTGGCTGGCGGAGGACCCGGACCCCGAGACGGCGGACGAGCTCGCCAAGCTCATCGAGGCCGGGGACGTCACGGAACTCGCGGACCGGTTCTCCGGCACGCTCCAGTTCGGCACCGCCGGACTGCGCGGCGAGATCGGCGCGGGCCCGATGCGGATGAACCGCTCGGTGGTCATCCGGGCCGCGGCGGGCCTCGCGGCCTACCTGAAGGCCCAGGGACACGCCGGCGGCCTGGTCGTCGTCGGCTACGACGCGCGGTACAAGTCGGCCGACTTCGCCCGCGACACCGCCGCCGTGATGACCGGCGCGGGCCTGCGCGCGGCCGTCCTGCCCCGCCCGCTGCCGACGCCCGTCCTCGCGTACGCCATACGGCACCTGGGTGCCGTCGCCGGCGTCGAGGTGACCGCGAGCCACAACCCGCCCCGGGACAACGGCTACAAGGTCTACCTCGGCGACGGCTCGCAGATCGTGTCCCCCGCGGACACGGAGATCGCCGCGGAAATCGAGCGGGTGGACACCCTCGCCTCGGTCCCCCGTCCGGAGTCCGGCTGGGAGAACCTCGGCGACGAGGTCCTGGAGGCCTACCTGGCCCGTACGGACGCCGTCCTGACCCCCGGCTCCCCGCGGGGCGTGCGGACCGTCTACACCGCCATGCACGGCGTCGGCAAGGACGTCGTCCTGGCCGCCTTCGCCCGCGCCGGCTTCCCGGCCCCCGTCCTCGTGGCCGAGCAGGCGGAGCCGGACCCGGCCTTCCCGACGGTGGCCTTCCCCAACCCGGAGGAGCCGGGCGCCATGGACCTGGCCTTCGCCAAGGCCGCCGAGGCGCACCCGGACATCGTGATCGCGAACGACCCGGACGCGGACCGCTGCGCGGTCGCCGTCCCGGACGACGCGGCCGCCGGGGGCTGGCGGATGCTGCGCGGCGACGAGGTCGGCGCGCTGCTCGCCGCCCATCTGGTCCACAAGGGCGCCCAGGGCGTCTTCGCCGAATCCATCGTCTCGTCCTCCCTCCTGGGGCGGATCGCCGAGGCGGCGGGCGTCGGCTACGAGGAGACCCTCACCGGCTTCAAGTGGATCGCCCGTGTGGAGGGCCTGCGCTACGGCTACGAGGAGGCGCTCGGCTACTGCGTGGACCCCGAGGGCGTCCGCGACAAGGACGGCGTCACCGCCGCCCTGCTCGTGGCGGAGCTGGCCTCGGAGCTCAAGGAGCAGGGCCGCACGCTGACCGACCTGCTGGACGACCTGGCGATGGAGCACGGCCTGCACGCCACCGACCAGCTGTCGGTCCGCGTCTCGGACCTGTCGGTCATCGCCTCGGCGATGGCCGCGCTGCGGGCGGAGCCCCCGGGCTCCCTGGCGGGCCTGCGCGTCACCTCGGCGGAGGACCTGAACCGGGGCACGGCGGCCCTCCCGCCCACGGACGGTCTGCGCTACTACCTGGAGGGCGACTACAAGGCCCGGGTGATCGTGCGCCCGTCGGGCACGGAGCCGAAGCTGAAGTGCTACCTGGAGGTCGTGGTCCCGGTGGCGGACGCCGCGGACCTCGCCCCGGCCCGCACCCGCGGCCAGGAGATCCTGGACGCGATCAAGAAGGACCTGTCGGCAGCCGCCGGCATCTGATCCTTCACGCGCCGCTCGCGCGGCTCGGCCCCCGCCCGTCCCCGGTCCCCGTCCCGTCCGACGGGGACCGGGGTCACCTCGGCCCCCTGAGCTCCGGCTCGGGGGGCCGTTGGCGTTGCCGGGGGGCGGTACCTCGCTTGCGGCGCGGGCCGGCCATCTCCCCCTCGAGGTACCGGGCTCGGTCAGTGGTCGCCCACCCGCCCCCCGGGTGCGTCAGATCGCTACGCACTTCTCCGGTCTCGGCGTCCGCCTGCCGCCCAGGGCGTTCAGCCGAGGTTGAGCAGCATCACGTCGTGCAGGGGTGCGCCGGCCCACGGGTGCGCATCACCCACCTTGCGGTAGCCCCATGCGCGATACGCGGCCACGGCCGCTTCGCTGTCCGGGTGGACGTTGAGCAGGACCCGTTCGGCGTCGACGGCGGCGAGCAGGGTTTCGTGCAGGCGGCTGGCAACACCCTGGCGACGCCAGGCGGCGCGCACGGCGAGTTCCATCAGGCCGAAGGTTCGGCGGCCGTCCTCGCGGCTCATGTCCTCAGGCACCGGCTCCGTAAGCTGGTCCCACCAACCCGTCTGCGGGCCGAGGGGGTACCCGTACGCCATGCCGACCGGCTGGCCGCCTTCAGCCGTCGCCAGCGCTCCGAGGAAGGTGCTCTTGCGTGTCTGGGCCCGGAAGCGACGGAAGGTGCCCGACACCGCCTCCTCGGTTTCGGCATAGGGCGGTTCGGCGAACGCCTCGGCGTAGACCAGGCGGAAGGCGTCCTGTGCCCTCGCCGCAGCCGAGCCGTCGAGCCGTACGACGCGGATCTGTGACTCACTCATCGCAGACCCGTTCGAACGTCTCGTGAATGCGCGCGACGCAGTCGCGGGCGGTCCGACTGGCAATCTCGGCCGCCGACCTCTGGAAGGCACACACCTTGCCGAGCAAGCGGGGAGAAGCGATCCCACCCCACGTGTCCAGTACGCCGTCTACCTCAGCACACGCTTCTTCGACCTCTCCGGCTGCCAGCAGGGCATGGGCGAACCTGACCCGGTAGGAGGCACTGTTCCGGGCCAGATCGCCACCGATGCCGTGCACGGCGGCCCGAAGGAAGGGCACCGCCCGCTGTGGCTGGTTCGCCCTCATGTACATGTCGGCCGTGGCGTAGTCGACTTCGAACGGCCCGACAAACCTCGCCCAGTTGGGGACGTCTTCGTCGGAATCAACGCGCCCTTGATACTGAACGGATCGACTGAGAGCCCGGCGTGCGCTCGCCAGATCCCCTGAGTAAATGGCCACGTTGGCACTCCGAAGTGCGATCACGAGATGAACCGTCGCACCGGCCTGTGTCCGAGCCGCCAGACGGTAGGCGTTCTCCACAGCGCTCGCCGCCTCCCACGTTCGATCTGCCTTGATCGCCAGCAGTACGAGGGTCTCCAGCACGGAAATCTGAAGGAGAGGGTCTTCGACAAGCTGAGCCGCGGCAAGGGCTTCCATGCATGCCGACCTGCCCTCGGCAATGCGGCCGCCGTCATAGCCGTACCAGGCCCGGTGCCCATGCAATTCGGCGAGCATCTTTTGGAGCTCGCGCCCAACAGCGGAGGTGTACAACCCGTTGCCCAAGGCGCTGGTGATGTCCGCCTCGATATGACCGGCTTGGATGCCCGCCGGCGCGCTGCCCTTGGTGTGGTCGGTCCGGTAGAGCTCTTCGAGTCGCTCGCGCAGACGCCCGAGCTCGAACGCACCCACTCGCGGCCCCGGCACAGCGGGGATGAACGCCGCCGCTACGAGGGCGCCCGCGTCCGCGACGAAGGTTCTTCTCTTCACGTTCCCAGAATCACTGATCGGCTCTGCCACCGTCACGCGATGCCGAGGAACCTCAAACCCCATCTCGGCAGCGGGACACCGAACATCGCCTCCAGGACGATTTGTTGGCCCGGGTGAGGAAGGGGTGGCGGCGTCTCGTTCTCCCAGCGCCGTAACTGGCGGACGCTCACCGCAGCGGCGATGCCGAGCCTCGCTGCCTCCGCGGCGAATGCCGAGACGAACGACGCCTGCGTGTATCCCGCTGCCTGGCGTAACGGGACCAGCTTCTTCACCAGCTCGCTCACCATCCGTGCGTCGTCCGTGACGGTTTCAGGATACGGGCAGCGGGTGGCGGCGAGAGGAAACGTCCGCCTGAACGTCCGCCCTCCCAGCCACCGCGGCACCTCCCTGGGCGCTGGACTTGGCTCCACGCCACCCCGCGCGAAAGGCAGGAGGATCCATGACCACGATCCACGAGCGAGCCGCCCAAGACGACCCTTGGCCCGAGCCAGAGGCCAGGACCGGACCCAGTCAGGAACTTCTCGACCGTGCGCGGGTCGGCTGGGAACGCTTCCTCGACACCTTCGAGGCGGCATCCGATGAGTGAGCAGTACGAGTACGTCCCTCACCGCCTCCTGCACCGCCGCGTCCGCGACATCGCGTCCGGTACCGAAGGTGAGCTGATGGCCGTGGTCAACGAGAACGTGTCCGGCACCGGAGCCGCGCAGTGGATCCGGCTGGCCTACATCCGCGACCCGTCCGGTCTCGAATTCACCACCGCAGCAGGCAACATCGTGCCCGCCGACTACATCGACACCTTGGAAGCCTGCCTGAACCGGCGGGGGCCATCGAACTGACCACGGTCAGCCCTGGACGGCCGTCGGAGGCCGTGCCCGTTCCAGGGCCAAGGCCCCCGCTGCGCGGGGCTCTCTCCCCGCGCAGCGCAGAGGCACCCCGCAGGGCCCTCCCGAGCCGGAGCTCACGGGGCCGGGGCAGGGGGCCGAAGCCCCGGCCCCACTCGCCGGTCGGAGACCGGCGCGGCGGCGCGAAGCCGGGGAGGCGCCCTGGCGCCGAGCCGCGCGAGCGGGGCGTCAGGAGGGAGAAGGGCTGGCCGTCGGACGGACCAGTTCGCCCAGGGTCGGCACCGACTCCGGGCGGGAGCGGACCGCTTCCGTGCACTCCCAGGCCCTCGGCGGATCCGCGTCCGGCCCGCCCAGGACCACCGGCCCCGGCCCCGCCGACACCGCCTCGCTGCCCGCCAGCGTGCACACCACCTGCGACAGCGCGACCGGCGGCAGGTCCTCCGGCTTGCGGCTGAGCCGAATCGTGCCCGCCGGGTCGCCCGCGCGCACCGGCGCGACCGTCAGCCCCTCCGGGACCGCGGTCGTGAAGCCCGCGTCCCGCTCCTCCCCCGGCGGCTCCCGCTCCAGCGCCTCCAGCAGCGCCTCGGCGACCAGCACCACGGGGTCGCTTACCGGCTTCTTCTCCGGCACCGGCACCACGCGCTCCACACCGACCAGTTGCGATCCGCACACCAGTTCCACCGTGGCCCGGAAGCCCTGCACCCCGGTCTGCGGCACCGGGGTGTCGCACGACACCCGCGACGGCGCCGGACCGACGTCCACCGGCACCGTCGTCGCCCTGATCCCGCACCCGGACACCAGACACGACAGGGCCCACAGCACCACACCCGCCCGGGCGGCCCTAAGCGTCCGCGTCACCGGCGATCACCTTCCCCACGTCCACCGGCAGCCGCAGCGTGAACAGCGCGCCGCCCTCCGGCCCGTTGGCGGCGGTGATGTCGCCGCCGTGGATGTGCGCGTTCTCCACGGCGATCGACAGGCCCAGCCCGCTGCCGTCCGACTTCGGCCGCGAGGCGCTCGCCTTGTAGAACCGGTCGAAGACGTGCGGCAGCACCTCCTCCGGGATGCCCGGCCCGTTGTCCTGGACCGCGATCACCAGCCACTCGCCCTCGACGACCACCGACACCCGCACCGGCGAGCCGCCGTGCTTGAGCGCGTTGCCGATCAGGTTGGCGAGGATGACGTCGAGCCGGCGCGGGTCGAGCCGCGCCACGATGCCCCGCTCGGCGTCGAGTTCGACCGCGTCGAGCCACGCCCGTGCGTCGATGCACGCCGTCACCTGGTCGGCGACGTCCACGTCGTCCAGCACCAGCCGCGCCGTCCCCGCGTCGAAGCGGGTCACCTCCATCAGGTTCTCGACCAGGATGTTCAGCCGCCGGGTCTCGCTGACCACCAGGCCCACCGCCGGCGCGATCATCGGATCGAGGTCGTCGACCTCCTCCTCCAGCACCTCGGCGACCGCCGTCAGCGCCGTCAGCGGAGTGCGCAGTTCGTGCGACATGTCCGCGACGAAGCGCCGGCTGGCCTCCTCCCGCGCGCTCATGTCGGCGACCTTCTTCTCCAGCGCCTCCGCCGTCTTGTTGAACGTGTGCGACAGATCGGCGAGTTCGTCGGTCCCCGACACCTCGAGCCGGTGGTCCAGCTCGCCCTCGCCCAGGCGCCGCGCCGCATCCCCCAGCCGCTGTACGGGCTTGAGCACGGTCCGGGCCGCCGCCTGCGCCAGCAGCGCCGACCCGAGCAGCGCGAGGCCCGTGGCGATGGTCAGCGACCAGCCCAGCGCGTTCAGGTCGTCCCTCTCCTGCGCCAGGGACTTGTACATGTAGCCGGTCGGCCCGCCGCCCACGATCCGCGTCCCGCCGACCAGGTACGGATTGCCGCGCGGCTTCGTCCGCTGCCAGTACACGTGGTACTCGGAGTCGTTCGCGGCCGTCGCCTTCTGCCGGTCGTTCACCGCACGCTGCAGCGAGGCCGGTACGTCGTCCAGCCCGAAGGAGTCGGGACCGGCCGCGCCGAACACCTTGCGGTGGTCCTTGCGCTCGTCGACCAGCAGTACGCTGTAGCCGGGGCTGCTGCCCGCCATCAGTTCGGCGGTGCGCTGCATCTCCTCGGGCGTCGGGTCGGCGGGCAGCGCCGCGGCCCGGTTCTGCATCTCCTGGCGGAAGTCGCCGAGGGCCGCGTCCTGGGTACGGGTGAGCACCGCCTCGCGGTTCAGCCAGTACGCGATCCCGGACGCGGAGACCGCGGCCACCAGCGCGACCAGGCAGAACACCATCAGGAGCCGCAGCCGCAGGCTGGTCCAGCGCCGGCCCGCGAACAGGGCTTTGATCACTGCGGCGAGTCCAGCCGGTAGCCGACACCACGGACGGTCCGGATGAGGGTGGGCGAGGACGGTACTTCCTCGACCTTGGCGCGCAGCCGTTGTACGCAGGCGTCCACGAGCCGGGAGTCGCCGAGGTAGTCGTGCTCCCAGACCAGCCGCAGCAGCTGCTGCCGGGAGAGCGCCTGCCCGGGCCGGCGGCTGAGCTCCAGCAGCAGCCGCAGCTCGGTCGGCGTCAGCTGGAGGTCCTCGCCGTTCTTCGTGACCGTCATCGCGGCCCGGTCGATGACCAGGGACCCGAAGACCGCGGAGTCGCTGGCCTCCCGCTCCCCACGGCGCAGCACGGCCCGGATCCGGGCGTCGAGCACCCGGCCCTGGACGGGTTTGACGACGTAGTCGTCGGCGCCGGACTCCAGGCCCACCACCACGTCGATGTCGTCATTGCGTGCGGTGAGCAGGATGATCGGCAGCTGGTCGGTGCGGCGGATCCGCCGGCACACCT
Source organism: Streptomyces sp. NPDC050448 (assembly GCF_040655295.1). Classification (NCBI taxonomy): domain Bacteria; kingdom Bacillati; phylum Actinomycetota; class Actinomycetes; order Kitasatosporales; family Streptomycetaceae; genus Streptomyces; species Streptomyces sp. NPDC050448. The sequence goes on along the minus strand of NZ_JBFAJR010000010.1, from coordinate 152,255 downwards.
CGAAACCGTCGATCCCGGGCAGCATCACGTCCAGCACGATCAGGTCCGGCCGCTGCTCGCGCAGCAGTTTCAGGCCGTCCTCGCCCGTCGCCGCGGTGGCCACACGGTGGCCCTGGCGAGACAGGGAGAGTTCGAGGGCCGTGCGGATGGCGTCGTCGTCCTCGATCAGCAACAGGAAAGGCACGGCCTCATTCTGTCCCATCGACCGTTGGTAGTTCGACCGCCGGGTGCAAGGGATCGCACAGGAGGTCGCTGTGACAGGCCTGTGACAGTCGGCGGACACCCCGGTTAAGTCGGCCGGGCAGTCTTCTACCAACGAACCGAGCAGGATCCGAAGCAGACTCCACGACGGGGGGCGCGAGATGAACACGCTGCACAGCACCAGCACCAGCGCGGTTGTCACGCGGCTGCACGATGTGAACCGCCGGGCAGGTGTCCGTTCGGTGACGGTCGCCCGTCCGCGGCCGGCGCACACGGTGGCCATCGACGCGAACACCTACCGGCCTTCCGTCCCGGTGCAGCAGGCCCCCGAGCTCTCCTCCACCTCGGAGGCCGAGTTCACGGCGTACGTCCAGGAGCGGCGGGCCGCCCTGTACGCGACGGCCTTCCACCTGACCGGTGACCGTTACGAGGCCGAGGACCTGCTGCAGAGCGCGCTGTTCTCCACGTACCGCGCCTGGGACCGGATCAGCGACAAGGCGGCCGTCGGCGGGTACCTGCGGCGCACGATGACGAACCTGCACATCAGCGCGTGGCGTCGGCGCAAGCTCAACGAGTACCCGACGGAGGAGCTCCCGGAGACGGCCTCCGACACGGACGCGATGCGGGGTACGGAGCTGCGCGCGGTGCTGTGGCAGGCACTGGCCCGCATCCCGGAGCCGCAGCGCACGATGCTGGTGCTGCGGTACTACGAGGGCCGCACGGACCCGGAGATCGCGGAGATCCTGGGGATCAGCGTCGGCACCGTGAAGTCGAGCATCTGGCGGTCGCTGCGGCGGCTGCGGGACGACGAGGTGCTGAGCTTCGGCCGCGACGAGGCGGAGTCCTTCGAGGAGCTCGTCGCGTAACGCGGCACACCACAGACCATGGGCCAGGGGGCCCGTCCTACGGGGGTGGGACGGGGGTCCGCGGGGGGAGAAGGCGGGGTCAGGCGGCCGGGGGGCCGCGTGATCCCGCCTTCTCGATGTGCACATCCGGCGCCGTCGGCGCGCGAGGCGCGGGGGCCTAGCCAGTGCGGCGCCCTCGCAGCGGCGCCACGGGGGCGCCGCACCGGACACCCCCTAGGCCGGGGCGGTGGTGCGGTGGCGGCCCGCCGCGCAGGCGGCCAGGCGGCCGAGGGCTTCGTCGCGGCCGCAGGCGTACGCGCCGAGGGCGGTGTGCCGGGCCACGATGCCCCGCTCCGCCCGCATCAGCCGCCATCCCCTGCGCAGCAGGAACGGCAGCGACTTGCGGCCCTCGCGCAGGTCCCGCGTCAGCCTCCGCCGGAACGTCGTCGACGGCCTTCCCCGCAGGCAGATGGCGTCCGCCAGCAGCCCCAGTTCCTGGCACCGGGCCACGATGTCGGACGCGAAGATCCCCTCCGCGATGAAGAGCGGGGTGCGCGAGATGTCCAGCGTGTCGGCGCCGGTCCGCGAGGAGGTGGCGATGGAGTACACCGGCACCTGCGTGCGGCCTGCCGCGCAGAGTTCGATGACGGCGGCGACCGCCGCATCGGCGTCCCACGACAGCGGGGAGTCCCAGTCGATGTCGGAACTGCCCTCGACCAGCGGGAGGGTCGGGTCGTCGCCCTCCTTGTAGAAGTCGTCCAGGCGCAGCACCGGTAGCCCGGAGCGGGCGGCCAACGACGACTTGCCGGAGCCCGAAGGCCCGGTCAACAGGACGACACGCGTAGGCAAAGGAGAGGAGGAGCTCACGGGACACCAGTCTGAACCATTCCCCCGCGCAGGGGATGCCTCCGGTGGCCGGTTGGTATCCAGGATCACACCTCGACTACGCTGCGTGTGCACGCGACTACGACCTCAGGCGGGATCCCCATGGCACGTCACGCAGCCCCCGGCAGCTCCACCCTGCGCTCCGCAGGCCTCACGCTCTCCATGGCCGGTGCGGCCCTGGCCATGGCCGCCGGCGGCGCCCAGGCCGGTGAGCTCTCGGTCCCGGCGGCCCTCGCCGGGGTCGCCGACCCGATCGCGAACCTCAAGGTGAATCCCCTGGCCCACACCGGCGTGGACCCGCTCGACAACGGCGTGGCCACCAAGGTCGCGGACTTCCCGCCGGTCGGCACCACCATGGTCACGGGGATCCTGACGCAGGGGCCGTCCGTCGGCGAGCTGCCCGAGGCGGCCGCGTCCTCGCTGCTGGGGCCGCTGCTGCCGAAGTAGGAGGGGCGGGGACGCGAAGGCCCCGGCTGCGTGGGGAGACGCTGCCGGGGCCGGTTCACGCAGGTGATCTTCTAGTACGAGGATCCGCCCGAGCCCAGCGAACCCGTCGGGTGCCAGACCGTCTTCGTCTCCAGGAACGCCGTCATGCGCGACGTGCCCGGGTCGGCGCTCCAGTCGTCCACAGGCTGTGGACGCAGGACGCGCTTGAGGTTGTCGGCCGCGGCGATCTCCAGCTCCTTGGCCAGCGCCGCGTCGGCACCCGCCAGGTCGATCGCGTTGACGTCCTGGTGGGACGCCAGGTGCGGGCCCATCTCGCCGGCCTTGCCGGACAGGATGTTGACCACGCCGCCCGGCAGGTCGGAGGTGGCCAGCACCTCGCCCAGGGAGAGGGCCGGAAGCGGCGCCTTCTCCGAGGCGATCACGACCACCGTGTTGCCCGTCGCGATCACCGGGGCGATCACCGAGACCAGGCCCAGGAACGAGGACTCCTGCGGGGCGACGACCGTGACGACACCGGTCGGCTCCGGGGTGGAGAGGTTGAAGAACGGGCCCGCGACCGGGTTGGCCCCGCCCACGATCTGGCCGATCTTGTCGGTCCAGCCCGCGTACCAGACCCAGCGGTCGATGGCCGCGTCGACGACGGCGGCGGCCTTCGACTTGGACAGCCCCTCGGCCTCGCCGACCTCGCGGACGAACTGCTCGCGGCGGCCCTCCAGCATCTCGGCGATGCGGTAGAGGATCTGCCCGCGGTTGTACGCGGTCGCGCCCGACCAGCCGCCGAAGGCCTTGCGGGCCGCGACGACCGCGTCACGGGCGTCCTTGCGGGAGGACAGGGGGGCGTTGGCCAGCCACTTGCCCTTGCCCCCGCCCGATGTTTTGGCGCTCACCTCGTACACCCGGCCGCTCTCGGAACGCGGGAACTTCCCGCCCACGTACAGCTTGTAGGTCTTGAAGACGCTCAGACGCGTCGAAGACTCAGACATCGAGGTAGCCCTCCAGGCCGTGGCGGCCGCCCTCGCGGCCGAAGCCCGACTCCTTGTAGCCGCCGAAGGGCGAGGCCGGGTCGAACTTGTTGAACGTGTTGGCCCACACCACACCGGCGCGGAGCTTGTTCGCGACCGCGAGGATGCGCGAGCCCTTCTCCGTCCAGATGCCTGCGGACAGGCCGTACTGGCTGTTGTTGGCCTTGGCGACGGCCTCGTCCGGCGTACGGAAGGTCAGCACGGACAGCACCGGGCCGAAGATCTCGTCGCGGGCGATGGTGTGCGCCTGGGTGACGTTCGTGAAGAGCGTCGGGGCGAACCAGTAGCCGGACGACGGCAGCTCGCACGCCGGGGACCAGCGCTCGGCGCCCTCGGCCTCGCCGGTCTCCGCGAGCGCGGTGATCCGGGCCAGCTGCTCGGCGGAGTTGATCGCGCCGATGTCGGTGTTCTTGTCGAGCGGGTCGCCCAGGCGCAGGGTGCTCAGGCGGCGCTTGAGGGAGTCCAGCAGCTCGTCGTGGATCGACTCCTGGACCAGCAGGCGCGAGCCCGCGCAGCAGACCTGGCCCTGGTTGAAGAAGATGCCGCCCACGATGCCCTCGACGGCCTGGTCGATGGGGGCGTCGTCGAAGACGATGTTGGCGCCCTTGCCGCCCAGCTCCAGGGTGACCTTCTTGTCCGTACCGGCGATCTGGCGGGCGATGGCCTTGCCGACCGCGGTCGAGCCGGTGAAGGCGACCTTGTTGACGTCCGGGTGCTCGACGAGGGCCGCACCCGCGTCGCCGTACCCCGTGAGGATGTTGACGACACCCTTGGGCAGGCCCGCCTGGCGGCAGATGTCCGCGAAGAACAGGGCGGTGAGCGGGGTGGTCTCGGCGGGCTTGAGGACGACCGTGTTGCCGGTCGCGAGCGCCGGGGCGATCTTCCACGCGAGCATCAGCAGCGGGAAGTTCCACGGGATGACCTGGCCGGCCACACCGAGCGGGCGCGGGTTCGCGCCGTAGCCGGCGTGGTCGAGCTTGTCGGCCCAGCCCGCGTAGTAGAAGAAGTGCGCGGCGACCAGCGGGAGGTCCGCGTCGCGGGTCTCCTTGATCGGCTTGCCGTTGTCCAGGGTCTCCAGGACGGCCAGCTCGCGACTGCGCTCCTGGATGATCCTGGCGATGCGGAAGAGGTACTTGGCGCGCTCGGAGCCAGGCAGCGCGGACCACGTCGCGAAGGCCTTGCGGGCGGCCTTGACGGCGCGGTCGACGTCGGCGGCGCCGGCCTGGGCGACCTCGGAGAGGACCTCCTCGGACGACGGCGAGACGGTCTTGAAGACCTTGCCGTCGGCGGCGTCGGTGAACTCACCGTCGATGAAGAGCCCGTACGAGGGGGCGATGTCGACGACCGAGCGGGACTCGGGAGCCGGTGCGTACTCGAATGCAGATGCCATGGTGATCAGTCCACCGTCACGTAGTCGGGACCGGAGTAACGGCCGGTGCTCAGCTTCTGGCGCTGCATCAACAGGTCGTTGAGCAGGCTGGAGGCGCCGAAGCGGAACCAGTGGTTGGTCAGCCAGTCCTCGCCCGCGGTCTCGTTGACCAGGACCAGGAACTTGATGGCGTCCTTGGTGGTCCGGATGCCGCCGGCCGGCTTCACGCCGATCTGGATTCCAGTCTGCGCCTTGAAGTCGCGGACGGCTTCGAGCATGAGCAGCGTATTGGCGGGGGTGGCGTTGACGCCGACCTTGCCGGTGGAGGTCTTGATGAAGTCGGCGCCCGCGAGCATGCCGATCCAGGAGGCCCGGCGGATGTTGTCGTACGTCGACAGCTCGCCGGTCTCGAAGATGACCTTGAGGCGGGCGGCCGTGCCGTCGGGGCGTACGCACGCCTCCTTGACGGCCTTGATCAGCTCGTACGTCTCCAGGTAGCGGCCGGCGAGGAAGGCGCCACGGTCGATGACCATGTCGATCTCGTCGGCGCCGGCGGCGACGGCGTCATGGGTGTCCGCGAGCTTGACGGGCAGCGCGGCACGGCCGGCCGGGAAGGCGGTCGCGACGGAGGCCACCTTGACGTCGGCGCCGTTCAGGGCCGCCTTGGCGGTGGCCACCATGTCGGGGTAGACGCAGACCGCGGCGGTCATGGGAGTGCTGCGGTCGGTCGGGTCGGGGTTGACGGCCTTTGCGGAGAGCGCTCGGACCTTGCCCGGGGTGTCCGCACCCTCAAGCGTGGTCAGGTCGATCATCGAAATGGCCAGGTCAATGGCGTACGCCTTGGCCGTGGTCTTGATCGAACGGGTACCGAGCGCGGCCGCGCGGGCCTCCAGGCCGACGGCGTCTACGCCGGGCAGCCCGTGCAGGAAGCGGCGCAGCGCGCTGTCGGACGTCGTCACGTCAGCGAATGCGGTGAGGGTGGTGGGCATGGTCACCAGATGAGCATATCTACGCGCGTAGCGGCCTGTCACCCCCCGCGGGCGCACATCTGTGCGGGGTGGGCCACATCCGGGCGCGGCGGGGTCGAACCGGGGCCCGACCTGCGGACCGCTGACCTCCGCTTTTCCTGTTACACGGCGAGGACAGGAACCCGATCCTCCAGTCGAACAGGATCCGTAAATTTCTCTTCAGCAGCCCGCCAGACCTCACCGGATGAAAGCTTCGGCAGAGAACCCGTAGAGAAAAAGGGGCATGCGACTCTCCCACCATCCGCGACACAGTTTCCAGGAGTCGTTATGCGTTCCGCCCTCCGCACCTCGATCGTCACCGCCGCCCTCGCCGGGGCGCTGCTGGCTCCCGCCGCGACCGCGCTCGCCGCGACCGCCCCGCAGAGCGCGACGACGGTGACTGCGGCCGTGTCTGCCAACGACCGCTACGCGGGCGAGCCGGTCTACGTCGGCAACGGGATGGTCGCGGTGCTGCGCAACGAGGCCGAGGGCCCGGAGGCCTGGATCCGCTACGTGGGTGACCAGTGGAAGCCGGGCGACAACTACATGGTCCACGTCGTGGCCCTGGTCAGCCGCCAGCAGACCAGCGCCGAGGCCCACGGGGCGTCCTTCGAGCTCACCAAGGCGCAGACGGCCTCCCCGGTGCTCGTCGTCACCACGAAGGGCGTCGCCAAGTCCTACCCGCTGCCCAAGGGCAAGACCGGCCAGGTCTGCTCGGCCGAGAAGACGCAGAGCATCGGCGCCGGCATGAACGCCAAGCTGTCGATGTCCCCCGACGGCCCGCGGGCCGAGATCTGGGCCGCCGGCGAGGACACCGCCTTCCGGATCCTGGACCGCGGCTTCCCGGCGCTGCCCGAGTCGGCCGGCATCCTCGCCCGCATCGTGAACCCCAGCGGCGCCGCGCCCGTCTTCGAGTACAAGACCCAGGGCGGCGACACCACGCTCGGCCGGACTTCCTTCCCGGCGCTGCCCAAGGGCTGCAAGCCGAACTACAAGGTCACGGAGGAGCAGGCCACCGACAAGCCCGCGCCGAAGCCCCAGCCGACCGCCACGGCCTCCACCAAGCCGGCCTCCGCCAAGACGGCCGCCGACGTGAAGCCGCAGACGGGCGCGCAGACCGTGGTCGTACCCCAGGGCGGGGTCGCCGCCGGCGCGGAGATCGCCGCTGAGGACACCGACAACAGCATCACCCTGGCGGCGGGCGGCGGCCTGATCGCGATCCTCGCCGTGCTCGGCGCGGCCTGGACCGCCCGCAACCGCACCGCCCGCAACCGCGGCTGACCCGCACCACCTGCACCGCCTCAGAACGCCCGGCCCTCCTCAGGCCACCGCACCACCCACACCCCATCCGGCGGGCCGCTCCAGTGGCGGCCCGCCGGGCCCGTTTCCCGGAGCACCCCATGGCCCACCGCGTCCGCCCCCTGCTCGCCGCCGCCCTGCTCGGTCCGCTCGCCCTCGCCGCCCTGACCGGCTGCGGCGGTGCACCGGCCGCACCCACGCCCCCGCCGCACATCGCCGCGGCGGCCACCGCGCCGGCGCGGGCCGCGGCCCGCCCCGCCCCGACGGCGGCCACGCCCGTCGCCCCGCTGCCCGCCTCGGAGCCGGTACGGGTGCGGATCCCCGCGGCCGGGGTGGACACGGGCCCGCTGCTGAAGCTGGGCCTGGCCGCCGACGGCACCGTCGAGGTGCCCTCCGTGGCGGACGGGGACCGGATCGGCTGGTACACCAAGGCCGTCACCCCGGGCGAGACCGGCCCGGCCGTGCTGATCGGGCACTTCGACACCGCCCGCGGCCCGGCCGTCCTGCGCAACGTCTCGAAGATCCACACGGGCGACGAGATCACCGTCTCCCGGGCGGACGGCGGCGCCGCCGTCTTCCGCGTGCGCGAGCTGGAACAGGTCGACAAGAAGAGCTTCCCGACCGCCAAGGTGTACGGGAACACCGAACGCCCCGAACTGCGGCTGATCACCTGCGGCGGCGAGATCACCGACGGCCACCGCCCCGACAACATCATCGTGTACGCCGATCTCGTGGGCTGAGACCGCGTGAGGCAGAATCGGGCGCATGAGCAGCCAGCAGCCCACTGACGAGCCGGTGTACGACGACCGGGTCTACCGCTCCCCCATGGCCGTCGTCACCGGGGTCCTGCTGCTCGCGCTCATCGCGTGGCTGTGCGGGGACGCCATCGTGCGGGGATCGGGGAACGCCCCGTGGTTCGCCGCGGCGGTCGCCCTGCTGGCGGTACCGCTGACCGTGGCGTTCACCATCCGCCCGGCCGTCTTCGCCAACGACGACCGGATGCGCGTACGGAACCCCTTCCGGGTCATCGAGCTGCCCTGGGCAGCCGTGGACGCGGTGCGTGCCGGGTACTCGGCGGAGGTGCTGGCCGAGGGGTCGAAGTACCAGCTGTGGTCCGTCCCGGTCTCGCTGCGCGAGCGGAAGAAGGCGAGCCGGCAGCAGCTGAGCCGCCGCGGCGGGATGAGCGGCAAGGGCCTGAGCTCGCCGGAGCAGGCCGATGCGGCGGCCGCCGTCGAACCGCCGCGGGCCCACGCGGACCAGGTGGTGGACGAGCTGCGGGAGCTGGCCGAGCGCGGGGCCTCGCGGGCCGGCGCCCAGGGCAGCGTGCGCGTGCGGTGGTCGTACGAGGTCATCGCGCCCGTCGCCGCGGGCGCGGTGTTCCTGATCGTGCTGCTCGCCGTCCTCTGACGGCGGGCCCGGCGAGATCCCGTCGGCCCCGCCCGGATCTCGCAGCCGGTCCGGACGTTCGCACCCCACGGCCCGTTCACCCGTTCAGGCGCCTGCGCCTGCGCCTCACCAGGCCCGGGGGACGCCGAGACCGGCGAGGGCCGCGGCCAGCGCCCGGGCGCAGACCCCGGCCACGATCGTGCGCAGCGGCCGGCGTGCGCCGCCCCGTGCTGTTCTGCGCCGTGCTGCACTGCGTCGTGTGGGCATGACTGTTTCTCCTTCGGCTGCCTCCGGTGGGCCACGGTCACTGTGCGTGCACACGGCGGTACCGGAGGTGGGCACGTCGGCGACCCGCCGCGCTTTCATCCGATCGGATCGTCATATGCCGCCCGCTCGCCCCATCCGGTCGGAACCGCGGCCACCGGGCGCTGCGTCCTCGCAGGTGTGCAGCGCAATGAGGTCGGCCGCAGTGCCGCCACCGCCATTCACCTCCGGCTCCGGCTCCTGGGCGGGGGGCTGCTGGTCGCTCATCTCCTCCTCGTTGCCTGGCTCACCCTGCGGCCCCTGGACGTGCCCTGGGCGGCTGCCGCGAATCTGACCCCGCTGGAGGGGATCCGGGCGGATCTCTCGTACGGACCGCTCGAGGCGGCCCGGCGGATCGGGGAGGGGCTGGCGCTGCTCGCCCCGCTCGGGGTGCTGCTGCCGCTCGTGGGCGGGAACCTGGCGTCCTCGCCGCTGGCCGCGTGCTCCTCGCTGGGCCGGACCGCCGCCGCGGGCGTGCTGGTCTCGCTCAGCATCGAAATGCTCCAGAGCGCCGTCCCCGGGCAGGTGGTCGACGTGGACTCGGTCCTGCTGAACGGCCTCGGCGTGGTGCTCGCGCACGTGGCCGTCGTACCGGCGCTGCGTGCGCGGCTGCGGCGCCCCCGACGGTCGCAGCGGTCCTCTCAGGGGTCCACCCCGAGGATTCCCAGGGTCGGGCTCGGTCCCTGGACCGAGGTTTTGTCCGCGGTGCCGCGGGAGTATTGAGGCATCGCGGGAAAACCGCCCGCGCAGCCCACAGAGGAGAACCCATGAGCGCCATTGCCCGCCCCCGTGACGGCCGCTGGATCGGCGGCGTCTGCGCCGGACTGGCGCGCCGCTTCGGAATTTCCGCGAACACGATGCGCGTGATTTTCGTCGTCTCGTGCCTGCTGCCCGGCCCGCAGTTCCTGATCTACCTGGCGCTGTGGGTGCTCCTGCCGAACGAGAAGTCCGCCTCCGACGCCTGGTAGGGCGGCAGAGGCGGAATTCCGGTTCGTCACATCCGGGACCGGTCAGCCCGCGCCGCGGACCTTCTCGAGCTGCTTGTCCGCCACCTCGTGCGGGACCTGCGGCTTCTGCCGGCCCGCCGCCACGTTGAGGGCCATCAGGCGCACGATGGTGGCGCCCTGGCGTACGACGACCACGTGGACCTGAGCCGAGACGCCCTGGGCGACCGCGGTCGTGGTCCAGCTGACGCTCTCGTCGCCGGCGGTCTTGTACTCGGCCGGCCGCACCTCGCGGTAGCTGCCGCTCTGCTTCTCGACGGTGGCGGTGAAGCCCGTACTGCAGGCGGCGACCGCGTCCTTCAGCCGGGCGATCAGCGCCTTGGCGTCGCTCTCGGCGTAGGAGCTGACGGAGGCGGAGACGGCCAGTCCGACCTGCTTCTGGGAGCCGACACCGCGGTTGACGGTCTCGCGCGCGGCCGGGTCGGGCTTGTCGCCCATGATGTCGGCCAGGGGCTGGCAGGCCTTGCGGTCGGCCTGCGGCTGGCCGTCGGGGGCGTTCGGGTTCTTGCCCTGCGCGGAGACCTGGTAGCCGGGCAGATCGCCCTGTTCGAGCGCGGAGCGCTCGAGCTTGCTCGCCCCGGCCTTGGGCGCGGCCGAGCCGCCCGGGGCACCGCCGGGGGACGCGGCGGGCGAGCCCGCGGGGGCGGAGCCCTTGGAGTCGGGCGCCGTGCCGGCCGCGGGGGCGTCCTTGCTGCTGCACCCCACGGCTCCCAGGAGGAGGGCGGGGAGTAGGGCGGCGGTGGCCGCTCCGACCGTGACCCGTGCCTTCGAGCGCATGACCGAACCCTCTCTCTCCCCCAGCTACCGCTGGGCGGTGCCCCCACCAGCTGCCGTGGGCGGTGCCTCCACCCATGCGTCGGCGGGCAGTTGGTGCTGATCGTGGCACACGGCACGACGTGGCACATACCCGATCGAACCGGCGTGCGCCACGTGTGCTCGCGTACGAATCCGCGTGCGGATCCGGTGGGAATCAGCCGCCGAGCGCGCCACCGATGGGCAGTCCGCCGAGCGTGGGGCCGAGCGCGTCGGCGATCTGGCCGACGGGGGCGGTCGGGTCGCTGGACTGCTGGCCGTCCGCGGCGGCGACCTTCTGCTGGCTCGTGACTCCCTGGGCGGCGCCGGTGACGGTGCCCAGGGCGTCGGAGAGGCCGATCGCGGGCACGGCGGCCGAGGCGGTACCGGCGGCGACGGCGACGAAGGCGGCACCGAGAGCGGCGGCACCGAGGGTCTTGGCAGCTGACTTCTTCATGAAGATGAGTCCTTGCGAAGGGGAATTGAGCGGCTCCGCAAACTAGTCACGCCAAACCCCCGGCCGCAAACATACGTAAATACGAGAAAGCGCCCGGGAATTGCTCCTCCCGGACGCTTTCCGTATGTCACGCCGTGGCCTAGGCCGAGACAGACCCGCTGGTCGAAGCGGTCTGCTGGAACAGCCATTCCGACTTCAGCTCCGCATAACCGGGCTTGATGACCTCATTGATCATGGCCAGTCGTTCATCGAAAGGAATGAACGCGGACTTCATCGCATTGACGGTGAACCACTGCATGTCCTCGAGGGTGTAGCCGAAGGTGTCGACCAGGTGCTCGAACTCGCGGCTCATGCTGGTGCCGCTCATCAGGCGGTTGTCGGTGTTGACCGTCAGCCTGAAGTGCAGCTTCCGCAGCAGCCCGATCGGGTGCTCGGCGTACGAGGCGGCCGCGGCGGTCTGCAGGTTCGAAGTGGGGCACATCTCCAGCGGGATGCGCTTGTCCCTGACGTACGAGGCCAGCCGGCCCAGCTTCACCGAGCCGTCGGCGGCGACCTCGATGTCGTCGATGATCTTCACGCCGTGACCCAGGCGGTCGGCGCCGCACCACTGCAGGGCCTGCCAGATCGACGGCAGGCCGAAGGCCTCGCCCGCGTGGATGGTGAAGTGGTTGTTCTCGCGCTTGAGGTACTCGAACGCGTCGAGGTGGCGGGTGGGAGGGAACCCGGCCTCGGCGCCGGCGATGTCGAAGCCGACCACGCCGTTGTCGCGGTAGCGGTTCGCCAGTTCGGCGATCTCCAGCGCGCGGGCGGCGTGGCGCATCGCGGTGAGCAGGGCGCCGACGCGGATGCGGTTGCCGTTGGTCCGTGCGCGGCGCTCGCCCTCGCGGAAGCCCTCGTTGACCGCCTCGACGACCTCTTCGAGGGTCAGTCCGGCTTCGAGGTGCTGCTCGGGGGCGTAGCGGATCTCGGCGTACACGACGCCGTCCTCGGCCAGGTCCTGAGCACACTCGGAGGCGACCCGGAAGAGGGCCTCCTTCGTCTGCATGACGGCGCACGTGTGCGCGAACGTCTCCAGGTAGCGCGGGAGGGAGCCGGAGTCGGCGGCTTCCCGGAACCAGATGCCGAGCTTGTCGGCCTCGGTCTCGGGGAGGTTCTCGTAGCCGACCTTGTCGGCCAGTTCGATGATGGTCCCGGGGCGCAGACCACCGTCGAGGTGATCGTGGAGCAGCACCTTCGGGGAGCGGCGGATCTGATCCGGGGTCGGCAGGCTGGGGGTCTCGCTCGTCATCCGGGCACTCTACTCCTACGCGCGTAGAGCAGCGCGTCGGCGACGAGCGTCGATACGTAACAGAGACCGTACGGACGGGTGGCGTACACCTGTCAGTCTGAGACTGTTCCGCCATGGCACAGCATGCGCCGCCGGCGCGCGGGGCCCGCCTGGGGCGGGCGGCCGGCGCGAACGGCTCGGTCTCGATGGGAACCACAGTCAACGGGGCGGTCCTCCTGCTCCCCGGGGCGTCCAGATGGCCCCCCGGTCCGGTGCGCCCGCTCGCGCGGGCACTGGCCCGGGCGGGCGGGGCGGACGGGCTGGTCGTGCACACCGTCCTGCACGGCAGGGGGGCCTGCCGTGAGGACGACGCACGGTGGGCGGCCGACGAGGTGGTGCGCAGGTACGGGGACGTGCCGGTGTGCCTCGCCGGCTACGACGCGGGCGGCCGGGCGGCGCTGCGGGCGGCGGGCCACGACGCCGTCAACTCGGTTCTGGCGCTTGCCCCTTCCTTGGGCAAGGTGGTGTCGGCGGATTCCCCGGAACCGGTGAAACAGCTGTCGGGGCGGCAGGTGCTGATCGTGCACGGGACCAACGACGCGCACAGCGATCCAGAAGCATCGTTTCGGCTGGCGGCGCGGGCGAAGAAGGCGAACCGCGCGACGTGCCGCTTCGAGGTGCACTCGGACGGGCACCGGCTGCGGGAACACCAGGCGGAAGTCGTGGCGCTGTCCGTGGATTTCGTCATGGGGGCGATGTGCTCGGGACGGTACTCGCGGCCGGTGACGGACGCGCTGGCGGCGCCCCCGCCGCTGGGGCTGCGGATGCCGCTCGCCTCCGGGTTCGGACGTTCGCTGCGGGGGTGACCTGCGCGGGCGACGGGATGAGGCGCCGGGTCGTCCGAGCGTAGAGTGAGGAGTGGACTCGGGGTGCTTCTCCTCGGGAGGCGATTCGGCATGGCCGGGATCGTGCGCAAGAGCTTCGACAAGGCGGACGAGACCCGTCCGTTCGAAGACGGCAAGGGCAGGCTCGACCTGATCCAGACGGACGGCGGACCTGTGGGCCGTGCGGTCTTCGAACCGGGCTGGCGCTGGTCGGAGCACATCAAGCCGCTGGTGGGCACGGACAGCTGCGAGGCCGCGCACACGGGATACATGGTGAGCGGCCGGATGAAGGTCGTCATGGACGACGGGACCAGCGAGGAGTACGGCCCCGGCGACTTCATGCAGATCGCGCCCGGACACGACGCCTGGGTCGTCGGCGACGAGCGGTGCGTCGCGGTCGACTGGACCGGCTTCGGCCAGTACGCGAAGCCCTCCTGACCTCCCCCGCACCCCCGCACCCCCGAACGCCCTCGGCCGGCCTCAGCCGACGGGCAGCCACACCGGGTTCGTGAACGCCGCCGGGGCACCCGGGAAGGGCGCGGCCGCGGCCGGATGGCGGACCTCGGCCCGGACGTAGGCCGACCGGGCCGGGGTGGTGTGCCATTCCAGCATGGTGGCGTCCGGGGCCGTGACGGCCAGACCCTGGTCGGTGACCAGCCGGAGTTCGCAGCCCGGGGCGCCCGCGGCCGTGAGCCGGATCAGCACGTCCGCGTCCGGGGCCACCCGCAGGCGCTCCCCGATGCCGGCATGTTCGCCGCGTCCGCCCACGGCCTCGAAGGTGACCGTGACCTGTGCGGACTCCGCGGCATAGGACCGGCCGGCCCGCATTCCGGCGAGGACGGCCTCCCGGGTCAGGTCCTCGGCGAGGACCACGGTCTGCGGGCCGCCGATGCGGTCCGGGTCGCGGTGGTAATCGCTGTTGGCCACGGCCGGGAGCCACCGCTCGCCGTCGGCGCCCCGCAGGGTGGCGTCCCAGGAGGCCAGGGAGACCTCGTCGTCCGGGGTCCACGGGCCGTTCCACACCTCCACCGCATCGGCTTCGCCGAAGCCGAACTTCCAGGCGCAGCCGATGCAGGTGGCGTGCGGGTGGGCGGGCACGACCAGGCCGCCCGCGCCCCGGATCGTACGGGCGAAGCGGCCGAAGCGGCCCTCGCGCGCCCGGTAGCGCCAGTCGACGAAGGTGCCCGGGTCGGTGCCGACCGCCAGGACGTGGCCGGTGCGGGTGGTGACCTCCTCGCCGGTCAGGATCAGCAGGTCCGGCGAGACCGCGTCGGCCCAGGCCGCGTGCGCGGTGTGGGTGTTGTGCTCCGAGGAATTGATGAAGTCCAGGCCGGCCGCCCGGGCCAGGCCGGCGATCTCGGCCGGGGTGCGCCGCCCGTCGGAGTGCACCGAGTGGATGTGGCAGTCGCCCCGGTACCAGGCCCGGCCGCGGCCGCGGGCCCGCTGGGGCGGGTAGACCGGGCGGGGCGTGGGGCCCGGCTCCCCGAAGGTGAAGCGTGCGGTGATCTCGTACGGGAGTCCCTGCGGGGCCACGGTGTACGGGCCCAGCAGCACGTGCCAGCGGCCGGCGCCGACCGGGCCGGGCACGTAGCCGGGGGTCGCGTCGTCGGCGCGCAGGAAGAACTCACTGCGGGCGCCGCCGGACCAGCCCCGGAAGCCGCGGCCGCCGAGGGCGGTGCCGTGCTGGTCGAAGATGCCGATGTCGAGGGCGTTTCCGGGGGTGCCGGGCGGCACGGGCGGTTTCCCGTACGTGTAGGCCACCCGCAACTCGCTTACGCCCGGCGGCACATCGAGCGGTATCTCCACGAAGTCCGGGGCGCCCGGCGGGATCGTGCCCCGCAGGACCCGGGTGCCGGGTGAGGGGGCGGACAGGTGCGGGGTGGTGGCTGCGGCGGCGCCGGTCGCACCGGCCGCCAGGAGTTCGCGCCTGGAGAGGGCCATCCCTCCACGGTGACGGCAGTACGTGAATCCCGTGTGAATCCGGGGTGAGCGTGGACCTCGACCGGGCGGGGGCCGCGCGGGGTGAGAGAGGCCGCGCACGCCGCGTACGGGGGCCCGTACGGCTTCGACGGTGCCGGCGCCGAGCGCGACGGGCAGGCCATGGCCGGCGACGGCGGTCGCGCCGGTCCGCCGGTACCCGCCGCTCCGCCCCCTCGCGGTCGGACGGCACCGGCGGACCTCCCCCGGCTACCGCTGGGAGGTGCCCCCGGGGGGGCGGTGCGCGGGCTGATCGCGGAGCTGGTCGCGGCGGTGGAAGCGGAGCCGTTCCCCACGACGGTGAGCCCCGACGCGGCCCGCTCGCTCTCGGACGAGCTGCGGCAGACGATCGTGCGGCTGCTGTCGGAGGGGCTGGAGGACAAGGTGATCGCGTGCCGGCTGGGCATGTCGGAGCGGACCTGCCAGCGCCACATCGCGGAGATCATGCGGGCGGCCGGCGCCAAGTCCCGGTTCCGGGCGGGCTACTCGCTCTCCTCGGCGACGCTTCCCGCCGCCGGGGGCGGCGCGGGAGACGGCGCCGGGGACGGCGCCGGATCCTGACCGGGATGGCCGGGATGACCGGGATGACCGGGGTGATCGGGATGACCGGGGTGATCGGGATGGCCGGGATGGTCGGGAAGGCCGGGCCCGCCGTGCAGTTCCGGGATCAGCCGGCCGCGCCGGGACAGCAGGAACCGCTTGAACTCGGCGACCGGTGGCGTGTCGGGATGGCCGTCGAGCCAGGCGACGCCGATCTCGCGGACCGCGCGCGGGGCCGTCACCGTCAGCTCGACCACGCCGGGGCGGGCCACGGCCGGCGGCGGCAGCAGGGCCACGCCGAGGCCCGCCGCGACCAGGCCGCGCAGGGTCTCGGCCTCCTCGCCCTCGAAGGCCACCCGCGGGGTGAACCCGGCCTCCGCGCACAGGTCGTCGGTGATGCGGCGCAGGCCGTAGCCGGCCTCCAGGGTGACGAAGGTTTCCTCGGCGGCCTCGGCGAGGCGGATGCGCTTGCGGGTGGCCAGGCGGTGGTCGTCGGGGACCACCAGCCGCAGCCGCTGCACATCCAGGCGGCGGGCGACCAGGTCGGGGGCGACCGGGAGCGGCGAGGTCAGGCAGAGGTCGAGCTCGCCGGCCCGCAGCTTCTCGAGCATGGCCTCGCCGTAGTTCTGGACCAGGGAGAACCGCACGCGCGGGTGGTCGGCGCGGAAGGCCCGGATCAGGCCGGGTACGGTCTCGGGGCCGAGGGTGTGCAGGAAGCCGAACGCCACCTTGCCGAAGGCCGGGTCGGCGTCCTGCTGCACCGATTCGGCGGCGCGGGCGATTTCGGCGAGGGCCCGCTCGGCCGAGGCGAGGAAGGTCCGGCCGGCCGTCGTGAGCGCGACGGTGCGGCCCTTGCGTGCGAACAGCGTGACGCCGAGGTCCTGTTCGAGCCGGACCATGGCCCGGGACAGGGTGGACTGCGGGACGCCCAGCTCGTGCGCGGCGCGGGTGACGTGCTCGTGGCGGGCGACGGCGGCGAAGTACGCCAGTCTCGGGGCCAGCAAACCTGTCACGGCCATGTCTTCTACGTAACGGTTCATTGACAGGCACCCTTCTGAGCTGTGGTGATGCATCAGTGGATCGATTATCGCGATTCTGTGCATTGGACGCATGAAACGGGACGGGTCTACGGTCGTTGCATGCCTCCCGTTCATACCGGGGCACCCGCCATCACGGGTGCCTCCACCCCGTCGTCCCCTGCCGCACCGCAGCCCCTCTCCCCCGGCCGCCCCGGCTACCGCCGGATGAGCCTCGCGCTCTTCGCCGCCGGACTCGCGACGTTCGCCCTCCTCTACTCCACCCAGGCGCTGCTGCCCGCGATCTCCGGCGGGTTCGGGGTGACGGCGGGTCAGGCCAGCTGGACGGTGTCCGCGGCCACCGGCGCCCTCGCCCTGTTCGTCCTGCCGCTCAGCGCGCTCTCCGAGCGCTTCGGGCGGACCCGGATGATGACGGTCTCCATGCTGGTCACCGTCGCCGTGGGCCTCCTCGTGCCGTTCGCACCGAACCTGGAGTGGCTGGTGGCGCTGCGCGCCGTCCAGGGCGCGGCGATCGCCGGCATCCCGGCCTCCGCGATGGCGTACCTGGCGGAGGAGGTCAAGCCGAAGGCGCTGGTGGGCGCGATCGGCCTGTTCGTGGCGGGCAATTCCATCGGCGGCATGAGCGGCCGCCTCGTCACCGGCTGGGCGGCCCAGGCGTGGGGCTGGCGGGGCGGGCTGCTGGCCGTCGGCCTCATGTCGCTGGCCTGCGCGGCGGCCTTCCTCGTCCTGCTCCCCCGGGCCCGGTTCTTCCGCCCGGCCTCGCTGAACCCGCGCGCGGTCGGCGCTGCCGTCGCCGGCCACCTGCGCGATCCGCTGCTGATGCGGCTGTACGGGATCGGCGCGCTGTTCATGACCGTCTTCGGCGCCGTGTACACCGTCATCGGCTACCGGCTGGTCGACGAGCCGTTCTCCCTCGGGCAGGGCGTGATCGGGTCGATCTTCCTGATCTACCTGGTTGGTACGGCCTCCTCGGCCGCCGCCGGGCAGCTGGTGGCCCGGACGGGGCGGCGCGGCGCGCTCTACCTGGCGGTGACCACGACCGCGCTCGGCCTGCTGCTGTCCCTGGCGGACTCGCTCGCCGCGATCCTGGCCGGGCTGGTCCTGATCACCGCCGGCTTCTTCGCGGGCCACGCGGTGGCGTCCGCCGCGGTGAGCCGGACCGCCGAGTCCGGCCGCGCGCAGGCCTCGGCGCTGTACCAGTCGGCGTACTACCTGGGCTCCAGCGCGGGCGGCACGCTCGGCGCGCTCGCCTACCACTCGGCGGGCTGGGCGGCCACGGTGGGCATCGCGCTGCTGGCCGTGCTCGGCGTCGTGTCGATCACCCTGTACGGCTCGCACGCGGCCCGCGCGGAGCGCCGCGTGACCTCGCTGGCCGCCGCACGCTGATACGGCCGCGCGCGGATCCCCTGTACAGCATCGGTACGAGTGGAAATACGGAGCCCGGAGCCCAACCCGCTCCGGGCTCCGGCGCGTTGCGCCTCCCCGCCGGGAAGGACTGGGGTGGGAGGGAGTCCGACGTGAAATCCATGTGGATGCGTACCAGGCGGATGCGTACGAGGCGACGCGCGGCGGCAGTGGTCTGCGGGGCGGTGGCGCTCGCGGCCCCGCTGGTGGTCGGCGGGGCCGGGACGGCGCAGGCCGCCGCCTCGTGCAACGTGACCACGGGGCCGTACCAGCGGGAGGTGGAGCAGTTCCTGGGACGGCCGGTCGACGGGTGGCAGTCCGCGGCCGACTGCCAGGCGGTCAAGGCGTTCCAGGCGAAGCACGGCATCACCCCGACCGCGGGGTACGCCGGGCCGCTGACCTGGCAGACGATGAGCGTCATGCTGGCGCAGCGGGCGGCGGGCACCACCCCCAACAAGGACGGCAAGTGCCCCGTGAACCTGGGCCGGATCGCCTGCGTCGACCTGACCCGCCAGCTCAGCTGGGTCCAGGACGGCGCCGCCTTGACGTACGGACCGGTCCCGGTCCGCACCGGGAAGGCCGGCACCGAGACCCGGACCGGCCTGAAGCAGATCTACTACCGCAGCATCGACCACTGGTCGACGATCTACGACGTGGCGATGCCCTACGCGCAGTTCTTCGACGGCGGGATCGCCTTCCACTCCGTCGACAAGAGCATGTGGAACCCGCCGGGGTCCGGCGGGTGCGTGAACATGCGGCCCGCGGACGCGAAGGCGTACTGGAACCTGCTGGGGAAGGGCGACGACGTGTACGTCTACGGCCGCAAGCCCGGCACTTAGGGGGCGTCCGGCGGATCATGGCCGGGCCCGGGCCGCCTGGCGCCCCCTAGGGGCGTCTTCCGGCTGCCGCTGTCAGACCCCTCCGGTAGTTTCGGGGTATCGGATCTACTGGGGGACGACAGTCATGAGTGACCTCGCGACCGGCACCGGCACCGCAGCCGCCGCCGAGTCCGGCCTGGATGCGGCGATGGACCGCTACCGGGTCGAGCTCACCGGCTACTGCTACCGCATGCTCGGCTCGTCCTTCGACGCCGAGGACGCGGTGCAGGACACGTACATCCGCGCCTGGCGCAGCTACGAGAAGTTCGAGGGCCGGTCCTCGCTGCGCTCGTGGCTGTACCGGATCGCCACCAACGTCTGCCTGGACCTGCTGAGCACGGGGAACAAGCGGGCCCGCCCGATGGACCTCAGCGCCCCGCAGCACCAGGCCTCGGCCGTGCTGAGCGAGAGCCCCGAAGTGACGTGGCTGGAGCCGGTCCCGGACGGGCGGGTGCTGCCGCAGACCGCCGATCCGGCGGAGATGGCGCTGGCGAAGGAGTCCGTACGGCTGGCGTTCGTGGCGGCGCTGCAGCACCTGCCGGCGAAGCAGCGGGCGGTGCTGATCCTGCGCGAGGTGCTGGCCTGGAAGGCGGACGAGGTCGCGGCGCTGCTGGAGACCACGGTGGCATCGGTGAACAGCGCCCTGCAGCGGGCCCGGGCGACGATGTCCGCGACGCGCATCCGTGAGAGCGAGTCGGCGGACCCGCTGGACGCGGAGCAGGTGAAGCTGCTGGCGCAGTACCTCTCCGCCTTCGAGGCGTACGACATCTCGCGGCTGACCACCCTGCTGCACGAGGACGCGGTGCTGTCGATGCCGCCGTTCGACCTGTGGCTCCAGGGGCATGCGGACATCGCGGCCTGGCACCTGAACCAGGGCATCGGCTGCAAGGGTTCGCGCCTGGTCCCGACCACGGCGAACGGCCTGCCGGCCTTCGGCCAGTACCGGCCCCGCGAGGACGGGAAGCCGGGCCACGTGCCGTGGGCGCTCCAGGTCCTGGAGATCTCAGACGGCAAGATCGCCGGGCTCAACGCCTTCCTGGACACCGCCCGCTGGTTCCCCCTCTTCGGCCTCCCCGAGGAGCTCGCCGAGTCCGACGAGGTCCAGCAGGGCGCGTAGCGCGGGCGCGGCCCCGGTCACCCGGAGCGGCCGGCCCCGGGCGGTGAGCCGCAGCCGGGCCAGGGCCTCGACGGTGCCCAGGTCCGGCGCGGTGACGGCGGCGGCGTCGCACACCACGGCGGTCGCCCCGGCGTCGTACAGCCGGGCCAGGCGCGCGCACAGCAGTACGGCGTCGCGCGCGGTCGGGCTGGGTCCGGGCAGTACGAGTCGGGTGATCTCCACGAGAGGGTGACTCCCCGGGCCCCCGGAATTCACCGGTGGTGCTCCTGAATCGGTCGTCACCGATCCCAGCATGCCGAACGGGACCGGCGGGGGTCCGCCGGTCCCGTTCACCTGAAAGGGAAGCCGCAGGTCAGGCGATGCGGTCCAGGACGATCGGCGTGGCGGAGAACGCCGTGCCGGCCGGGGCGATGTCGTACGTGCCCTCCAGCGAGGCCAGGGCGTACTCGAACTTCTCCGGG
This sequence comes from Streptomyces sp. NPDC050448, assembly GCF_040655295.1. NCBI lineage: Bacteria > Bacillati > Actinomycetota > Actinomycetes > Kitasatosporales > Streptomycetaceae > Streptomyces > Streptomyces sp. NPDC050448. The sequence goes on along the minus strand of NZ_JBFAJR010000010.1, from coordinate 131,673 downwards.
GTGTCCGTGTGCAGGGTCATCAGCGGCTGGCCGGCCACCACGGTGTCGCCCGGCTTCGCGTGCAGCTCGATGCCCGCGCCCGCCTGCACCGGGTCCTCCTTGCGCGCGCGGCCGGCGCCCAGGCGCCAGGCGCCGACGCCCACGCCGTACGCGTCGAGGCGGGTCAGGACGCCCGAGGACGGGGCAGTGACCACGTGCTGCTCGCGGGCCACCGGGAGGGCCGCGTCCGGGTCGCCGCCCTGGGCCGCGATCATCCGGCGCCAGACGTCCATCGCGGAGCCGTCCGCCAGGGCCTTGGCCGGGTCGGCGTCCTTGATGCCCGCCGCGTCCAGCATCTCGCGCGCCAGCGCCAGGGTCAGGTCGACGACGTCGGAGGGGCCGCCGCCGGCCAGGACCTCGACCGACTCGCGGATCTCCAGCGCGTTGCCGGCCGTCAGGCCGAGCGGGGTGGACATGTCGGTGAGCAGGGCGATCGTCTTGACGCCGCTGTCCGTACCGAGGGCGACCATCGTCGAGGCGAGCTCGCGCGCGTCCTCGATGTTCTTCATGAACGCACCGGTGCCGACCTTGACGTCGAGGACGAGCGAGCCCGTGCCCTCGGCGATCTTCTTCGACATGATCGAGGAGGCGATCAGCGGGATGGCCTCGACCGTGCCCGTCACGTCGCGCAGCGCGTACAGCTTCTTGTCGGCGGGGGCCAGGCCGTCGCCCGCCGCGCAGATGACCGCGCCCGTCGTGTCCAGGACGTGCAGCATCTCCTCGTTGGACAGCAGCGCGCGCCAGCCGGGGATGGACTCCAGCTTGTCCAGGGTGCCGCCGGTGTGGCCGAGGCCGCGGCCCGACAGCTGCGGTACGGCCGCGCCGCACGCGGCGACGAGCGGGGCCAGCGGGAGGGTGATCTTGTCGCCGACGCCGCCCGTGGAGTGCTTGTCCGCGGTCGGGCGGGAAAGGGAGTCGAAGTTCATCCGCTCGCCCGACGCGATCATCGCGGCGGTCCAGCGCTTGATCTCGGCCCGGTTCATGCCGTTCAGCAGGATGGCCATCGCCAGCGCCGACATCTGCTCGTCGGCGACGACACCGCGCGTGTACGCGTCGATGACCCAGTCGATCTGCTCGGGGCTCAGCTCGCCGCGGTCCCGCTTCGTACGGATGACGGAGATGACGTCCATGTGGTGCTTCCTTCTACGCGCATAGAGAGGGGTGTGGGAGAGGGGTTCCGGAGAAGTACGACGGCCCTTCGCCCGGCAGGGCGAAGGGCCGTCGGCACGGCTATCTCAGGTGGTCCGGCCCGAAGGCCTGCGGCAGCATCTCGGCCAGCGGAAGGATCCCCTTCGGGGTGTCCACCAGCAGTTCCGGTCCGCCGAACTCGAAGAGCAACTGGCGACAGCGCCCGCACGGGACGAGGGTCTCGCCCTTGCCGTCGACGCAGCTGAAGTGCGTCAGGCGGCCGCCGCCGGTGGCCTGGAGCGAGGAGACCAGCCCGCACTCGGCGCAGAGGCCGAGCCCGTAGCTGGCGTTCTCCACGTTGCAGCCGACGACGGTGCGGCCGTCGTCGACGAGGGCGGCGGCACCGACCGGGAAGCCCGAGTAGGGGGCGTACGCCCGGGACATGGCATCCCGGGCGGCCTCCCGCAGGGCCTCCCAGTCGGCGGTGGTCGCCGTCGTCACTTGCCCTGGCCCTTGCGGTACGGCATGCCGTCCGCCTTGGGCATCCGCAGCCGCTGCGCGGAGAGCGCGAGCACCAGCAGCGTCGTGACGTACGGGGCAGCGTCGACGAACTGGCTCGGGACGGAGTCGGTCAGCGCGTACCAGACGAACAGGCCGGCGGCGCACGCACCGGCGATGGCGGCCTGGAAGTGCTTGCGCTTGTACAGCTGCCAGACGACGACCGTGGCGAGCAGGATCGCGAGGAGCAGCAGCATCGCGTGGACGTTCTCGGCGCCACCGCGCAGCTTGAGGCTGTAGGTGAAGCCGAACAGGCCCGATCCGAGGGCCATGCCGCCCGGCATCCAGTTGCCGAAGATCATCGCGGCGAGGCCGATGTAGCCTCGGCCGCCCGTCTGGCCTTCCTGGTAGATGCCGGTGGAGACGATCGCGAGGAACGCGCCGCCCAGGCCGGCCATCGCACCGGAGACGACCACGGCGATGTACTTGTACTTGTACACGTTGACGCCGAGGGACTCGGCGGCGATCGGGTTCTCACCGCAGGAGCGCAGCCGCAGGCCGAAGGAGGTGCGCCACAGCACCCACCAGGTGGCGGGGATCAGCAGCACCGCGACGACGGTCAGCAGCGACAGGTTGGTGACCAGGCCGCCGAGGATGCCGGCGAGGTCCGAGATCAGGAACCAGTGCTTGCCCTGGAGCGTGGCCAGCCCGTCCGACAGGCCTGGGATGGTGATCTCGGTGATCGGGTCGATGCGCGGGGACTGCTTGGAGGAGCCGCCCGGGGCCTTGTCGAAGGTGAAGTTCGACAGGTACTGGGTGAAGCCGATGGCCAGGATGTTGACCGCCACACCGGAGACGATGTGGTTGACGTTGAACGTGACCGTGATGATCGCGTGCAGCAGGCCGCCGAGGGCGCCGCCGACGACTCCCATGAGGACGCCGGTCCACGGACCCCACTGGTAGCCGGCCCAGGCGCCGAACCAGGTGCCCAGGATCATCATGCCCTCGAGGCCGATGTTGACCACGCCTGCGCGCTCGGCCCACAGGCCGCCGAGGCCGGCCATGGCGATCGGCACGGCGAGCTGGAGGGCGCCGGAGACCTGGCCGACGGAGGTCAGGTCGTTGGCGCCGGAGATGACCCGGACCAGCGAGATCAGCACGAGGCCGCCCGCGATGATCAGCAGGATCCAGGGCAGGGTGAGCTTGCGGCGGCCGTTCGTGGGCGCGGCGCTCGTCGCGGAAGCGGTGCTGGTGGTCACGCCGCGACCTCCTTGTCGGTCTTGATGGCGTGGCCGGCGGCCAGCTCCTCGCCGACCTTCTGCTGCTGACGGCGGATGCCGTAGCGGCGGACGAGCTCGTAGCTGACGACGACCGCGATCACGATCAGGCCCTGCATGATCGTGCCGATCTCCTTGGCGTAGCCGGCGGTGTCGAGACCGGCGGAGGCCTTGTCGATGAAGGCGATCAGGAAGGCCGCGAAGAAGATGCCGAGGGGGTTGTTGCGGCCCAGCAGCGCGATGGTGATGCCGGTGAAGCCGACGCCCAGGGGGAAGGACAGGTTGTACGTGTGGGACTCGCCGAGCAGCAGCGGCATGCCGGTGAGGCCGGCGACCGCGCCCGAGATGAGCATCGACGTCATGATCATCTTCTTGGCGTCCACGCCGGAGGCCTGGGCCGCGGACTCGCTGGCGCCGGTGGCGCGCAGGTCGAAGCCGAACCGGGTCCGGTTGAGGGCGAACCAGTAGACGATGCCGAGGGCGAAGGCCACGAAGGTGAAGCCGTAGATCTCCAGGCCGTCACCGATGGTCAGGGGCGGGAACCAGCCCGACTCGGCGATCTCGCCGGTGGTCAGGTCGTTGGAGCCCGGAGGCTGCACACCCAGGTTCTTGGGCAGGATCAGCCAGGCGATCAGGGCGGTCGCGATGGCGTTGAGCATGATCGTGGAGACGACCTCGCTCACGCCGCGCTTGGCCTTGAGGATGCCCGCGATGCCGGCCCAGAACGCACCGGTGAGCATGGCCACGGCGACGATCAGCAGGATGTGCAGCGGGCCGGGCAGCGTGACCGCGGTGCCGACGACGGCCGAGACCATCGCGGCGAGGCGGTACTGGCCGTCCACACCGATGTTGAAGAGGTTCATCCGGAAGCCGATGGCCACGGCCAGGGCTGCCAGGTAGTAGATGCCGGCCTGGTTGACGATCAGGACCTGGACGTCCTCGTAGCTCGCCTGCTCGATCATGATGCGCAGCGGGTCGATCGGGTCCACGCCCGAGACGGCCAGCACGATCATGGTCAGTGCGAAGGCGCTGACCAGAGCGAGCGCCGGGCCGGCGACCGCGAGGAGCAGCCGGTCCTTGTCGATTTTCTTCATCGGGCCTCGTCCTCCGTCGTGTCACCGTCGGCAGCGGCGGAAGGGTTGTCGTTTGCTTCCAGGTGGCCGCGGGCCGCGCCGGTCATGGCCGTGCCGAGCTCCTCGGGCGTGACGGTCGCCGGGTCGGCGTCCGCGACCAGGCGGCCGCGGTAGATGACGCGCAGGGTGTCGGACAGGCCGATCAGCTCGTCCAGGTCGGCGGAGATCAGGAGCACGGCCAGGCCCTCGCGGCGGGCCTCACGGATGGCGTCCCAGATCTGCGCCTGCGCGCCGACGTCCACACCGCGGGTGGGGTGGGCGGCGATGAGGAACTTCGGGTTGTGGCTCATCTCGCGGCCGACGATCAGCTTCTGCTGGTTGCCGCCGGAGAGCGAGGCCGCGGTCACGTCGATGCCCGGGGTGCGGACGTCGTACTCGCGCACGATCCGCTCGGTGTCCTTGCGGGCGGCCTTGGGGTCGAGGATGCCGCGCTTGGAGTTGGGCGCCTCGGTGACGTGGCCGAGGATGCGGTTCTCCCACAGCGGGGATTCCAGCAGCAGGCCGTGGCGGTGGCGGTCCTCGGGGATGTACCCGATGCCGCCCTCGCGGCGCTTGCGTACGGGCGCCTTCGTGATGTCGTTGCCGTCGAGGGTGATGACACCCGAGTCCGGGGTGAGCATGCCCATGAGGGCTTCGATCAGCTCGGTCTGGCCGTTGCCCTCGACACCGGCGATGCCGAGGATCTCACCCTTGTGGATCGTGAAGCTGATCCCGTCGAGGAGGAGACGGCCGACGCCGACGACCTCGGGCACGTTGGCGTCCGGCAGGCCCGGCGTCCGCGAGGTGTCCTCGGTGGCGACCGGCACGCCGCTCTCGGCGACGGTCATGTCCTCGACGCGGAGCATCGGGACGGTGGTCACCGTGGACTCGCGGGTCTCCGGCGACGGCAGCTCCGCGCCGACCATCAGCTCGGCGAGCTGCTTGGTGGTGGCGGTGCGCGGGTCGGCGGTGCCGACCGTGGTGCCGCGGCGGATGACGGTGATGTCGTCCGCGACCTTCAGCACCTCGCCGAGCTTGTGCGAGATGAAGATGACGGTCAGGCCCTCGGCCTTGAGCTCGCGCAGGTTGTCGAAGAGCGCGTCCACTTCCTGCGGCACGAGCACGGCGGTCGGCTCGTCGAGGATGAGGATCTTGGCACCGCGGTAGAGGACCTTGAGGATCTCCACGCGCTGCCGGTCGGCGACACCGAGGTCCTCGACCAGCGCGTCGGGGCGTACGCCGAGGCCGTACGCGTCCGAGATCTCCTTGATCTTCTTGCGGGCCTTGGCGCCGATGCCGTAGAGCTTCTCGCCGCCGAGAACCACGTTCTCCAGGACGGTGAGGTTGTCGGCGAGCATGAAGTGCTGGTGCACCATGCCGATGCCGCGGGCGATGGCCTCGCCGGGGCTGGAGAACGAGACCTGGTCCCCGTCGATCGCGATGGTGCCCTCGTCCGGCTTCTGCATGCCGTAGAGGATCTTCATCAGGGTCGACTTGCCGGCACCGTTCTCGCCGATCAGGGCGTGGACCGTGCCCTTGCGGACGGAGATCGCGATGTCCTTGTTGGCGACGACGCCGGGGAAGCGCTTGGTAATGCCGTTCAGTTCTACGGCGAGAGGGGGGCTGGACGCGTTGATGACGCACTCTCCTTGGCGCGGAAGGAGCTGGAGACGGGGGGGACAGGGCGGGGAGAGAAGGTATCGCGTCCACGATGCCTCTACGCGCGTAGCACTGTCGAAAGTGAAAACTTGCGGCCAACTGGCCACAAGGTTCACGAAACGCGGCTCGGGGCCCGGGAGCGGTAGAGACCGCTTCCCGGACCCCGGAGACCAATCACTGCACGTCAGATGATGCCTTACGGCGCGGTCTTGACGGTGATCTTCTTCGCGATGATGTCGGCCTTCGCCTTGTCCACAGCGGCGATGAGGTCGGCCATCTTCTTGTACTCGGGGTTGGAGTCGGCCAGGCCGACACCGTTCGTGTCCAGGCCGTAGCGGATCTCACCGGTCGCGGGCTTGCCCTCGCTGACCGACTTGATCTCGTTGTAGACCGCACCGGCGACATCCTTCATGACCGAGGTCAGGATGTGCTCCTTGTACTTCGACAGGCCGGCCTGGTTGTACTGGTCCGAGTCGACGCCGATGGCCCACTTGCCCGCGTTGGCCGTGGCCTCGATCGCGCCGGAGCCGGCGAGACCGGCGGCGGAGTAGATCACGTCGGCGCCGTTGTCGAGCTGGCCCTTGGCGGCGGCCTTGCCCAGGTCGGGCTTGGCGAAGCCGGAGAAGTCCGGCGGCTGGGTCAGGTAGGTCGACAGCACCTTGGCGTTCGGGTTGGTGTCCTTGACGCCCTGGGTGAAGCCCGCCTCGAACTTCTTGATCAGCGGAACCTCGACACCGCCGATGAAGCCGACCGTGCCGGTCTTGGAGGCCTTGGCGGCGGCGACGCCGGCCAAGTAGGAGCCCTGCTCCTCGCTGAAGACCAGGTTCGCGATGTTCTTGTCGGTCACCGAGGTGTCGTCGATGATGCCGAACGTGGTGTTCGGGAACTTCGGGGCGACCTTCTTGATGGCCGGGGCGTAGGAGAAGCCGACGCCGATGACCGGGTTGTTGCCCTTGCGCGCAAGCTCGGTGAGGCGCTGGACCTTGTCGGCCTCGCTCTCGCCCTCGGTGGGCTCGGCCTCCGCGGTCTTGACCTTGAGTTCGTTCTTGGCCTTCTCCAGACCCGCGTACGCGGCGTCGTTGAAGGACTGGTCACCGCGACCGCCGATGTCATAGGCGATGGCAGCGGACTTCGCGGAACCCGACTCCGAGGGGGAGGACGAGGTCTCCGACGACTTCTTTCCGCCACAGGCGGTGGCCGAGAGGGCCAGCGCCGCGGACGCGATGCCCACGGTGGCGATCCTGGTGATCCGGCGCAAGGGGAGGCTCCTTCAAAACCTGACCGAAGCGCCACGACCGGCGCTGGTTTCGCGGCGATCGTAACGCGCGTAGATGTCAGTTAAAGGGCCGTTCATGAGTCGTTATCGGATCGTCGCGAATCGGACAGTGACCGATTGGTAACTGCTTACGAGCCCAGCCCTTGTGTACCAAGGGCTGGACAGGTGTGACGGGAGGCGCTCAGATGTTGTACTAATTTTTACCCGATCGGCCTCGAATGCCGCCCGTCGAGCAGTGCGGCGGCCGTGAAGAACTCCACCCCGACTCCGATCGCGGACTCGTCCACGTCGAAGTCGCCCCGGTGCAGGTCCCGCTTGGCGCTCGCGCCCGGGGTGTGCACGCCGAGCCGCGCCATGGCTCCGGGCACGTGCTCGAGGTACCAGGAGAAGTCCTCGCCGCCGAGGCTCTGCTCGGTGTCCTCGACCGACTCCTTGCCGAGCCGGGCCGTCATCGACTCGCGCAGCAGCTCGGTGACCACCGGGTCGTTGACCACCGGCGGCACCCCGCGCACGTAAGTGATCTCCGAATGGGCCCTGTGCATCCCGGCGATCTCGTCGATCGCGGCGTGGATCTGGTCGGGTGCCCCGTGCCAGGCGTTGATGTCCAGGCAGCGGATGGTTCCGGACAGCTCGGCGTGCATCGGGATCACGTTGCAGGCGTGCCCGGCCTCGATCCGGCCCCAGGTGATCGACATGCCCGAGCGGGCGTCCATCCGGCGGGACAGCACGGCCGGCAGGTCGACGGCGACCCGGGCGGCGGCCGTCACCAGGTCGGTGGTCAGGTGCGGGCGGGCGGTGTGCCCGCCGGGGCCCGCCAGCGTGATCTCCAGGCGGTCGCAGGCGGACGTGATGGCCCCGGTCCGCAGTCCGATCTTCCCGGCGTCGACCCGCGGGTCGCAGTGCACCGCGATGATCCTGCCCACGCCGTCCAGGACGCCGGACTCGATGGCGTCGGTGGCTCCGCCGGGGAGCACCTCCTCGGCGGGCTGGAACAGCAGCCGTACGGGGCGGGGCAGCAGGCCCTGCCGGTCGAGGTCGGCGAGGACCAGGCCGGCGCCGAGGACGACCGCGGTGTGCACGTCGTGGCCGCAGGCATGGGCGCGGTCGGGGAAGGTCGAGCGGTACGCGACGTGGGTCTTGGCGTCCGGAATGGGCAGGGCGTCGATGTCCGCGCGCAGGGCCAGCATCGGCCGGCCCCCGTCCCAGGTGCCCACGTCACAGATCAGGCCGGTTCCGGACTTCAGCACGCGGGGGCACAGGCCGGATTTCTCCAGCCGGGCCTTGATCGCCGCCGTGGTGCGGAACTCCTGGTGTCCTAGCTCGGGGTGCATGTGCAAGTCCCGGCGGAAGGCGATCAGTTCGGCACGCAGGTGGTCCGGAAGCTTGCCGGGCAGCTCGGGCTGGTCGGGCGTGCCGGGCAGGGCGGTCTGGGACTCGCGGGACATCAACTGGTTCACCCGTTGAAGGGTAGGCGCACGAATGGCTCAACTGGCCGGAGATCACCAAAAGTTCATGCCGTTAGGGGAAAAAAACCAGACCTCTGGACGCATGACCGGATGCACCCGGGGGTAAACTCGCGCGCTCATCCGGCCGCGGAGGCCGTCTGGGCAGGCAGTCTGCGCACATCGCGGGCGGTCTCGGTGACCCCGGCGAGGAAGCTGCGGGCCCGCGGCGAGGCGGAGCCGGCGAGCCAGGCCGGGTCGACTTCGCATACGGCGACGGTCACACCGGTACCGGTCAGCGCGTACGGCAGGGTGTGGACGACCGTGGACGGAAAGCTGACGACCGTACGGCCGACGGGTCCGCGCCGGGCGATCAGCTCCAGCGGCAGGTCCGGACGGACGATCTCGAGCCCGGTCGCCTCGCTGAGCGTGCGCAGCTTCTCCGGGGACTCCCGGCGGTGCGCGAAGTAGCGGGTGGCGCCGTACTCCAGGGTCAGGGCGCGTACGGCGTCCAGGTAGCGGGCCGGGTCGACCACGCCGGTCTCCACGAGCGAGGTACCGACGAGGTCGGTGCCCTTGGTCAGGCGCGGCGGGCCGAACCGGGAGCGGGTCCAGGCGAACTCGTTGACCCGCAGCGTCATCGCGCCGTGGACGGTGACGGGCATCGAGCTGAACACCTCGACGCGGCGCCCCTTGCCCGCGGCCGGGGTGAAGCGGCGCCGGGCGGTGGCCGAGACCGGCGCGTACGCGAGCTCGCGGATCCGGCCGGGCAGGCCTCCGCCGCCGACGCGGTGCCAGCGTACGAGGCGCTCGCCGCGGGCGGTCTGGGCGACGAACTCCATGGTGGCGGTGCCGTCGTCGACCACCACGAGCTCCTCGGCCCGTACGAGGGTGAGCAGCAGCTGCACGTACCGGGAGAAGGGGTCGCCGACGACGATCCGGCGGGCCGCGCGCACGTCCCGGGCGAGGGCGGCGAGCGCCTTGAACGGGGCGAGCCTGCCGCCGCGGGCCTCCTGCCAGGCGACCGCGTACCCCTCGTCCCGCGCCAGCCCCGCCATCCGGCGCAGCTGGCCGCGGGACATGGGGTCGGTGGGGGGCAGTACGACGATCCGCAGCCAGGACGCCGCGCTCGCGGACCGGTCCCGCGCGGCGGCTCCGGCGGCGTCCGGGCCGGGCCCGGGGGACGGACGGAGGTCCGGGCGGGGAGAGGCTCCCGCGGCCGGCCCGCTGCCCGGAGCGGCCGCCTCGCCGCGGTCCGCGTCCGGCGACAGGCGCGGGGGACGGGAGGCGAGAGGGCCCGGTTGGCGGGGGACGCCGGCCAGCAGGGCGTCACCGCCTGGTGTGGACGCGGTTTCGGCGTACGCCCACTCCAGCACGTTCAGGAGCTGGACCGGACTCTCGACGAAAGCCAGGGTGGAGGCTGAGGGGGTCACCACGTACTCCTCGTCAGGGGCGGGGCGGAGCGCCGTACCGGCCGGACACCGGACGGACCGCGGGTCAGACCGAGGCGAGTTCGCCCTGGAACCGGCGGAGCTTCTTCATGGGGCCGAGCTCGGAGTCGTAGACGCGCTTGACGCCGTCGCCGAGGGCGGTCTCGATGGTGCGGATGTCGCGGACCAGGCGGGCCAGCCCGCCCGGCTCCACGGAGGCGGCCTGGTCGGAGCCCCACATGGCGCGGTCGAGGGTGATGTGCCGCTCGACGAAGGTGGCGCCGAGGGCGACAGCCGCGAGGGTGGTCTGCAGGCCCGTCTCGTGGCCCGAGTAGCCGATCGGGACGTTGGGGTACTCCTCCTGGAGGGTGTTGATCACCCGCAGGTTGAGCTCCTCCGCCTTGGCCGGGTACGTCGAAGTGGCGTGGCAGAGCAGGATGTTGTCGCTGCCGAGCACCTCCACCGCGTGCCGGATCTGCTTCGGGGTGGACATGCCGGTGGAGAGGACGACGGTGCGGCCGGTGGCGCGCAGGGCGCGCAGCAGCTCGTCGTCGGTGAGGGAGGCGGAGGCCACCTTGTGGGCGGGGACGTCGAACTTCTCCAGGAAGGCGACGGCCTCGGTGTCCCACGGGGAGGCGAACCAGTCGATGCCGCGCTTGGCGCAGTGCTCGTCGATGGAGCGGTACTCGGCCTCGCCGAACTCCACGCGGTGGCGGTAGTCGATGTACGTCATCCGGCCCCAGGGGGTGTCGCGCTCGATGTCCCACTGGTCGCGCGGGGTGCAGATCTCCGGGGTGCGCTTTTGGAACTTCACGGCGTCGCAGCCCGCCTCGGCGGCGGCGTCGACGAGGGCGAACGCGTTGCCGAGGTCGCCGTTGTGGTTGATGCCGATCTCGCCGACGACGTAGACGGGGCGGCCGGGGCCGGCGGTGCGCGAGCCGAAGGTGCGCAGGCGGGAGCTGGGGGTGGCGACGGTCATGGCAGGTGTGGCCCTTCGTTCGGTGCGTGGGGGCGCGGAGGGGGTGTGAACAGGGGGGCGAGGAGGCGGGCGCGGGCCAGGTCGTGCGGGTCGTCGATCTCCAGGACCCGTGCGGGGTCGGTGGCGACGGGGAGGGTGCGCCCGAAGAAGCGGTGCCGGGAGGTGCGGAAGCCGGCGGCGTCCATGGCGTAGGCGGCGCCGGTCTCCAGCAGGTCCCGGGGGCGGTCCTGGCGGCGGGGGCGTACGGCCTTGTCGTGGTTGACGCCGTTCCCGGCGCCGTCGGCCGCCTCCCGCCAGAGGAAGCCGTGGAAGGGGGCGACGGTCAGGGCCGAGTCGGCCGTGCCGGATGCGACGGCGGCGGCGACCGATTCGACGTCGGAGGAGGTCAGGAAGGGGCTGGTGCACTGGACGAGGAGGACGACGTCCACGGTGAGGGAGTGCAGTTCCTCGAAGGCGTCGAGCGCGTGCAGCACGGCGGCTTCGCTGCTCGCGCTGTCCCCGGAGATCGCCGCGGGCCGGCGGATCGCATCGGCCCCGGCGGTGCGGGCGGCGGCGGCGATGGGCTCGGCGTCGGTGGAGACGACGACGTCGGTGACGGTGGCCGCGCCCCGGCAGGCCCGGACGGCCCGGACGACGAGCGGGACTCCGGCCACCTTGGCGAGGTTCTTCCCCGGGACCCCCTTGGATCCGCCCCGGGCCGGGATCACGGCCAGGACCCGGGGACGCGCCGCGGGGCTCACAGCTCCCCCATCCGGCGGATCATCGGAGCCACGCGCTGGACGCCGTGGCGGTACGCCCCGCGGGCGGCCTCGCGCAGGTGCGAGCGGAGCCAGCGGCGCAGCCGGGACTCGGCGCCGCTCTCCCGGACGGCGCCGGGCAGCGGGGTCCCGTCGGGGGCGAGGTGGTGCCGGGCCAGGATCCCGGGCAGGTACCCGGGCGCGGTGACCTGCGTGTAGTAGGGGGCGACGGCCGGGAGCACGCCGAGTCCCAGCAGTTCGCCGAGCCGGGCGCGGGCGGCGGCGAAGGAGTCGTCGGCGCCGCTCACGCCCTGGCCGGCCAGCCAGTCCGGGTCGCCCTGCGGCAGCAGGCCGGCGTCGAGCTGGTCCCAGGACGCCAGGCAGCCCGAGCCGAGGAAGTGGTGGTTGCCGAGCGCCTCGCGGATGCCGAGGTCGGTGAGGACCGCCGTCGGGATCCCGCGGTGCAGGGACTCCAGGGCTGCCGTGGAGGACACCGTGACCAGCAGGTCCGTGCCGTCCAGGACCTCGCCCATGTTCCCGTACACCAGCCGGCAGTTGGCGGGCAGTCCGCCGGGAATCCGCTCGGCGAGCCGCTGGTACGGCTGCTCCTCGAGGTGTGTGGTGTGCTCCCCGGGCCGGCTGCGCAGCTTGATCAGCACCTCGCGCTCCGGGTGCAGCCGGGCGTGCCGGGCCGCCCGCTCCAGCAGGTACGCGCGGTCGGCGCGGCTCTCGGGGACGGACGGCTGGACGGCGAAGACCACGGTGTGTGCGGGGCTCCCGGCCCGCTCGTGGGCGGCTCCGTCCAGGAACGGCAGCGCCGTCTCCGTGACGGCGCCGGTGTCCGCGCCGACGCCCTCGTACACCGCGCGGAAGCGTCCCGCGTCGTGCCGGGAGTTGGCGAGGACGAGGTCGGCCCCGTGCCGCAGCAGCAGCCCGTCGGCGAGCTTCTCGTATACGACGCCCACGTACCCGGTGACGAGGACGGGGCGGGCGGCCGGCTCGGGCCACAGCGCGCGGACCCCGTGCAGGACGGCCTGGACGGCCCCGCCGACGAGGGCGAGGACGACGACGTCGTACCGCTCGCGTTCGAGCTCCGCGAGGAACTGTGCGCAGGTCACCTCGGAGAGCCGGTCGGCGCGGACTCCCACCTCGCCGAGCTGGCGCGCGGTGGGGGTGGCCCGGCCGCGGAGCAGGTATCCGGTGAGGTGCGGTGCCGACGTGAGGCGGCGGGCGGTGAGTGCGCCCCATTTCCATCGCGTATCGGAATCGGCGAGTACGGCGACTCGAAGGGCAGTACGAGTATGAGTACGAGTGGCGGCGCGATTGCTGGCTGGCACCCGGCAGAAGCTATTCCGCAATTTCGGTGATCGGCCCAACGAGCGCACAACAGCGGGTTAACAACCCGTCGACGGAATGCGAAACCGCACTGGTTAACTCGCCCGCCCTGCGTCGTTCACATGGAATCCGCACACGGGCCATGGTGAATGCCGGACGGCGCCTTAATGTCTCGCGGGTGCTCAAGCTCTCTGTTGTCGTGCCGTTCTACAACGTGCAGGCATACGCGCCGGATGCCCTGAAAAGCCTCGAACTCAACGCCCGGGACGATTTCGAGTTCCTGCTCGTCGACGACTGTTCGACGGACGGGACGCCCGAACTCCTCGAGCGGGCGGCGCGCGAGCTGCCCGGGGCGGTGCACCTCAGACACGACCGGAACGGCGGTCTGGCCACCGCCCGGAACACCGGCCTGGACGCGGCCCGCGGCGAGTACCTCGCCTTCCTGGACGGCGACGACTGGCTGGCACCCGGCCACCTGGCTCGCACACTGGCCACCATTGAGGCTCTGAGCTGCGATTTCGTCCGCAACGACCATGTCCAGGTGACCGGCCGGACCCGTTCGGTGCAGCGCGTTCCGTACGGTCCGCAGCTGGTCGTCGGCGATCCGCGCGCCGGGATCCTGCCCGCCTCCCGGGCCACCTCGGTCGACTACCCGTACGCCTGGGCCGGCATGTACCACCGGCGGCTGCTGGACCGCGGGTTGCTGCACTTCACGGACGGGCTGCGGACGGCGGAGGACCGGCCGTGGATCTGGCGGCTGCACCGGGAGGCCAGGTCGTTCGCTGCGATCGGGCTGCCCGGGATCTTCTACCGGCGCGGCGTCTCGACCTCGTTGACGCAGATCAAGGACGAGCGTCAGCTCGATTTCATTCGGGCATTCGACCAGGTCCTGGCGGATACGACCGGAGATCCCGATGCCGATCTTCTGCTTCCGAAAGCCGTCCGAACATATTGTGCAATTATCGCGCACCATATCGGGTCCATCGAAAGGTTCGAACCGGCCATGGCCAAGAAACTCCGTTCGATGAGCACGGACGCTCTCGGACGCATGCCGCAGAACGTGCTGGACCAGGCCCTGAACGCGATGGACGCCGGCCGCTCCGGCCTGCTGGGCCGCCTCCGCCGCCGCCCCGCCCGAGCGGGAGCCGCTGCCTGATGGCCACTCAGAGCACCGCGTGCACCCAGATCTTCCTCGCCTCCACGCTCTACGGCACGGCCACGCTCGCCGCCGGCATCGACGCGGGCAGCTTCCCGCCGGCCGGCCGCCGCATCCTGCTCACCAGCAACCACGCCCTCACCGCCGAGGTCTCCCCCGGCCTCGCCGACATGCCGGGCTTCGCCGCGCTGCGCACCCGCTTCGACGAGGTGCTCGACTGGAACGCCGCGATCGCCCCGCAGCACCCCAGCGCCTGGGCCCCGCGCCCCGAGGACGTCCCCCTGTGGGAACGGCAGCTGCGGGCGATCTGGGGACTGGGCGAGGACCGCGTCGAGCTCATCGTGGAGTCGATCCAGGTCCCGCCCGCCCGGACCCTGTGCACGCTCTTCCCCGGCGCCGCCGTCGACGTCTACGCCGACGGGCTGATGAGCTACGGACCCACCCGCTTCCGCCTGGACCCGCAGCTCGGCATGCGCGTGCGCCGCGTCCTCCACCTGGACCTGGTGCCGGGTCTGGAACCGCTGCTGCTCACCGAGTTCGACGTACGGCCGGAGCTGGTCCCGACCCCGGAGTTCCTGAAGGTGCTCGCCGAACTCCCCTCGGGCGGGCCTGAGTTGGACGGGGTCGGCGAGGCTCCGGCGCTGCTGCTGGGCCAGTACCTCTCCGCCCTCGAACTCCTCTCCCCGCAGGAGGAGGAGGACCTGCACGTGGCGATGGTCCGGGGCGCGCACGCCCTCGGCCACCGGGAGCTCGTCTTCAAGCCCCACCCCAGCGCCCCCGCCGAGTACTCCCGCCGCGCCGAGGCCGAGGCCGAGCGGCTCGGCGCCCGCCTCACCGTCGTGGCCACCCCGGTCCTGGCCGAGACCCTCTACCAGCGGCTGCGCCCCGCCCTGGTCGCCGGCTGTTTCTCCACCGGACTGCTGACCGCCGCCACCCTGTACGGGCTGCCGGTCGCGCGCACCGGGACCGAGGCCGTACTGGCCCGCCTCGCCCCGTACCAGAACAGCAACCGGATCCCGCTGACCGTGGTCGACGCCCTGCTCCCCGCCCTCACGGACGCCGGGGCCGTCGCCGGCTGGACCGCGCCCGGCCCCGACCGGGTCCGGGACGGGCTGGCCGGGCTGCTCACGGCCGTCGGGTTCACCATGCAGCCGCAGATCCTGGCTCCGCGCCGCGCGGACGCCGAACGCTATCTGGCCGGGCATCTGGACGACCGCACCTGGCGCTACTTCAAGCGCCGCCGGCTGACCGCGCTCGGGCTGCCGGGCGGCATCCCGGCCCGGCTGGCGTTCCTGCCGCGCAGCCGGGCCGTGCGCCGCGCGGTCCGCCGGATCCGGCGGCTGACCGTGGCGCGCTCTTGATGACGGTGACGTCGTGCTCGCGGCGACCGGCGCCCCGAAGGACGCGGACACCCCGTGGGCAGCTCAGTCGGGCAGCTCAGTCGGGCAGCCGGTCGAGGACCCACTCTCCGATCTCGGCCGTCATGATCGCGTGCGGGTCGTTCTTCCCGGAGAGCATGTAGTCGTCGAGCTCGGACTCGTCCGGGGGCATGCTGTCGATGTGGGCGTACAGGTCCTCCTGCCGGTCCAGGTCGCGGATGGCGACCGCGCTGACGGACGGCACGAAGCACACGGTCCGGTGGACCATGTCGACGGCCTCGCCGAAGGAGGAGAGCGTGTCACCGAGGATGCCGAACGATTCGAGCGTTCCGCCCGGCGCGCCGTCCAGTTCGGGGAAGCCGCGCGTGGTGATCGTGTGCGGCCCGCCCAGGACGCCGTTCAGCACGGCCACCTCCGCCGGGTCCCCCTGCGACTGAGCGAGGAAGTACGTGCCGTCGAAGAGCGGCCCGGAGCAGCTCAGCGTCTTCTCCTCGGCCCCGACGCCGTTGCCCACGCCGTCACCGCGTCCGCTGGACACCCCGAGCAGGCGCGGGATGCGCGGCCACCAGCCGACCTTGCGGAGCTGCTCGTTGAACTCCGTCCGCATCGGGCTCACCTTCGGCGAGCCGTTCACGCCGTCCACGTACCGCCAGAGCATCTGCTGCGCGGCCGGGCTGCCGATCTGCCGCAGGTACGTGTCGTCGACCTCGGCGAGGTAGTGCGCGAACGCCTGCAGCCCGATCGGTACCCACGCCCCCCGGTGCGGGGTGTCGAACGACAGGTAGACGCCGGTCCGGTGGTCCATGCGCTGCATTTCCATCTTCGCCAGCGCGTACCGGGCGACCATGCCGCCCATGCTGAACCCGCCGACGAGCAGCCGGGTGTCGTCCAGCTGCTCGGAGATGGTCCGCATGAGCGCGGCGGTCACCGTCTCGGCGTTGCGCAGGATCGACTCGCTGCGCTCCTTGAACCCGACGAGGATCAGGGTGCGCCCCTGGGCCCGCAGCCGGCTGATGAAGGGGAATCGGCCGTTCTCCAGCCCGTCCCAGAGCCAGTCGAAGTCGGTCGGCCCGAGGTTGAACCCGTCGGCCAGGACGACCGGCCGGACCACGCCCTGCTTGCCCTGCCCGTAGTACACCCGGGCGCTGCCGTGCGGCAGCTGCCACTCCTCGTCGGCCCGGGGCGCCTGCGGGGCCGCCCTCCTGCCCATCGGAGTCACGAGCCCGATCGACCCGGCGGCCTTCCTGGCCTTCACGGCATTGCTGTCGGTCACGGATGTCCCTTTCCACGCTGCTGACAACGGTTCAAGGGACACCCTTTGCGCATGAATCAGCTATGGAACACCCATATGGGAAGTTTCGCCCGGATCCCATGCTCCAAACACACGTCCGGGCTAGCTGACGGCGAGCTTGGCTGCGAAGCCGAGGAAGAGCACGCCCGCCGCCGAGGTGGCCCCGGCCGAGAGCCGCTTGCGGCTTCGGCATCGTCAAACTGTTCGGCGCCGGGTACCTGACCTGGCTCGCCGTCGGGATGATGCGCGGTGCCTGGGCGCTGTGGCGCTCGCGGGCCGAGCGGGCCGAAGCCCCGGCCCAGGCGCCGGCCGAGGCCGGGGCGGAGGGCGGCGAGGGGGAGCGGCCGTACCGGCGGGCGCTGCTGATCAGGGACGCCGTGCTGATGTCGCTCGCCGCCGCCGGGGCGGGGGCGCTGCTCCAGGCCCGGTGAACACCCCGGCGGCGGCCTTGTATCCGGTCCGCACCCCGCGGCGCGCGGCGACGGACAGCACGTACAGCGAGTTCGGCCCCGGCAACAAAATGATCAGTATGAGCCCGACGAGGTAGGTCGGCAGATCGATGACACCCAGCATGGGCAGGAGTGTCCCATAGGGTTGCTCCTGTCGCGGCCGGCGTTTCACATTAGATACGTCACCATGTGGAATCCACCGGCTCGTACGTCCCCCACACCTCCCGGAGGGCGTTGCAGACCTCGCCCACCGTGGCGCGGGCGCGCAGGGCCTCCTTCATCGGGTAGAGGACGTTCGCCGTGCCCGCCGCCGCTTCGCGGAGCGCGGCCAGAGCCGTCGACACCGCCTCGGCGTCACGGCTCGCGCGCAGCGCGGCGAGCGCCTCGCGCTGGCGGTTCTCGATCGCCGGGTCGACGCGGAGCGGCTCGTACCGCTCCTCCTGCTCCAGCGTGAAGCGGTTGACCCCGACCACCACGCGCTCGCCGCCGTCCGTCTCCTGCGCGATGCGGTACGCGTTCCGCTCGATCTCCCCCTTCTGGAAGCCGGCCTCGATCGCGGCCACCGCCCCGCCCAGGTCCTCGACCCGCCGCATCAGCGCGAGTGCCGCCTCCTCGACCTCGTCCGTCATCCGCTCCACCGCGTACGACCCGGCGAAGGGGTCGACGGTGTGCGGCACGTCCGTCTCGTACGCCAGCACCTGCTGCGTCCGCAGCGCCAGCCGCGCCGATTTCTCCGTCGGCAGCGCGATCGCCTCGTCGAAGGAGTTGGTGTGCAGCGACTGCGTGCCGCCCAGCACCGCCCCCAGTGCCTGCACGGCCACCCGTACGAGATTCAGCTCCGGCTGCTGCGCCGTCAGCTGCACCCCGGCCGTCTGGGTGTGGAAGCGCAGCATCAGCGACTTCGGGTCCCGCGCGCCGAACTCCTCCCGCATGACCCGGGCCCAGATCCGCCGGGCGGCCCGGAACTTCGCGACCTCCTCCAGCAGCGCGGTGCGGGCGACGAAGAAGAAGGAGAGGCGCGGCGCGAATGCGTCGACCTCCATCCCGGCGGCCAGCGCCGTCCGTACGTAGGCGATCCCGTCCGCCAGCGTGAAGGCGATCTCCTGCGCGGGCGAGGCCCCGGCCTCGGCCATGTGGTAGCCGGAGATGGAGATGGTGTTCCAGCGGGGGATCTCGGCCTTGCAGTACCGGAAGGTGTCGGCCGTCAGCCGGAGCGAGGGCCCGGGCGGGAAGATGTACGTGCCCCGCGCGATGTACTCCTTGAGCACGTCGTTCTGGACGGTCCCGGTCAGCTGCCCGCCCGCGATCCCGTGCTCCTCGGCGACCAGCTGGTACATGAGGAGCAGCAGCGCCGCCGGGGCGTTGATCGTCATGGACGTGGAGACCCGGTCGAGCGGGATCCCGTCGAACAGCACCCGCATGTCCTCGACCGAGTCGATCGCGACGCCGACCTTGCCGACCTCGCCGTGCGCGAGCGGCGCGTCGGAGTCGTGCCCCATCTGCGTCGGCAGGTCGAAGGCGACCGACAGCCCGGTGCCGCCGCCCTCGATGAGCTGCCGGTACCGGGCGTTGGATTCGGCCGCCGTCCCGAACCCGGCGTACTGCCGCATCGTCCACGGCTTGCCGGTGTACATCGTCGGGTAGACCCCTCGCGTGTACGGATACGCCCCTGGTTCACCCAGTTTGACCTCCGGATCCCACCCCGTCAGGTCGCCCGGCCCGTAGACGGGTTCGATCGGAAATCCGCTCTCGGTACTCGCCATGTGACCAAATCCCTCTGTAGAGCAAACGGCCCCGGGGCTGGTACAACCTCCCGGCGACGGCTCCGGCCGTCCCCTGACGGCCGCTGGTCACAATGGCGCAACATCCCAGGATCGTCTGCAACTGTCCACGCCCGCCAGGCATCACCTAGATACACCACGGAGAAATCGGGGGACCGCAATGCACCGCCAGAGAGTCATAGTCCGCATGCTCGGGGTGGCCACCGCCGTCGCGCTCGCCGCGACCGCCTGCGGGCCCCAGAAGGCGGAGCCGGCCGGCTCCGCCTCCTCGGTTCCTTCCGCGTCCGCGGCGGGTTCCACCCCCGAGAGTTCGCCGTCGACGGACGCCAAGCCCGGCGACGCCTCGCCTTCGCCCTCCGCCTCCGCCTCGGAGTCGGCGTCGCCGTCCGCCTCTCCCTCGCCGACGGTCAAGGCCGTCATGGCGAACGGCGACGAGAGCGAGCAGGTGCGCGAGCTCCAGGCCCGCCTGAAGCAGCTCAAGTACATGACGGTCGCGCCGACCGGTTTCTACGGGTCGAAGACGACCGCCGCGGTCAAGTCCTTCCAGGGGAAGAACGGCCTCACGGCCTCCGGCGCGGTCGACGAGGCCACCTGGAAGAAGATCCAGAGCCTCAGCAAGAAGCCCACCGCCGACGAGCTGCGCCCGCCGACCGTCAACGAGGTCGACGCGCCGGACCCGCGCTGTATGACGGGCCGCGTCATGTGCATCAGCAAGGAGAGCCGCACGCTCGCCTGGATGATCGACGGCAAGATCGTCTCCACCATGGACGTCCGCTTCGGCTCCGAGAACACCCCGACCCGTGAGGGCCAGTTCAAGGTGGAGTGGAAGGCCAAGGACTGGACGTCGACGATCTACCACACGCCGATGCCGTACTCGATGTTCTTCAGCCAGGGCCAGGCGGTGCACTACTCCGCCGACTTCGCGGCCCGCGGATACGCCGGCGCCTCGCACGGCTGCGTGAACGTCCGGGACAAGGGCAAGCTCGCTGCGCTGTTCGACCAGGTGCAGGTCGGCGACAAGGTCGTCGTCTACTGGTGATCCCGGGGATCCCGGTGATCCGGTCTTGGAAGTAGAGGCGCGGGCAGGGCCGGGGGAACGAACCCCGCCCGCGCCGGGTGCGCAGAGCCCAGGGGTACGGGGGGAACCCCGGCTCATGCGCGGCCGATGACCAGTCGGCTCGATATGTACTGCGCCGCAGGTTCGAAAAGTGTTACAGCCCGTTCACGCCGCCGCCCGGAACCCGCTCGAGGCATGTTCGCGGACCACCCGAACAACGGCCGGACGGGCCGCCGCGCGGCAGGCCGTCAGCGCGGCAGGCCGGCGGGCGCGGACACGCCCGGGCTCGCCGGGCTGAACGTCGGGGCCTCGAGTACGTCGCCCCCGTCGTCCGAGGTGCGCGGAACGGTCGGGGTGGCGGTCCTGGTGGGCGCGTCGAGCAGCGCCTCACAGAAGTGCGGGATGAGCGAGAGCCCTTGCGCCAGCTTCGAGAGCCGTTCGCGGCGGTCGGCGGTCATGTGCCCCGACCGGTAGGCCTCGCACAGGTCCACCGCCTTGAGCCGGCTCTGCTTGTCCGTGTCCTTCAGCGAGGTGGTCCCGCCCGCGAACGTGTCCTTGCCGTCCTTCGCGTCCTTGCCGTCCCCGGCGTCGTTGCCGGCGCCGGACGAGGTGCCGGGACCGGTTCCCGTTCCGGTTCCCAGTCCCTGTACCGCACCCGAGTCCGCGCCCGGCGTCTGGCCGGTTCCCGGGCTGGGCGCCGAGCCGTCGGTGCCGCGGAGCGGGGTGGGCCGAAGCTGCGGTCCGAGGGTCGGGCCCGCGGTGTCGCCGGCCGACGTCGGATTCTCGTCGGCGCTGAGGGACACCGCCGGTGCGGGCCCCGCCGTGTCGTGCGTGGCCCGGTCGAGCAGACCGGCCCCGGCGGCGACCGCCAGGCTGCCGACGGCGACGCCCGCCAGCGCGGCGACCAGCCCGAACCGCGCCGGGCGGCCGCGCCGGGGCGTGGCGAGGGGGATGACCGTGCCGAGTTCCACGAGGGGGGCGGCGCCGGCGCCGGGCCGTGCGGACACCCCGGGCGCGGACGCACCGGCCGCGACGGCCCCGCCGCGCGCCGCGCGGAAGGCGGCCACTGCGGCGGCCTCGCCGGGCAGTTCCACCCCGGAGGGCGGCTGCGGCTCGGCCAGCATGTCGAGGGCGGCCCTCAGCCGGGCTTCCGCTTCGCGGGCGCGCCGGTCGGCGCCAGGTGCGGCCGGGCCGCCGCGCAGCACTCGTTCCGCCGCGGCTTTGTCCAGCCACCTGTTGCGCTCGTCGGCCATCACATGTCCTTCTGCGTCCGCCAACGTGAATGCGTCACACCGGTTTGCTCCACGAGGCCACCACCCCGGCCGCGCTGAGCGGGTACGGCGTCGAGATCCCTCCCGCCCCCGCCGTTCCGCGACTGGCCACCGGCATTATCGCCGACCGGCCCCGCCGAGTCCGAGCCAGGATCCAGGTCCGGCCCGAAGCCGCCCTCCGCGCCGATCAGCTCGGCCAGTTTCTTCAGGCCCCGATGGGCTGCGGTGCGTACCGCGCCGGGCCGCTTGCCCAGGGTCTCGGCCGCGCTCTTGGCGTCCAGGCCGACCACGACCCGGAGCACCACCGCCTCGGCCTGGTCCTGCGGAAGCTGTGCGATCAGCGCCATGGCGCGGCCGGTCGACAGGGCCTCCATCGCCTCGCCGGCGGTGTCGCTGTCGGCGGCGCGGCCCGTCAGCTCGGTCTCGTCGCCTCCGATGGCGGGGCGGCGCCCGCGCATGCGGATGTGGTCGAGGGCCCGGTTGCGGCCGATCCGGGCGGCCCAGCCGCGGAAGCGGTCGGCGTCGCCGGTGAAGGAGTCGAGGTCGCGGGCGATCTGCAGCCACGCCTCGGAGGTCACGTCCTCCGCGTCGCCGTCCCCGACGAGCGTGCGTACGTATCCGAGCAGCCGTGGGTGCACGGCGCGGTACACAGCACGGAATCCGCTCTCGTCGCCGCCCTGTGCCGCGAGCACCGCGGCGGTCAGCTCCGCGTCGTCCCCCAGCAAAGTCCCCAACCCGTTCACTGTCCTGTACCTGTGGCGCAAATCAGCACGTTACGGCCTTCAAGTACCTTCGTCCACGAGTTGTACGGGGAGCAACCAATCGTGCGCGAAGCGGGGTGTGACACAAAACGCACTCGCGGCGCTGACAAAAGTACGGGCTTGTCGCACGAGCCCGTACGGACGACGACCGGGGCCTCTCCTGTGGGGGGTGGCGGCCTCGGTCGTCTTCCTCCTCTTCCTCCGCCGTCGCCCTTCCCGGCGCACCGCGAGTCATCACGTCATCCTTTCGGCTCACTTCCGGGTGAAAACCTCGGATGGGTACGACACACCCGCCTCGGCGTCGCTAGCGTGGCGATGCACCCGCGCCACGCCCCGAGGAGCCCTCCGCTGTCCAGCCATCTTCCGGCACAGGCCCATGGGGGTACCTCCATGGGAGCACCTCCCGGACAGAGTCCGGGGGAGAAGTCCGGGAGATGCCCCGACGCTCCTCACGGCTCCGGACTGACGCGGTTCAACTCCCTCTCCCCCGAAGCCGCCGAGGCCGTCCTGCTGCACTGCTGCGGCAGCCGGCGCTGGGCGCAGCGGGTGGCCGCCCACCGCCCCTACCCGGATCCGGGTGTCCTGCTGGCCGCCGCCGACGAGGCCTCGTACGACCTCTCCCAGGCGGACCTGAGCGAGGCGCTGGCCTCGGAGTTCCCGGTGGAGCTGGACCACGGGGCCTCGTACGCCGCGCTCCTGGCGCTCGACGCCGCCCATGCCGAGTACGAGCGCAAGTTCGGCCACGCGTTCGTGGTGTGCCTGGACGGGCATCCGCCGGAGGAGCAGGCGGACCAGCTGCTGGCCGCGATCCGGCGCCGGATGGAGCTGGAGGCCGACGAGGAGCGGTCGATCTCGGCGGACGAGCTGCGCCGCCTCGCCCAGGTGCGGCTCGCCGACCTGACGCACTGGCTGACCTCGCCGGACGGGGTGTCTGCCGCGGATTCCGGGCTATTTGCCCCTGTGGGATAGTCCGTCCGTGCCTGTTTGATCACACAGCTGGACCCGGCGCGAGGGAACCGACAAAGCGTGGCTACGATGTCCGGGGCCGGAGGACCGTACCCGGCCGGGCCCGACCGACAAAGAAGCCGGCTGGCCCCCGCCCCGCTTCCGGAGGGTTTTCCGTGCCGGCTGGAACGTTGTACCGCGGCCGGGAAGGAATGTGGTCCTGGGTGGCTCATCGAGTCACCGGCGTCCTCATCTTCTTCTTCCTGTTCGTACACGTCCTCGACACCGCTCTCGTCCGCGTCTCCCCCGAGGCGTACGACGATGTCGTGGCTACCTACAAGACTCCGATCGTCGCGCTGATGGAGTACGGCCTCGTGGCCGCCATCCTCTTCCACGCGCTGAACGGTCTCCGTGTGATCGCCGTGGACTTCTGGTCCAAGGGCCCCCGTCTCCAGAAGCAGATGCTCTGGGCCGTGGGGATCGTCTGGCTCGTCCTGATGGCGGGGGCCCTGCGCCCCGTCCTCGGCCACGCAGCTGCTGAACTGTTCGGGAAGTGACACGTATGTCTTCTGACACTTCTTCCGCCCAGGCCATCGGCGACGTGGAGGGCGTGAGCCTCTACGACGTCGACAACCCGGCGCCGTACATCGAGGCCCCGCGCAAGCGAACGGGCAAGACGCCGCGCTCGACCCGCGGCAACTTCGAGATGGCCGCGTGGCTCTTCATGCGCCTCTCGGGCATCGTCCTCGTCGTCCTGGTCATCGGCCACCTCGTCATCCAGCTGGTGCTGGACGGCGGCGTGTCCAAGGTCGGCTTCGCCTTCGTGGCCGGCCGCTGGGCGTCCCCGTTCTGGCAGGTCTGGGACCTGCTGATGCTGTGGCTCGCCATGCTGCACGGCGCCAACGGTCTGCGTACCGTCATCAACGACTACGCGGAGCGCGCCAACACGCGGCTGTGGCTGAAGGGCCTGCTCTACACCGCCACCGTGTTCACCATCCTTCTGGGCACGCTGGTGATCTTCACCTTCGACCCGAACATCCGCTAGGCAACGGGGCTGAGGCGAATCCAATGAAGATCCACAAGTACGACACCGTCATCGTCGGCGCAGGTGGCGCCGGCATGCGCGCCGCCATCGAGTCGACGAAGCGCAGCCGCACCGCGGTGCTGACGAAGCTCTACCCCACCCGCTCCCACACGGGCGCCGCGCAGGGCGGCATGGCCGCCGCGCTGGCGAACGTGGAGGAGGACAACTGGGAGTGGCACACCTTCGACACGGTCAAGGGCGGTGACTACCTGGTCGACCAGGACGCCGCCGAGATCCTGGCGAAGGAGGCCATCGACGCGGTCCTCGACCTGGAGAAGATGGGCCTGCCGTTCAACCGCACCCCGGACGGCACCATCGACCAGCGCCGCTTCGGCGGCCACTCGCGCAACCACGGCGAGGCCCCGGTCCGCCGGTCCTGCTACGCCGCGGACCGCACCGGCCACATGATCCTCCAGACGCTGTACCAGAACTGCGTCAAGGAGGGCGTGGAGTTCTTCAACGAGTTCTACGTCCTGGACCAGCTGCTGGTCGAGGAGGACGGCGTCAAGAAGTCGGCCGGTGTGGTCGCGTACGAGCTCGCCACCGGCGAGATCCACGTGTTCCAGGCCAAGGCCGTCATCTACGCCTCCGGCGGCACCGGCAAGTTCTTCAAGGTGACCTCCAACGCGCACACCCTCACGGGTGACGGCCAGGCGGCCTGCTACCGCCGCGGCCTGCCGCTCGAGGACATGGAGTTCTTCCAGTTCCACCCGACGGGCATCTGGCGCATGGGCATCCTGCTGACGGAGGGCGCCCGCGGTGAGGGCGGCATCCTCCGCAACAAGGACGGCGAGCGCTTCATGGAGAAGTACGCGCCGGTCATGAAGGACCTCGCGTCCCGTGACGTCGTCTCGCGCTCCATCTACACCGAGATCCGCGAGGGCCGCGGCTGCGGTCCGGCCGGTGACCACGTGTACCTGGACCTGACGCACCTGCCGCCGGAGCAGCTCGACGCGAAGCTCCCGGACATCACCGAGTTCGCGCGTACGTACCTGGGCATCGAGCCGTACACGGACCCGATCCCGATCCAGCCCACCGCGCACTACGCCATGGGCGGCATCCCGACGAACGTCGAGGGTGAGGTCCTGGCGGACAACACCACCGTCGTCCCGGGCCTGTACGCGGCCGGCGAGGTCGCCTGTGTCTCCGTGCACGGCGCCAACCGCCTCGGCACCAACTCGCTGCTGGACATCAACGTCTTCGGCAAGCGCTCCGGTATCGCCGCGGCGAAGTACTCGCAGGAGAACGACTACGTCGAGCTCCCCGAGAACCCGGCGCAGCAGGTCGTCGACGTCGTCGAGCGCCTGCGCAACTCCACGGGCAAGGAGCGGGTCGCCGACCTGCGCCTGGAGCTCCAGGAGACGATGGACGCCTGCGTGATGGTGTTCCGTACGGAGCAGACCATCAAGACCGCGGTCGAGAAGATCGCGGAGCTGCGCGAGCGCTACAAGAACGTGTCCGTCCAGGACAAGGGCAAGCGCTTCAACACGGACCTGCTGGAGGCCATCGAGCTGGGCAACCTGCTCGACCTGGCCGAGGTCATGGCTGTGTCCGCGCTGGCGCGCAAGGAGTCCCGCGGCGGTCACTACCGCGAGGACTACCCGAACCGCGACGACGTCAACTTCATGCGCCACACCATGGCGTACCGCGAGGTCGGAGCCGACGGCTCGGACTCGGTCCGGCTCGACTACAAGCCGGTCGTGACGACCCGCTACCAGCCGATGGAGCGTAAGTACTGATGGCTACCCCCACCCTCGACAAGATGGAAGAGGCGGCCGCGGCCTCCCCGTACATCACGGTCACGTTCCGGATCCGCCGCTACAACCCCGAGATCTCGGACGAGGCGCAGTGGCAGGACTTCCAGATCGAGATCGACCCGAAGGAGCGCGTGCTCGACGGTCTCCACAAGATCAAGTGGGAACTCGACGGCACGCTGACCTTCCGCCGGTCGTGCGCGCACGGCATCTGCGGCTCCGACGCGATGCGGATCAACGGCAAGAACAGGCTCGCCTGCAAGACGCTGATCAAGGACATCAACCCGGAGAAGCCGATCACCGTCGAGGCCATCAAGGGCCTCACGGTGATGAAGGACCTCGTCGTCGACATGGAGCCCTTCTTCCAGGCGTACCGCGACGTCATGCCGTTCCTGGTCACCAAGGGCAACGAGCCGACGCGTGAGCGTCTGCAGTCCGCCGAGGACCGCGAGCGCTTCGACGACACCACCAAGTGCATCCTGTGCGCCGCGTGCACGTCCTCGTGCCCGGTGTTCTGGAACGACGGCCAGTACTTCGGCCCGGCGGCGATCGTCAACGCCCACCGCTTCATCTTCGACTCGCGCGACGAGGCCGGCGAGCAGCGGCTGGAGATCCTGAACGACAAGGACGGCGTGTGGCGCTGCCGCACGACCTTCAACTGCACCGACGCCTGCCCCCGCGGCATCGAGGTCACGAAGGCGATCCAGGAAGTCAAGCGCGCACTGATCACGCGCCGCTTCTGACCCTGCGGTCCGCGCTCGTACGAGGGCCCCGCCCCGGTGTTCCACACCGGGGCGGGGCCCTCGCCGCGTCGTCACCCCGTCCACGTCGTCATCGACGACTTCGACGAGGAGCTCACCCGCGCTCGAGGAGGGGGGTACGGCCCGGGGGCGGCTGTGGAAAGATCGCGTGCATGAGCGAGCAGCAGCCGAATCCGTACGCGAGTGACAACGGGGCCCCGGGGAACGCCGGTTACGGCTATCCGCAGCCCTATCCGACAGCCCCCGGGAACGCCGGCTACGGCTACCCGCAGGCCACTCCGCCCGCCCCGGGATACCAGCCGACCTTCGGCGGTGCGGGCATCCCGGCCCAGGCGCAGCCCATGGCCTACCCGGTCGCCCCGCAGGGCGTCGGCGGGTCCGGCCTGGCCCTCGGCGACATCACCATCGCCGGGGACCAGATCATCACCCCTTCGGGCCCGATGCCGCTCAAGGGCGCGATGTGGAACGCCACCGACTTCTCCCGCACCGAGACGAAGATCCCGACGCACGCGGTCGTGCTCGCGATCGTCTTCTTCCTGTTCTGCCTGCTCGGCCTGCTCTTCCTCCTCATGAAGGAGAAGACCACCACCGGCTACATCCAGGTCACCGTCACCAGCGGCGGCCGCCACCACTCCACGATGATCCCGGCGGTCGACGCCGGCACCTTCCCGTGGGTGATGAACCAGCTCAACTACGCCCGCTCCCTCAGCATCTGACGGGTGATCGTCGGGTCGGTGATGCCGGCGTCGTCCGCCAGCATCATCGCCTTGCCGAGGATCAGCGCGAGCGTCCGGCCCCCCTCGAAGGGCAGGTAGCCGGTCTCCGTCCCCGCGGCCGAGCGCCCCGCCGAGGCGATGCACAGGTACTGGTCGCCCAGCGGACCGGGCGGCGGAGGCGGTCACCCGGCCCCGGCCCGTCGGCGGACGAGGGGCCCACTGCTCCGCCGCCCTCGCCGCCCTCGCCGCATTCGATCCGGTGAACCGTCCGGATACCGCACGAACCGGCCCGGCCGTCCTACGATGATGCTCTCGACCCAGCCCACGGGAGGCCCGAGATGTCCGCAGCACCCGTCGAGCCGCCGCAACACTCACGCGAGGTACCGGCGACGACGCTGCTCGAGGCGGCCAACAAGTTCACGGAACTGAACCCTGGCTATCGCGCCGAGATCATCGGAGGCATCCTCACCGTGACCCCGCCACCGGATGGAGCACACGGGCTGGTGCTGACCGAGCTCATGATTCCCTTTCTCACGGCCGGACTGCAGGGACCCGAGTCCAAGATCATTCAGGGCCTCGGTCTGTGGCTTCCCGGCGGCGCCGAGGACTTCGCGGTCCCTGACCTCGCCGTCGTCGACGCCGACTTTCAGGAACACCTGATCGAGAACAACTGCTACGACCCCATCTCGTTTCGGCTTGTCCTCGAAGTCACATCCAGCAACTACAACAACGACCTGCGCCTCAAGGTCGGCGCGTACGCGCAGGCCATGGTCCCGGTCTACGTGATCGTGAACCGCAAGCACCAGCGGGTGCACGTCCTCACCGAGCCCGCCGGAGGCGAGTACGGCAGCCACCGCGTGTACTCCCCCGGCGAGCTGGCCACCCTGCCCGACACCCTCGGCGCCAAGGTCACGCTCGACGTGGGGGAGCTGCTGGCCGCCGGCCGTCCCCAGCCGAAGAAGCCCGCACCGCAGGAGCAGTAGCCGTGAAGGGTGCGGCCGCCGCTCACTGCTGGCAGCGGCCGAACGTCACGACGTAGGTTCCGGCCTGGCTCGCTCCGGCTCCGGCCGGGTCCGCCGCGCCCGGCTGTGCCCAGGCGCCGATCTCCTTCAGTGACGGGTCCAGGACGATCTGGCGGTGGCCCCACGTGCTGACGTTCACCCACCAGTTGACGGCGGCCTTCGGGGTCCCGCTGCCGCTGCCCCAGCCGTTGTACGTGATCTCGGCGACGGCCCACGACCTGGGATTCGGGCAGTATCCCGCGGCCTTGATCCGGCTCTGCGGTGTAGAGCCGGTCTGCGGATTCGTGTGCGAGTCCTTGCCCGGTCCCCACCACTTCAGCTGCACGGCGGCGGCGGAGTGCTGCTGCGCCGCCGTCGTCAGGGCCTGGTTCACGGTGAGGGCGGGCAGCCCCCGCTGCGTGCGCTCGGCGTTGATGAGGCAGATCACCGCGTTCCGCGCGGCGCTGTCGTTGCTGCTGCTCGGGGCCCGGGTGGCGGCAGCGGCGTCGCACGCGACGGCCGTCGCCGGTGCTGCCGAGACCGGTACGAGTGCGGCCGACAGGACTCCGGCCACGGCAAGGCTCAGTGCGGTTCTGGTGAGCGAAACGTGCCTGCTCAAGGAGGTCCACCTCCTGCGAACACGATCCAGTGGTTTCCGGCGGCGGAGACGCCCACGGGGCGGCCCGCGCGCCACGTGGCGGCGCACAGGGCGCGGCCCACCGCTACGGCTTCTCCTCCAGGCTGCCACCCGACCCGCCGCCCCGCCATCCGGGCCCCCGGGCCGGCGTGCCGGCGTGCCGGCGTGCCCCCGGGCATACGGCACGGCATGTCGACACCGGCCCCGCACCGCGGGACCATTCCCCCGTGACGAGGCTCGCCAAGACCACGTATCCGGACCGGAGTTCACTTCACCTCGGGCGGCGCACGTTCCTCACCGCCATGGGAACCGCCGCAGCCACCTTCGCCACCGGCATCCCCGCCCACGCCACCGACCACGCGCGGGGCGCCGCCTCCGCCGTCGAGTACGTCGACGTACAGCTCCTCAACATCACCGACCTGCACGGCTACCTCCAGGCCGCCCCCGGCAGCAACGCCACCATCACCGGCAACGGCGGCCGGACCTACACCGTCGGCGGCGTCGCCTACATGGCCGCCCACCTCGCGGCCCTCCGCGCCGGCCGGCTCAACTCGCTGTTCTTCACCCCCGGAGACGCCTTCTCCGGCTGGGAGTTCGACACCGCCGCCTTCGCCGACGAACCCACCATCGAGGCCCTGAACCGCATGGGCCTCGACTTCGCGACCGCCGGGAACCACGAGTTCGACAAGTCCCCCGCCGTGCTGCAACGGCACATGGAGCAGGGCGTCCCGTTCCCCGTCGAGGGCCGCGACGCCACCTTCACCGACTCCTCCGGCGCCCGCTTCCACGGCTCCGGCTTCCGCTACCACAGCGCCAACGTCGTCTGGGGCGCCGACCAGCGCACCGTCCTTCCCGCGTACAACATCGAGAAGGTCCGCACCGCGGCCGGACAGGAACTGCAGATCGGCTTCATCCACCTCACCGCCCTCGGCACCGAGCTCTTCCCCGGCTCCTACCAGCCCGGCCTCGCCACCCTCGACGAGGTCGCCACCGCCGACCGGTACGCGGCCCTGCTCAAGGCCCAGGGCGTCAATGCGATCGTCCTCAGCTTGCACGACGGGGCGGTCGCGGGCGCCGATTTCAACAGCGGCACCGACCCCTCCGGCCCGGCCCTCGACCTGGCGCTGCAGGTCTCCCCCGACATCGACGCCATCGTCACCGGCCACTGGCACACCCGGTTCAACATGATGGTCCCGGACCCCGACGGGGTCCCGCGCCCCTTCGTCGAGGCCGGCTGCTACGGCCAGCTCATCAACGAGATCAACCTCCGCCTCGACCCCGTCACCGGCAAGGTGGTCCGCGAGCTCACCGTCTCCACCAACCACCCCAACACCCGCGACGTCACCCCCGACCCGGCCCTCAAGGAGGTCGTCGACTACTGGGCGGGCCAGGCCGCGGCGCGCGACGCGAGCCGGATCGGCAAGCAGACGGGCTCGTTCCTGCGGACCCGCAACACCGCGGGCGAGAGCACCATGGGCGACCTGGTCGCCGACTGGGCGCTGTGGGCGGGCCGCAGGCCCACCGACCCGGAGAACGACGCCAACGTCCACCCCAACGTCCCGGCCCAGCTCGCCCTGGTCGCCGCGGCCCCCCGGGTCGGTCAGGCGATCATCGCCGGCGACCTGGTACGCGACGCGGCCTCGGGCGGCGCCGTCACCTTCGGCCGCGCCTGGAAGGCCGTCGGCTTCGGCGACCCGATCGTCAGCGCGACGGTGACCGGGCAGCAGATCCACGACGCCCTGGAGCAACAGTGGACGATCGCGGCGAGCGGGGAGCTGCTCTTCGCACCGTTGGCCGTCTCCAAGAACGTCCGCTACAGCTTCAACACCCTCGGCAAGGTGGGTGACCGTGTCAGCCCGGCGGACGTGTTCATCGACGGCGCCGCACTCAGCCTCACCGCCACCTACCGCCTCGCGTCCCCCTCGTACACCTTCCTGGCGAACGACGGCTACGGGGCGCTCACCGGATTCCAGGCCCCGTACCGCCACCAGCGCGACTTCGAGAGCTTCGTCGCCTACATCCGCGAGACCCAGACCCTGACCCCGGCCCCCCTGAACCGCGTGACGGCCGCGAACACGACCCGCCGGGGCGCGAACGTCGGCATCGTCCTGGAAGCCGCCCCCCTCCTCCTACCGGACGGCACCCCGGCGCCCCGCGCCGAGGCGGCCATCGTCTCGGCGGACCGCCCCCGTACCGATCGCGACGGTTTCAGGCCACCTTGCTGACGCAACCGTCCTCCCCCTCCTCCGGCCTTTTGAAATGCTGGCCGACATGGACGAGGGGGAATCGGTCGGGCAGACCCGCCGTGCTCACGGCGTACGACGTCACATCGTTGCGGCGGTCTTGACGTGCTCGGCGGTCGGGGCGGCGGCAGTGCACGTCATCAAGCCCGACCTGAAGATCGACGGCATCACCGTGGTGCTGCTGGCGGTCGCCGCGGTGCCGTGGCTGGGCGACCTGTTCGACAGCATCGAGCTGCCGGGCGGGGCGAAGTTCCAGTACGCGCAGCTCGTGCACCGCATCGAGGCGAGTGAGGAACGCACCGTGCGCATCGGACGGGCCGTCGACGGCGCGTCACGCACCGCCCGAGTCGCGCTCGTTGCGGCGGGCGGCTCGGACACCGAGGAGCCGACGGCATCGGCGGCCGCCGATGCCGTCGAGCGGCTGGCCGCCGAGTACGTCCGGGTCCGCGAAACCCAGGGGCGGGGATCCGCTCGCACCCACCGGATGGAACGGATCTTCACGGATCTGCTGGCGGTCACACCTCACGTGGCCGACTTCGACATCGACGCCGCGCTCGCCGCAGAGGACCCGGGAATCCGGCTGGCAGCGTACGCGCGGCTCTACGCCGTACCCGACGGGACCAAGGTGAGTGCGCTGGTCGCCACAGTGGTCGATGAGCAGCTCAACTTCAGCCAATTCTGGGGCCTCCAGGCGATCGACGCGCTGGTCGATGCGCAGGGGGTGGATCAGACGCCCCTGGGAGTCGTCCGGCAGCTGAGGGCCCTCCTCCGGGAACTCCCGCCCACGACCGACCGCGCCGGGGTGGTCCAGAGCATCCTGGCCCGGTTCGCCGTCGACTCCGCGTGAGGACTACGACCGGGCGTACGCGGTGAAGGCGGCCCAGGCGGTGGGGGCGACGGTGAAGGCGGGGCGGGTGACGTCCTTGGAGTCCCGCACATGAACGGCCGAGGCGCAGGCCGCCACCTCGACACAAACTGTTTCAGCTCGGCCTCGAAGTCGGCGCAGACCTCGCGCATGATCTCTTCGGTGCGGGTCAGTATGGCGTCGGTGAACGCCTTCCGCCTGTACTTGGTGACGAAAACCAAGTGAACGTGCAGGTTGTAGACAACATGGCGACCGGTTCTGACATCGGGATTAGTGGTCCAGCGCGGTGACATAAACCAATGCTAGGTTCTTGATTGTGAGTCAAGATACCCTGGCCAAGCGGCAGTTCGGGCATCGCGCCCGGCTTGCGCTGGTCTTTGCCGAGGTTCGCAAGACGGATGGCCAGGCTCACGCTGCCCGCACCATGTGGAATCTTCTGCACGCGTGGTGGCGGATGATGCCGAAGGAGAAGCGAACGCTCGCGAACGCGGATGCCGCGATCCGCCAGGCCCGCGAGGACATCGGCTTCCTCGCTGTCCTTCCCGCGCAGGCCGCGCAAGCGGTGTTGAAGACGTACTTCCAGGCGTGGAAGAACTGCTGGGACGGTCGTGCCGACGCCCCGAACTTCAAGGGCCGGTTCCGCACGGTGATGTCCGTGGACATCCCGCAGGGCCGGGACCTGAATATCACCCGCGTGCACCGCCGCTGGGGCATGGCCAACATTCCCAAGGTGGGTCGGGTCCGGTTCCGGTGGACCAAGGACCTGCCCGTGGGCAAGCATGCCAACGCGGACAACCGGATCACCGGGGCGCGGCTGATCAAGGACGCGCTCGGCTGGCACATCGCCTTCCGTGTCCAGACCCTGGAGGTCAAGCCCGAGCCCCACCGGGGGCCGGAGGTCGGCATCGACGTGGGCGTCACCGTGCCCATCGCTCTCTCGGACGGTGAGAGGTACGAGCACGGCGAGTGGCTGACCGGCAAGGAGAAGGCGAAGCTCCTGCACTTGGAGCAGCGTGCCGCGCGGCGTAAGCAGTACCGCAAGCCCGGCGAGCGCGCCAGCCGCCGACTGCACCACACCTACGACCAGATCGCAGGACTCCGCGCGAAAGCCAAGCGCAGGGCCCTGGACTGGCAGCACCAGACGACCACCGCCATCGCCCGCACATACGGCACAGTCGTGGTCGAAGCACTCACCATCACGAACATGGTCAAATCCGCCAGGGGAACCATCGAAGAGCCGGGAAGGAACGTTGCCCAGAAATCTGGGCTGAACCGCTCCATCAGCGGGGAGGCGTGGGGCCGCACAGTCACCATGCTGGCGTACAAGACCGCCCGGCACGGCGGCACCCTGCACAAGGTCCCCGCCCCCAACATTTCCCGGCGCTGCTCCGCGTGCGGCTTCATCACGCCCGGGAGCCGGGAGTCCCAGGCCGTGTTCGTGCGCAAGAACCCGGACTGCGGCTGGTCGGGCAACGCCGACTGGAACGCGGCCCGGAACGTGTTGCATCTGTACCGGATGGGCCACGCGCTCATCCCGGCTGCCGGGAGGGCAGTCGTCAGGCGCGCGAAGCGCGTCAAGTCCGCTACCGCAAGGTAAGCAGGAATCTCCCGGCTTCAGCCGGGAGAGCACTTCAAGAGCTCACCGGCTACCGGTGGATGTACTTCCTGCTCCCGCCCGGCACCGCCCGGGCCCGGACCTGGCCCTCGTACGCGCAGCGGTACACCTCCCGCACCCGGACCGCCGCCGCCTACGTCGGCGTACCCGCCCTGTACGGGACCACCTGGCCCCTCGCCTGGCGGTCGGTGCCGACGCGCGAGGCTCCCTACGTGGATCCGGACCTGCTGGAAAAGGTGACCGGGGTGTGACGGGCCCGCCAGTAGCGTCATGCGGATGCATCGAGAGCGACTCACGGCGTACAGCGCCGTCTCCACCCGCCTGTCCCTGCTGAGCGACCACCGGCTCCGCGCGATGACGGCCGCCGCGACTCCCCTCGGGTCCGGTATCGGCGGCCGGACCGCCGAGTTGGACCTCGACGGGACGCGGGTCTTCGTCAAGCGCGTGCCGCTGACCGACATCGAGCTGCTGCCGCGCAACGCACGGTCCACCGCGAACGTCTTCGGGCTGCCGCTGCACTACCAGTACGGGGTCGGCTCGGCCGGGTTCGGGGCCTGGCGGGAGCTGGCCGTGCACGCCATGACCACCGGCTGGGTGCTCGAGGGCGCGTACGAGGGCTTTCCGCTGATGTACCACTGGCGGGTGCTGCCCGACTCCCCGCCCGGGGGCGACGGCATCGACGCGGCGGTCGCCCGGTGGGAGGGTTCGGACGCCGTGCGCCGGCGGCTGGAGGCCATCGGGCGGGCCTCGTACAGCCTGGTGCTCTTCCTGGAGTTCGCGCCGCACCGGCTCGGCGACTGGCTGGCCGAGCACCCCCGTTACGCCTGGGCGGAAGACGCCCTGCTGCGCGGGGCGGAGTTCATGCGCTCCCGCGGGCTCGTGCACTTCGACGCCCACTTCCACAACGTGCTGACCGACGGCGAGCTCGTCCACTTCGCCGACTTCGGGCTCGCGCTCAGCAGCCGCTTCGAGCTGGCGCCCGACGAGGCCCGGTTCCTGTCGGAACACCTGGGCTACGACCGCGCGTACACCGCGAGCCATCTCCTGCGCTACCACCTGCCCGGCGGCGACGAGCGCGACGACCTGGAGCACGAGGCCTTCCTGCGGGAGTGGATCGCGGGGCGCGGGCGCGGCGGGGTGCCGGCCGAAGCGGCCGCGCTGCTCGACCGGCACGCGGCGACGGGGCTCGTGATGACGGGCTTCCACCGGCGGCTGGTCACGGAGAGCAAGCGGACGCCGTTCCCGGCGGCGGAGGTCGAGGAGGCCTCCCGGTAGCGGCCCGCAAGAAAGCTTGAACCTGTTCAAAAAGAGGTCTACAGTCAGTCCTGCCAACAAGTTGAACACGTTCAAGGGGGGCGAGGGTATGGACCTCACCGTCGTCGCATACGTCATCTACCTGCTCGTCAGCATCGCGCTGACCGTCTGGGTGGCCCGTACGCTCAGCCGCAACGGGCGGATCTTCATCGCCGACGTCCTGCACGGGAACGAGAAGCTCGCGGACGCGGTGAACCACCTCCTGGTGGTCGGCTTCTACCTCGTGAACATCGGGTTCGTGACTCTGTACCTGCGCTCGGACGTCGACATCAACACGGCCCGTGAGCTCTTCGAGGCCCTGTCGGTCAAGCTCGGCGTCGTCCTGCTGGTCCTCGGTGTCATGCACCTCGGGAACGTGTGGGTGCTGAACAAGATGCGCCGCCGCGGGATCATGGAGCGCCAGCAGACGCCGCCGGTCGCCCCGCACGCGTGGACCGCTCCGGCCGGGGCCTGACCGATGGCAGCGGAGACGCCGGCCACCCGGCGCCTGACCGTGCTGTACGACGCCAACTGCCCGCTCTGCGTCCACATCCGGCACTGGCTCATGGGGCAGCGCTGGCTGGTACCGCTCCGGCTGATCCCGGCCGGGTCCTTCGAGGCGCAGCGGCGGTACCCGCAGCTCGACCATGCGGCAACGCTCCGCGAGATCACCGTCATCGGGGACTCGGGGCAGGTGTGGACCGGTACGGATGCCTTCATCGTGTGCCTGTGGGCGCTGGCGGAGCACCGGCCGAAGGCGAACTGGCTCGCCACCGCGGCGGGCCGGCCCTTCGCCCGGGCCGCCATGTACACGGCCTCGGCGTGGCGCCAAGCGGTACGGACCGAGGGCGACCCGGAGGCCGGGGCGGCGGGTGAAGCGGAGCCGGAGGCACCGGCCTGTGGCGACCACTGCTCCGTGCCCGGATAGGCTCGTACACCGTGACTGATCAGAAGGCTCCCAAGAGCGAACAGACCCGCACGCTCATCCTCGAAACCGCGCTCCGTCTCTTCCAGGAGCGCGGCTTCGACAAGACGACCATGCGGGCCATCGCCAAGGAGGCAGGGGTCTCGGTCGGCAACGCCTACTACTACTTCGAGTCGAAGGAACACCTCGTCCAGGGGTTCTACGACCGGATCGGCGCCGCGCACCAGGCGGCGGTCCGGCCCATCCTGGACAGCGAGACCGATCTGCAGAAGCGGCTCGCGGGCGTGCTGACGAGCTGGCTGGACATCGCTGCGCCGTACCACGAGTTCGCCTCGCAGTTCTTCAAGAACGCGGCGGACCCGGAGAGCCCGCTCAGCCCCTTCTCCCCCGAATCGGAACCCGCGCGCAAGGCGGCGATCGACATGCACCGCGAGGTGCTGGCGGGCGCGAAGACGAAGGTCCCGGACGAACTGGCCGACGTACTGCCGGAGCTGATGTGGCTCTCGCAGATGGGGCTCGTCCTGTACTGGGTCTTCGACCGGTCCCCGAACAGCGAGAAGACGCGGCGGCTCGCGGAGCGCGGCGCGCAGCTGACGACGCGGGGCATCGTCCTGGCCCGGTTCCGGGTGCTGCGGCCGCTGGTGCGCGAGCTCCACGAGCTGTTCGCGGACTTCCTGCCGGGAATGGCGCAGACGGTGGTCTCGAAGAAGAAGCGGGCCTCCGACCCGGACCCCGGCCCGGCATAGCGGTCGACGCGACCCCCGGTGCGACGCCCGGACGGCCCGCCGGCTACAGCCAGTTGAGTTCCCACAGGCCCCAGACCCCGGTGCCGTCGGAGAGGTACTGGGCTCCGGCGACGGCATCGCGGGACAGCACGTAGTCCTTCTTCTGCCAGATGGGCAGCATCGGGATGCGCTGGGAGACCAGCTTCTGGAGCTCGCGGAAGTCGCCGGAGGCCTGGGTGCGGTCCGAGAAGGACTGGGTACGGGCGATGAGGTCGCCCACGGCCTTGTCGGAGAAGCCGTTGTTCATGCTGGAGTCGGCACCGACGAGCGGGGCGAGGAAGTTGTCCGCGTCCGGGAAGTCGGCGATCCAGCCGATGGTGTAGGCGTCGAACTCACCGGCGGCATAGGCCTTCTGGAAGTCGGCCCACTTCTCGACCGCCTTGACCTTGACCTGGAAGAGCCCGGTGGACTGGAGCTGCTTCGCGATCTCCTCGGCCTCCGGGACGTTCGCGCCGCGCGTGTTCACGCCGAGGGTGACGGTGACCGGGGCGGTGATCCCGGCGTCCTTGAGCAGCTTCTTCGCCGTGGCGCCGTTGGGCGACGGGTAGGTGTCGAAGAACGGCGTGCTGTGGGAGGCGATGCCGGCCGGGAATTTCGGCCTCGGGAAGACTGATTCACGGCGGGTCGTTACCGCTTGCGCCCGGTCAGGCCTGGTATGAGGCGAGTTCGACGACTGTGATGTCGGACGGCGCCCCGACCCGGACCGGAGGTCCCCAGGCGCCGGCGCCGCGGGAGACGTAGAGCTGGGTGTCGCCGTAGCGCTCGAGGCCGGCGACCGTGGGGTTGGCGAGCTCGGCGAGGTAGTTGCCCGGCCAGAGCTGACCGCCGTGGGTGTGCCCGGAGAGCTGGAGGTCGACGCCGTGGCGGACGGCGTCGTGGATGACGACGGGCTGGTGGGCCATGAGCACGGCGGCGCGGGACCGGTCGCGGTCGCCGAGGGCTGCATCGAAGTCCGGGCCGTGGCCCTCGGACTCGCCCTGTACGTCGTTGACCCCTGCGAGGTCGAAGTACGGCAGCGCCCGGCGGGCGTTCTCCAGAGGGGTGACGCCGAGCTCGCGGACGTGGTCGATCCACTGCCGGGCACCGGAGAAGTACTCGTGGTTGCCGGTGACGAAGTACGAGCCGTGCCGCGCCCGGAGCCGGCTCAGGGGCTCGGCGGCGCTGCCCAGGTCGTGCACGTTGCCGTCCACGAGGTCCCCGACGATGGCGATGAGGTCGGGCTGGGTGCGGTTGACGGTGTCGACGATGCGGGTGGTGTGGGCGCGGCCGAGGATCGGGCCGAGGTGGATGTCGCTGACGACGGCGATCCGGAAGCCGTGCGCGGCGCGGGGCAGCTTGGCGAGGGGGACCTGGACCCGCTTCACGCGCGGCCCGCGCAGCACCCCGTACGTCCCGTACCCGACGGTCCCCACGGCCGCCGCTGCGGCGGCTCCGCCGACGGCCCGCGCCACGAACCGCCTCCGGCTGACACCCTCGGGGCCGCGGGCCGGCAGGGCCGGGCTCCGGCTCTCGCTCGCGCTCGGGCTCGCGCTCTGGCTCGCGCTCTGGCCGTCGCCGTCGCCGTCGCCGTCGCCCTGCCGGGCCGGGAGCGGCGGCGCGGGCGCGGGGTCCGGGGACGGGCCGCGGGAGCGGAGCAGCAGGGCCCGGACCGGTTCGGCCACGAGCATGGCCAGCGTCAGGTACAGGAGCACCGCAAGCCACATGTAACCAGGCCAGGCCACGGACTGTTGGAGCCAGAAGGGGGCGCCGGCGCGGCCCGCGGTGAGGGCGGCCAGCGAGAGGAGCGGCAGGGTGAAGGCAAGGGTGGTGCCGACCCGGCGGGCCGTGCCGCGCGGGCGCGTCGTATCGCGGACCAGGCGGATCCACAGCCAGCGGTGGACCAGGACCAGCAGGGCCAGGACCACCACTGCGATCGCCGCGAAGATCGCGATCTTCACTCCGGCGAACCCGGGCCCGGACCCCGGCGAGATTCACGCCGCAGGGCGAGGACGCCGCGCAACCCGATCACACCAACGGCCGTCCCCAGGAGAAAGGAAGCCACCGCCAGGAGAAGGTGGACCCAGAAGTAAGCCGTCGGCTCGCCCGCCGCGTCGAATGCCAGACCACTGGCGTCCTTCCACAGGTTCCGGACGAAAGTTGCCCAGATGAACCAGCTCCACACTCCGAAGGAGAGCAGGAACCAGGAGACGGCGCGGCTGAGTTTCATGCCCCCAGTATCGGTTTGGTCCCCAGGACGGACGCGTGGGGGTGGGCTGTACCGGCGGTGGTTCGGACAAGTTGGCCGGTCCCGGGCGGCAGACAGCCCATCGGGATGTACTTTCACCTGCGTGTCTGCCAAGAAGACCGCGCTGACGGTCCTTTCCGCCGGGCTGCTGGTCCCCGCGATGCTCGTGGTGCCCGCGCACGCCGCGCCCTCTCCGGCCCCGGACGGGAAGGGGAAGCCGCGCAAGGCCCCGGCCGCGGCCGCGCCGCCGGCGTCGATGTCGACCGTCGGCGGAGCCCTGCTCGGCAAGCCGGGGGTCCAGGTGAATCCGCTGGCGGGCGCCCCCGCCCTGCCGGCGAACCTGACGGGACGTTCGTGGATCGTGGCCGACGCCGAGACCGGCGAGGTCCTGGCCGCCAACAACGCGCACTGGCGGCTGCCACCGGCGTCCACCTTGAAGATGCTCTTCGCCGACACGGTGCTGCCCACTCTCCCGAAGGACCAGGTCCACAAGGTCACCGAGCAGGAGATGGAGGGCGTCGGCGCGGGCTCCAGCCTGGTCGGGGTCAAGGAGGACCACGAGTACTCCGTGCACGACCTGTGGCTCGGGGTGTTCCTGCGGTCCGGGAACGATGCCGTGCACGTGCTCTCCGCCATGAACGGCGGCATCGAGAAGACCGTCAAGGACATGCAGGCGCACGCCGAGGAGCTGCAGGCCCTCGACACGCATGTCGTGTCCCCGGACGGGTACGACGCCCCGGAGCAGGTGTCGAGCGCGTACGACCTCACCCTCATCGCCCGCTCCGGCCTGCAGAAGGCGGACTTCCGCGAGTACTGCGGCACGGCGAGCGCGAAGTTCCCCGGCAAGCAGGAGCCCGGGAAGCCGCGCGAGTACTTCGAGATCCAGAACACCAACCGGCTGATGACGGGCTCGGGCGGCCTCTCCCCGTACAAGGGCATCGCCGGGGTGAAGAACGGCAACACCACCATGGCCGGCTCCACCTTCACCGGCGCGGCGCAGCAGGGCAACAAGAAGCTGCTGGTCACGGTGATGAACCCGAGTGCGGGCGGCCTGAACTCCGTCTACGAGGAGACCGCCGACCTCTTCGACTGGGGTTTCGCGGCGATCGGCAAGGTCAAGCCGGTGGGCGAGCTGGTCCCGCCGAAGAGTGCGGACACCTCCCCCCTCGGCTCCCCCGCCCAGTCGCACGAGCACCGCCTCTCGGCGGCCGGTGAGGGCTCGGACGGCGGTGTGAGCACCGCGCTCGGCGTCACGGGCGGGGCGCTGGCCGTGATCGCGGTCGGGGCGTACACCGTCAACCGCCGCTGGCCGCGCGGCCCGCGCGGCCGCCGGAGCGGCGACCAGAGCGGCGACGGGGCGTCCTAGACCGCCTGGTCCTCGGGGTCCTCCGCGCCGTCGCCGTCCGCGCCGTCGCCGGTCACCGTCCAGGCCGAGCAGAACAGCAGCAGCTTCGCCATCAGGTTGATCCAGATCAGCAGGGCGACGGGCACGCCGAAGGCCCCGTACATGCTTTTCCCGGCGACCCCGCGCATGTAGCCGCTGAGCAGCAGTTTCAGCAGCTCGAAGCCCGCTGCGCCGATGAGGGCCGCCTGGAGGAGGCTGCGGCGCGACGGTTCGACGCCCGGCAGCAGGGTCAGGACGTAGAGCAGGAGCAGGAAGGCCGCGAGGACGCCGACGAGGAAGGCGCCGGTGCGCAGGAGCGCGCCGCCCGCGCCGTGCTGCGGCACGCCCAGCCAGGTGCCGAATGTGCCGACCGCGCTGGAGCCGAGGATCGAGGCCGCGGCCGAGGCCAGGCCGACGCAGCCGAGGCCGACGAGCACGAGTGCGTCCTTGCCCTTGCGGACGACGGGGTTCCCGAGGTCCTCGTCGTCCTTCTCCCACACGGCGCGCAGGCAGTCCCGCATCGAGCCGATCCACCCGATGCCGGTGACGAGCAGGAGGGCGCCGGCGACCAGCCCGATCGTGCCCGCGTTGGCGACGAGGCCGTTGATGTCGAGCTGCCCGGAGATGCCGGGGACCTGCTCGGCGAGGTTCTTCTGCAGCCGGTCCAGCTGCTCCTGGCTGAGCAGCGCCGCGCCGATGGCGGCGGCCACGGTGATCAGCGGGAAGAGCGCGATGAAGCTGATGAAGGTGATCGCGGAGGCGAGCCTGCTCCAGTGGACCCGGTCGAGGCGCCGGTAGGAACGCCACGCGTGCGTCCGCATCAGCCGGACCACGAGTGGCCCGACCACCGGGATCTTTGTCAGCCAGTCCATGAGATCACCGTAAATGAGCCGACGGAAATAGCCGGGATTGTCGGTTTCGGGCACTACGGTCGTCGATTGTGACTTTTCGCGAAGCGCGTCCGACGGGCCGTCCGTTCCACACCCTGGTCCTGCGCACGCTCCGGTTCCACGCCCGCCAGACCCTCAGGCCGCTCCATCAGGAACGTCAGGAGCGCCGTACCGCGGTCTCGGCCGCACCGGCACCGGCGGCACCCGCCGCCTCGTCGACCTGTGAGCCCAGCTGCGCCGGGACACCGGTGACCGGGCCACTGCCGAAGGGGTACTCGCGCAGCTTGCGCCAGACCCCGTCCGAGCCCTGCTCGTAGAGCGCGAAGCCCGCGCAGGTCCACTGCGCCTCGTAATCGGCGAGGGTGGCGAACGCCAGGTCCATCGCCTCCTCGGAGATCCCGTGGGCGACCGTGACGTGCGGGTGGTACGGGAACGCCAGCTCCCGGTTGAGCGGCCCGTCCGGGTCCCGGACCAGGCCCTGGAGCCGGGTGCAGCCCGTACCGCCCTCGACGATCTGGACGAAGACGACCGGCGAGAGCGGGCGGAACGTGCCGGTGCCCGCGAGCCGCATCCCGAAGGCGCCGAAGGCGGCCGCGACCTCGGACAGGTGGGCCCTGATCTCCGGCAGCCGCTCCGCCTCCACCTCGGTGGGCGGGACGAGGGTGACATGCGTGGGGATCCCGTACGCGGCAGCGTCCCCGAAGCCGGCGCGCAGCTCCTGGAGGCGGCTGCCGTACGGCTCCGGGACCGCGATCGAAACGCCGAGCGTTACGGTCCCCACGTATGTCTCCTCCGTCGTCTGCTGCGGGTAGGTCCTGCCGACCCAGTGTGGGGCCAGCACCCCCCGGATTGCCAGAGCCCTCTTTCCCCGACCGTTCGGTCAGTGCTTGGCGGGGACCAGGCCGAGGCGGTCGTAGGCCTGCGCCAGGGTCTCGGCGGCGACCGCACGGGCCTTCT
Organism: Streptomyces sp. NPDC050448; assembly: GCF_040655295.1. Taxonomy (NCBI): domain Bacteria; kingdom Bacillati; phylum Actinomycetota; class Actinomycetes; order Kitasatosporales; family Streptomycetaceae; genus Streptomyces; species Streptomyces sp. NPDC050448. The sequence continues at coordinate 89,537 of NZ_JBFAJR010000010.1, read as the reverse complement.
CCGCACCCTTGGCCAGGATGGAGTCCAGCGTCTCCGGGTCGTCCAGGTACTCCTGGGTCCGCTGCTTGAACGGTGTGACGAAATCGACCATCACACCGGCCAGGTCCGTCTTCAGCGCGCCGTAGCCCTTGCCCTCGTACTTGGCCTCGAGGGCGGGGATCGACTCCCCCGTGAGGGTGGAGTAGATCGTGAGCAGGTTGCTGACGCCGGGCTTGTTCTCGGTGTCGAAGCGGATCTCGGCCTCGGTGTCGGTGACCGCGCTCTTGATCTTCTTCTCGGTGACCTTGGGCTCGTCGAGGAGGTTGATCAGGCCCTTGGGGGACGACGCGGACTTCGACATCTTGATCGTCGGGTCCTGGAGGTCGTAGATCTTCGCGACCTCCTTGACGATGTGCGCGGCGGGGAGGGTGAAGGTCTGGCCGAAGCGCTGGTTGAAGCGCTCGGCCAGGTCGCGGGTCAGCTCGATGTGCTGGCGCTGGTCCTCGCCGACCGGGACGGCGTTCGCCTGGTAGAGCAGGATGTCGGCGACCTGGAGGATCGGGTACGTGAACAGGCCGACGGAGGCGTTGCCGGCGCCGCCCTTGGCGGACTTGTCCTTGAACTGGGTCATCCGGCTGGCCTCGCCGAAGCCGGTGATGCAGTTCATGACCCAGCCGAGCTGCGCGTGCTCGGGTACGTGGCTCTGGATGAAGAGCGTGCAGCGCTCGGGGTCCAGACCGGCGGCGAGGAGCTGCGCGGCGGAGAGCCGGGTGTTCGCGCGGAGGTCCTTCGGATCCTGCGGCATGGTGATCGCGTGCAGGTCGACGACCATGTAGAAGGCGTCGTGCGTCTCCTGCAGGGCGACGTACTGACGGATGGCTCCGAGGTAGTTCCCGAGGTGGAACGAACCGGAGGTGGGCTGGATACCGGAGAGCGCGCGAGGACGATCAGAAGCCATGGCTTCATTCTCTCAGGTGCGGGGGCCGTGTCCGGCCGCGTACTGGCCGGAAGCCGCCGGGTCTCTTCCGCGCCCCGCCGGAGGGCGCACGCCCCTGCCCCGCGCGCCGGGCGGCTCCGGCCCCTGCCGCGGTACGGCCCCTGGCCGGATCTCACCCGAAGCAAGCGACCGCTTTTCCGATCCGGCCCGCGCGGCGCGCGAGGCCCGGGGCCGGGCGCGGCCCGGCGGCCGTCCAGCCCGTCCGGCGCCTGAGGACCGGGGCCGGGCGGAGCCCGGCGACCGGTGGAAGGGCGGGCAGGGGACGGCTCCGCGCAGCGGCCCCCGCCCGCCCCGGCCGGGAGGGCCCGGGTCAGGACAGGGGCAGGCCCGGGGCCGGGAAGGCCGCCATCAGGTCCGCGACCTCGGCGCGGACGGCGGCCAGCGCCGGCTCGTCCGACTTCGCGGCGGCGTCCACCGCCCGGGAGATCCACTCCGCCACCAGGGGCATGTGGTCCACCCCGAGGCCCCGCGACGTCAGCGACGGGGTGCCGATGCGGATGCCCGACGGGTCGAACGGCTTGCGCGGGTCGAACGGGACCGTGTTGTAGTTCACCACGATCCCCGCCCGGTCCAGCGCCTTGGCCGCCACCTTGCCGGGGACTCCCCGCGACGTCAGGTCCATCAGGATCAGGTGGTTGTCCGTGCCGCCCGAGACCAGGTCGAAGCCCTTGCCGAGGAGGGCTGCCGCCAGGGCCTTGGCGTTGGCGACCACCGCGTGGGCGTACGTGACGAACGACGGCTGCGCCGCCTCGTGCAGGGCCACCGCGATGCCCGCCGTCGTCTGGTTGTGCGGCCCGCCCTGGAGCCCCGGGAACACCGCCTTGTCGATGGCCTTCGCGTGCTCCTCCCGGCACATCAGCATCGCGCCCCGCGGCCCCCGCAGGGTCTTGTGCGTGGTCGTCGAGACGACGTCCACGTGCCCGACCGGCGACGGGTGCGCCCCGCCCGCGATCAGGCCCGCGATGTGCGCCACGTCCGCGACCAGGACCGAGCCCGCCTCCTGCGCGATCGACGCGAACGCCTCGAAGTCGATCGTGCGGGGAAGGGCGGTCCCGCCGCAGAAGATGATCTTCGGGCGCTCCGCCAGCGCCAGCTCGCGCACCGCGTCGTAGTCGATCAGGCCGGTGCCGGCCTGCACCCCGTACTGGACCCCGCGGAACCAGGAGCCCGTCGCCGAGACGCCCCAGCCGTGCGTGAGGTGCCCGCCCATCGGCAGGGCCATGCCCATCACGGTGTCGCCCGGCTTCGCGAAGGCCAGGTACACCGCGAGGTTCGCCGGCGAGCCCGAGTACGGCTGGACGTTGGCGTGGTCCACCCCGAACAGGCCCTTCGCCCGCTCGACGGCCAGCGCCTCGACGCGGTCGATGTTCTGCTGGCCCTCGTAGTAGCGGCGGCCCGGGTAGCCCTCGCTGTACTTGTTCTGCAGCACCGTGCCGGAGGCCTCGAGCACGGCGGCCGACACGTAGTTCTCACTGGGGATCAGACGCAGGGTCTCGGCCTGCAGGGATTCCTCGGCGGCGACGAAGGACGCCAGCTCGGGGTCGACTGCGGACAGGGCGGGATGGCGGCGCGCGGTCATGGCGGCTCCTCCGGGGTCGATGTCAGATCTCGTCCCCGCGAGGCCCAGGCGAGCGGCCCTGTATGCGGTCGTGCGCGCACGACTCCCCCGGAGTTGGTTCTCCGTACGCCAGTCGCCGTGCGTACCGCTCACCTTAGCGGGCGGTCCGCAAGAAAGGTTTCCCCGTCCGGTATACGAGCGACGTATAGCCGTATACAAGGTGACGCAGGTGACGCCACCCTCGTCACCCTCGTGAGCCGGCCCGCCTGACCGACGATCGGAGACACCGTGTCGACAACTGCTGATGCCATGCGTTCCGCCGAGGCGCACAGCGCGCACAACTACCACCCGCTGCCCGTCGTCGTGGCGTCCGCGGAAGGCGCGTGGATGACCGACGTGGAGGGCCGCCGCTACCTGGACATGCTCGCGGGCTACTCGGCGCTCAACTTCGGCCACGGCAACCGCCGTCTGATCGACGCCGCCAAGGCGCAGCTGGAGCGGGTCACCCTCACGTCGCGGGCCTTCCACCACGACCGGTTCGCCGACTTCTGCACCGAGCTCGCCGCGCTGTGCGGCAAGGAGATGGTGCTGCCGATGAACACGGGCGCGGAGGCCGTGGAGACGGCGGTGAAGACCGCCCGCAAGTGGGGTTACGAGGTCAAGGGCGTCCCGGACGGGCACGCCAAGATCGTCGTCGCGGCCGACAACTTCCACGGCCGGACGACGACGATCGTGAGCTTCTCGACGGACCACGAGGCCCGCGACCACTTCGGGCCCTACACACCCGGGTTCGAGATCGTCCCGTACGGGGACCTCACCGCCCTGGCCGCGGCCGTCACGACGAACACCGTGGCCGTGCTGCTGGAGCCGATCCAGGGCGAGGCCGGGGTGCTGGTGCCGCCGGCCGGCTACTTCCGGGGCGTACGGGAGCTCACGCGCGAGCGGAACGTCCTCTTCATGGTGGACGAGATCCAGTCGGGGCTGGGCCGGACCGGGAAGACGTTCGCGTGCGAGCACGAGGACGTCGTGCCGGACGTGTACGTCCTCGGCAAGGCGCTGGGCGGCGGCGTGGTCCCGGTGTCGGCCGTCGTCGCCGACCGGGACGTGCTCGGGGTGTTCCGGCCCGGCGAGCACGGCTCCACCTTCGGCGGAAACCCGCTGGCCTGCGCGGTCGCCCTCGAGGTGATCGCGATGCTGCGCACCGGCGAGTACCAGCAGCGGGCCGCCGAGCTCGGCGACCACCTGCACCGGGAGCTGAACCTGCTGGTCGGCGGGGGCGCGGTGACCGCCGTACGCGGGCGCGGGCTGTGGGCGGGCATCGACATCGCCCCGGGGCACGGCACGGGCCGGGAGATCTCCGAGCGGCTGATGGAGCGGGGCGTGCTGGTCAAGGACACCCACGGGGCGACGATCCGGATCGCGCCCCCGCTGGTGATCAGCAAGGAGGACCTGGACTGGGGCCTGGACCAGCTGCGGTCCGTCCTGGCCGGCTGACCGGGGTCCGCCGCAGGCGCGGCCGGGGCCGTCCCGGGTCCCGGCCGGGGCCGTCCCGGACCCGGCCCAGGGCCGTCCCGGCTCCCGGGCCGGGGCCGTCCCGGACCCGGCCCAGGGCCGTCCCGGCTCCCGGCCCGGGCCCGGGAGGGGCCCCGGCCTGGGTCCGGGAGGGGCCCCGGCCTGGGTCCGGGAGGGGCCCCGGCTCGGGTTCCGGCCCGGGTTCCGGCCCGGGTTCCGGCCCGGGTTCCGGGCCCTACTGGATGACGTGGGGCAGGAAGCGGGCGTACTCGTCCGTGACCGGGCCCGCCGATTCGCGGATGCCGAGGCCCGCCGCCTCCTCCTCGACCACCCACGCGCCGAGCACCACGCGGTTGCCGTCGAAGTCGGGCAGCAGGGCCAGGCCCTGGAAGACGTACGCCTCCCCCTCGGCCGGCACGAACGGCTCGCCGCCGGCCGGGTGCAGGGTGACCCCGGCGCCCTCGCGGCCCAGCAGGGGCTTCGCGGCGTAACCCGTCGTCCCGGCGAGTTCGCGCGGGCCGTCGAGGTAGGCGGGCAGCAGGTTCGGGTGCTCCGGGAAGAGCTCCCACAGGATCGCCAGCAGCGCCTTGTTGGACAGCAGCATCTTCCACAGCGGCTCGATCCAGCCGGTGGTCCCGGAGCCGCCGCCGTGGTCGTACGTGTCGAGGACCTGCGGTCCGAACGCGTCGCCGGCCAGCCACTCCCACGGGTAGAGCTTGAAGCAGCTGCGGATGAAGCCCAGCTTCTGGTCCACGAACCGGCCCGACAGGCTGTCCCAGCCGATCTGCTCCACGGACAGCGCCTCCGTCTCCAGGCCCGCCTGCTCGGCGGTCTCCTGGAGGTAGGCGACCGTCATCAGGTCCTCGCCGAGCTCGTCGGTCTCGGAGTGCGCGAAGTGCACCGGGCCGGGCGGCAGCAGCTCCGCCTGCCGGCGCCAGGCCTCGACGAGCCGCTCGTGGAGGGAGTTCCACTGGTCGGCGCCGGGGAAGCGCTCCTCCATCCAGAACCACTGCGGACTGGCCGCCTCCACGAGGGAGGTGGGGGTGTCGGCGTTGTACTCCAGCATCTTGGCCGGGCTGCCGGTGCCGTCGTAGCGCAGGTCGAACCGGCCGTAGAGGGACGGCTGTTCGGCGCGCCGGCGCCAGGACTCGGCGATGAGTTCCGCGAGGCGCGGGTCGGTGATGCCGAGGTCCGCGAAGCGGTCGTGCTCGACGATGTGCGCGGCCGCGGCCAGGCACATGGCGTGCAGCTCCTCGACGACGTTCTCCAGCGCCTCGACCTCGGGGAGCGAGAAGGAGTAGTACGCGCTCTCGTCCCAGTAGGGGCGCAGCGAGTCGTCGGGGTAGCGGGTGAGGGGGTAGATGAGCCCCTGCTCCTCGACGGTCTTCTGCCAGTCGGGGCGCGGTTCGATGGTGTGGCGTCGCACGCGGGTCAGCCGCCGCTGGAGCTGGAGTGGCCGCCGATGCCACCGCGGGTGACGGCGGACTTGTCGAAGCTGCCGCCGCCGACCCGGTTCTTGGAGACGCTGCCCCCGTAGTAGTACGCGCCACGGCCGCTGCCGCCGCTCTTGCATTCCTTGGTGTTCAGCTTCTCCAGGGTGGCGCGGTCGACGCAGCGCTTGTCGGGCTCGCTGCTGCTGCCGCAGGCCACGAGCGCGGCAGCGAGCAGGCCCATGCCGCCCAGGGCAACGCTGCCGGAGCGCATCCGGCGTCGGGTGGTGCTGCTGCTTCTGCTGCTGTCGTTCATGGCGGACAGACTAGAACGGGGCGGCGGAGCGATGGAATCCGGCCGTCGAAACCCTCCCATCACCTCCATGACCTAGAGTCACTTCGTGCTTCTTGGGATGCTTTGCGCGCTCGGTGCGGCGGTCTGTTTCGGCACGGCGTCGGTCCTGCAGGCGATGGCCGCGCGGGCGGTGGAGCCGGGGACCGGGTCGGGGGTGGACACGGCGCTGCTGCTGCGGGCGGCACGGCAGTGGCGGTACGTGCTGGGCCTGGGGCTGGACGCGGCCGGGTTCGTCCTCCAGATCGTGGCGCTGAAGCACATCCCGATCTACGCGGTGGGGGCGGCGCTGGCGGCGAGCCTCGCGGTGACGGCGGTGGTCTCGGCGCAGCTGCTGCACGTACGGCTTCGCGGGGCCGAGTGGGGTGCGGTGGGGGTGGTGTGCGCGGGGCTGGCGATGCTGGCGCTGGCGTCGGGCGAGGAGGGCGAGGGGACGGGGTCGTTCGCGCTGCAGCTGGGGCTGCTGGGGGTGGCCGGGCTGGTGCTGCTGGTGGGGGCCGTGGCCGGCGGGCTCCCGGACCGCTCGCGGGCGCTGGTCCTCGGCCTGGCGGCGGGGACGGGCTTCGGGGTGGTGGAGGTGGCGGTCCGCCTCATCGACGGCATCTCGTTCACGAACCCGGCGCTGTACGCACTGCTGCTGGGCGGGGGCGCGGCGTTCCTGCTGCTCACCTCGGCGCTCCAGCGGGGCTCGGTGACGGTGGCCACGGCGGGGATGGTGCTCGGCGAGACGATCGGCCCGGCGGTGGTGGGGGTGGTGTGGCTCGGCGACCGCACGCGCGAGGGCCTGGCCTGGCTGGCCGTCCTGGGCTTCGCGCTGGCGGTGGCCGGAGCCCTGGCCCTGGCCCGCTTCGGCGAACCCCCGACCCCGGAGCCCGCCCCCGCGTAGCCCCGGGGCCGGCCCCGGCTGCGCCATGGCCCGGCCCGGCCGGCTCGTCCCGCGTGCCGTGCTGCCGCTTCCCGCTTCGCGGAACCTCCCCGCCCCGCCCTTCTCCGTTTCCCGAGCTCTGCCCGGACCCCGCGGCGCGGGGGCGGCCCCCGCCGCGAGGGCGCGGGGGGGGCAGGGCACCCGCCTCGAGGGCGCCGGGGCAGGGCCCCCACCGCGGCGGCGCGGCGCAGCCGGAAGCCGTCACGGCAGCGCAGCGACCAGCGCCGCCAGCGTCGGCGACCACGCACTCGTCGACGGAGTCCCGTAGCCCACCACGAGGGCCTCGCGGTGGGCGAGCCCCGCCTCCGGGTGGGTGTAGCGGGACAGGGTCTCCAGGGCCAGGTCCTGCCAGGCCGCCGCCCGCAGGACCGACGCCTGCGTCCCCGCCGGGAGGTCCAGCACCGCGTGCAGGCCCGCCGCGATGCCCGACACCGCCACCCGGCCGGAGACCGCGGCGACCAGCTCGTCCCGGCGCCGCCGGTACCGCAGCCGCATGCCGCGCACGTGCCGGTCGTACGCCCCGGACCGGATGAACTCCGCGAGCGTCAGCTGGTCCAGCGCGCTCGACGTCCAGTCGATCCGCCCCTTCGCCGCGACGACCTCGTCCAGCAGCCCCGGCGGCACCACCATCCATCCCATCCGCAGCCCCGGCGCGAGCGACTTGCTCGCCGTGCCGAGGTACACCACACGGTCCGGGTCCAGTCCCTGCAACGCCCCCACCGCCTGGCGGTCGTAGCGGAACTCCCCGTCGTAGTCGTCCTCCAGGATCAGCCCGCCCGTGGTCCGGGCCCAGTCGACCGCCGCCGCCCGCCGGGCCGGGGTCAGCGCCACCCCGGTGGGGAACTGGTGGGCGGGGGTCAGCAGCACCGCCCCCGCCTCCCCCGTCAGGTCCGGCGTCCGCGCCCCCGAGGCGTCCACCGCCAGCGGCCGGGTCCGCAGCCCCGCCCCCGTCAGCAGCTCCCGGTGCACGTCGAGGCTGTACCCCTCCACCGCCACCTCCCGGACCCGCCGCGCCCGCAGCACCCCCGCCAGCAGCGTCAGCGCATGCACGAACCCCGCGCACAGCACGATCCGCTCCGGGTCCGCGTACACCCCGCGCGCCCGCGCCAGGTACCCGGCGAGCGCCTCCCGCAGCTCCACCCGGCCGCGCGCGTCGGCCGCGTACCCGAAGGCCTCGTTCGGCGCGTCCGCCAGTGCCCGCCGGGCCGCTGTCAGCCAGCCGGCGCGGGGGAAGCCGCCCAGGTCGGGAGTACCGGGCAGCAGGTCGTACGAGGGCCGCCGCCGCGCGGGATGCCGGACCCGGGCGGCCCCCGCGGGCCGCCGCGCCCGGGCCCGTTCCGCGACCCGGGTGCCGGAGCCCTGGCGGGCCGTCAGCCAGCCCTCGGCGACGAGTTCGGCGTACGCCTCCGCGACCGTGTTCCGCGCGATCCCGAGGTCGGCGGCGAACGACCGCGACGACGGCAGCCTGGTCCCGGGCGCCAGCCGCCCGCTGCGCGCGGCCTCGCGCAGCGCCTCGACGAGACCGGCCCGCAGACCGCGCCCGGCGGAGAGGTCCAGATGCAGGTCGGCACCGAAAGTGGCCCGTGATTCCGTCATGGATATGGACCATATCGGCGGGCCGCCTGCTTCTTAGGGTGGAGACATGACCACCACGCACGAACACACCGCCGCACACGCCCCCGAGCACACCCCGCGCATGGGCTGGGCCCAGCACGTGCCGGACGTCTACAAGGCCGTCGTCGGTCTGGAGATCGCCTCGAAGAAGGGCCTGGACCCGGCCCTGGTCGAGCTGGTCAAGATCCGCGCCTCGCAGCTCAACCACTGCGCCTTCTGCCTGGACATGCACACGAAGGACGCGCTCGCCGCGGGCGAGACCGTCGAGCGGATCGTCCAGCTCGCCGCCTGGGAGGAGTCGCGCCACTTCTACACCGAGAAGGAGGCCGCCGCGATCGAGCTGACCGAGGCCGTGACCGTCCTGACCGACGGTTTCGTTCCCGACGAGGTGTACGAGAACGCCGCGAAGCACTTCGAGGAGAAGGAGCTCGCCCAGCTGATCGCCGTGATCGCGACGATCAACGTCTGGAACCGCTTCGCGGTGACCACCCGCATGGTCCCGGGCCACTACACGCCGGGCATGTACAAGTAGGACCCGGGCGACCGGTCGCCCGGTCGCCCGGTCGTCAGTCCGGGCGGAACGAGGCCAGGGCCGCCGCCAGGCGCACGCGGACGGTCTTGGCCTCGCCGGCCGGGCCGCAGGCCGTGAGCACCCACCGGCTGCCGTCGGAGGCGACGAGGAGCCGCCCGATGCAGCGGGCGGTCCCGCCGGTGTCCCCGTCGGGGATCTCGTAGACGATCTCGCAGCCGCGGCCCTGCCTCGCTCCGAGCGAGAGCCGCCGGTAGCCGTCCCGGGAGCTCACCCCGCTGCTGCTCTCGACCAGGACCTCGCACGGGTTGTCGGGGCCCCCGGCGACCCGGAAGGCATGGAGCAGGCTGCCCCGGCCCTGCGCGGGCCGGAACACCGCGCCGGCTCCGGTCCCGGGCTCGGACGTACTGAGCTGCCAGCCGGGGGGAACCGCGACCCGGAAGCCCGACCCGGCGCTGCGCAGCACCTGGTAGCCGTCCGGCAGGACCCCCGGGTCCGCCACCACGTACGAGGCCGCCAGCGCTGCCCCGCCCAGGGTCGCGGCCAGGCCCAGGGCGATCGCCGACCGGGTCCACCACCGGCGCGCCCGACTCGGCGCGGGCGGCGCATCGGGCGGTGCTCCGTCCGGGGAGCCGTCCGGGGGACGGGCGGGCTTCGGCGGCAGCTGCGGCCGCTCGGCCCCCGGCTCCGACTCCTGCGACTCCTCCCGGTCCTCCGGCAGCTCCCACTGCTGCGACTGCGGGTTCCAGCGGGCCAAGCCGCCCCAGGTCACTGATCACCCCCCGAACGAGGTCAGCAGGGCGGCCAGCGCGGTGGCCGCGCTCACCGAGTCCACCAGCGGGGCCCACCGCTCCAGCGCCCCGCGCGGCCGGGCGGGCAGGCCCGGCCCGACCTCCTCGCCGGCCTCCTCCAACTCCCCCGCCACCGCATCGAGTTCGGCGTCCAGGGCGGCCCGGTCCGCGCTGCGGGGCAGCCGTACGAGGGCGGCGCGGAGGTCGCGTACGGCCTCCAGCGACTGCTCCGCGGTCGGCCCGGCCGCATCCGCGTCCGCGCCCGTACCGCCGTGGTTGACGGTGCTGTTGCCGACGTCCCTGCCGCCGATGCTGAAGGCGCTGCCCCGCACGCTGCCGATCCGCACCGAGGGCTGCGGCTGCCCGTCCCCTGCGCTACCGGCCACTTCTGCTCTCCTTGCCCACGCGCACGCGCCCGTCCTTCCGTTCCGCCTTGTCCGTCGTCGTCCCGTGGATCCCGAAGGCGCTGTTGCTCACCGACTGGATGAACACCCCGCCGTCCGCGACGTTGACGGCACGCTCCGCGAACTCCTCGGTGTGCCGGCCCGCGTCGTGCAGCGCCGGCGTCACGCCACCGACGATCCGCTCCTGAATGGTCTTCAGGTACCGGTCGAGGTCCATCAGCCGGAACAGGGATCCGTCCTCCTGTGACGCCAGTTCGCGTACGGAGGCGACCGGTCCCGCCGCGTACGCGACGCCGTGCCCGGCGGTGGCCAGGCGCCACGGGACCCGGCAGGCGCCACCCAGGGTGGCGAGGGCCACGCCGAGGGAGCCGGGGGCCTGGGTGAGGGCGAGGAGGACCTCGGCGACGGGGGTGTTGCGGCGGTGCCGCCGGGCGCTGTCGTCGGCCCGCTGGAAATCGGGCCGCACCGGCAGCAGCACGTGCGGCGCGACTTCCAGCATCAGCATGCCGCCCCGCGTGTGGACCCGGATGAAGACGGTGATGACGAGGCTCTCGTCCCAGCCGCCGATCCGGACGCGCAGGAAGTGCCGGCGCCGCTCGCCGCCGGGTCGGCGGGGGCCCTGCCGTCCGGTGTGCCCGTGCCGCTGACGCTCACGCACTCTCCTCGCTCGGGAGGAGGGCAACCGTACGGCGCCCGTGCGGCACGGGACAGGGCGGATCACGCCAAAAAGGCCCCGGCGCGGTGCGCCGGGGCCTTCAGGTGTTTCGGATCGGATCGACCGGACCGGACCGGCCGGATCAGATCGGATCAGATCAGATCAGATCAGGCCGAGCTCGCGGACCGCGTCGCGCTCCTCGACGAGCTCCGCCACGGACGCGTCGATGCGCGCACGGGAGAACTCGTTGATGTCCAGGCCCTGGACGATCTCGTACTTGCCGTCCTTGGTGGTGACGGGGAAGGAGGAGATGATGCCCTCCGGGACGCCGTAGGAGCCGTCCGACGGGATGCCCATCGAGGTCCAGTCGCCCGCGGCGGTGCCGTTGACCCACGTGTGCACGTGGTCGATGGCGGCGTTCGCGGCCGAGGCGGCCGAGGACGCGCCACGGGCCTCGATGATCGCGGCGCCGCGCTTGGCGACGGTCGGGATGAAGGTGTCGGCGAGCCACAGCTCGTCGTTGACGACCTCGGCGGCGTTCTTGCCGGCGATCTCCGCGTGGAAGATGTCCGGGTACTGGGTCGCCGAGTGGTTGCCCCAGATGGTGAGGCGCTTGATGTCGGAGACGGCGGCACCGGTCTTGGCGGCCAGCTGCGAGATCGCGCGGTTGTGGTCCAGGCGGGTCATCGCGGTGAAGCGCTCGGCCGGTACGTCCGGGGCGGCGGCCTGCGCGATGAGCGCGTTGGTGTTGGCCGGGTTGCCCACGACCAGGACCTTGATGTCGTCCGCGGCGTGGTCGTTGATCGCCTTGCCCTGCGGCTTGAAGATGCCGCCGTTGGCGGAGAGCAGGTCACCGCGCTCCATGCCCTTGGTGCGCGGGCGGGCGCCCACGAGCAGCGCGACGTTGGCGCCCTCGAAGCCCTTGTTCGGGTCGTCGAAGATGTCGATGCCGGCGAGCAGCGGGAAGGCGCAGTCGTCGAGCTCCATGGCGGTGCCCTCAGCGGCCTTCATGCCCTGGGGGATCTCCAGAAGACGGAGCTTGACCGGCACGTCCGCGCCGAGCAGGTGACCGGAAGCGATGCGGAAGAGCAGCGCGTAGCCGATCTGGCCGGCGGCGCCGGTGACGGTGACATTCACGGGAGTGCGGGTCATGGCCTTCTCCGTTAGACAGCTGGCGGTGGGGCGTCCCTGCCCCATGTGCTGGCGGACGCCGCTCCCCTGCGAATCTTGACGTGAAGAGACATCCGGCGTCAGGCTATCCGACCTTCGAGCGGCCCAACCCCCCGGTCTGTGTGGTGCGTGGCACACGAACCGGGAGTTCGAAGGCGGGGGGCGGGATTTCCCCCCGCTTTTCGTCTGTCCGGCACCGCCGGACGGGTGTACGCAACGCCCGCGGCGGGTAAGGGCGTACGCATGTGCGAGCGCCGGCGGCGCCCCGCCGGCGTCAGCGGACCGTGAAGCGGACCGCACTCTCCAGGAACGGGATCTCCAGCCACGGCTTGGGCTCCATCACCAGCGCGAGCAGCGTGATCGCCACCCCCAGCAGCCCGTACGTGACCATGTCCGTGAAGCGGGAGCGCACCGCGAGCATCCCCACCGACGGCAGCACGCGCCGCAGTACGGAGGCCGCGATCAGGGCCACCCCGATCACCAGGCAGCCGACGCGGGGGTGCCCCAGCGCGGTCAGGAGCAGTCCGACCGCGGTGGCGGCGAGCACGCTGAGCATCGGCCACTGCCGGGCCGCGAGCGCGTCCCCGGGCGCGGCGCGGCCGTGACCCTCGGGGCGGGCCGTGTCCTGGGTGATGGAGGGGAAGCGGCGCGACTTCGAGGCCTCCGGGTCCGCCGGCGCGGCGGCTCCGGCGCCCGCAGGCCCGGAGTCGGCCACGGCGGCGGCCCCGGTGTCAGCCCTGGTGTCAGCCCCGGTGTCAGCCCCGGGACCGGCGGCGTCGTCGGCGCCGGTTCCGGTTCCGGTGCCGGTGCCGGTCCCGGCTTGCGCTTCGTGCTCAGCCTGCACTGGTCGACGTCCGTTCCGCCGCCTCGACGACGTTCACGAGCAGCTGCGCGCGGGTCATCGGGCCGACTCCGCCCGGGTTCGGGGAGATCCAGCCGGCCACCTCGGCGACGCCCGGGTGCACATCGCCGACGATCTTGCCGCTCTCGTCGCGGCTGACGCCCACGTCCAGGACGGCCGCGCCGGGCTTCACGTCCTCCGGCTTGACCAGGTGCGGGACGCCTGCCGCCGCGACGATGATGTCCGCCTGGCGCAGCTGGGCGGCCAGGTCGCGGGTGCCGGTGTGGCACAGGGTCACGGTGGCGTTCTCCGACTTGCGGGTCAGCAGCAGACCCATGGAGCGCCCGACGGTGATGCCGCGTCCGAGGAGCACCACGTGCGCGCCGTTGATCTCGATGCCGTGGTGGCGCAGCAGCTGGACGATCCCGTACGGGGTGCAGGGCAGCGGGCCCGGCTCGTTCAGCACCAGCCGGCCGAGCGACATCGGGTGCAGGCCGTCGGCGTCCTTCGCCGGGTCCATCAGCTCCAGGACCCGGTTGGTGTCGATGCCCTTGGGGAGTGGGAGTTGGACGATGTAGCCGGTGCACTCCGGGTTGGCGTTGAGTTCCCGTACGACCGCCTCGATGTCCTCCTGGGAGGCCGTCGCGGGCAGTTCGCGCTGGATGGACGCGATGCCGACCTCGGCGCAGTCCTTGTGCTTGCCATTGACGTACCAGCGGCTGCCCGGGTCGTCGCCGACCAGCAGGGTGCCGAGGCCGGGGGCGATGCCCCGGGCCTTGAGCGCCGCCACGCGGGCGGTCAGTTCGGACTTGATCGCGGCGGCGGTGGCCTTGCCATCGAGAATCTGGGCGGTCATGGTCCCATCCTCCCGGATGGAGCGGCCCCGGTTCCAGTCGTGGGGTCGCCGCCGGTGCGTGGCGGGGCCTTGAGGGGCCTTGACGGGGCCTTCGGCGGGGCCTTGCGGGCTCCGGCGCAGAGGTCCGCCGCGGGGGCCGCCGCGGGTTCGTCACAGGCTTGCACCATTCATTGCACTTGCACAACAAGTGACGGCCCCGTCGCTCCGCCGCTGGACAACTCCGGCCCGATCGGCCCACGATGACGGAAAGAGTGCCGCGGGCAGTGCCGGGGGGCGGACCGCAAACAGCAGTATTTCCTCCGTGCGTGCCGTGCGTCCCCGCACTTCCACGGAGGAACACCCCAAGATGAGCTTCGGCGACCCGAACAACCCGTACGGGCAGCAGCCGCCGGCCCCGCAGGGCCAGCCCGGCTACGGCTACCCGCAGCAGGCCCCGCAGGGCATCCCGCCGCAGGGCGGCTACGCCTACCCGCAGCAGGCCCCGATGGGCTACCCGAACCAGGCGTACCCCGCGGGCCCCGGCGGTTTCCCGGGCGCCCAGATCCCCATGCCCGGCGGGGTGAAGGCCGCCCGCGTCATCCTGTTCATCGTCGGTGGTCTCCAGACCCTGGGCGGGATCGCCGTTCTCCTCGGCGGGGCGATGTTCGCCTCGGTGTTCGCCGACTCCTCCAGCCGCTCCTCCGGCTACGCCTCCTCGGCGAGCGACGCGGGCACGCTCGCGGGCGGGGTGCTCGTCATCGCCGGCATCTTCTGCCTGGCCCTGGCGCTGTGGCCGATCCTGACCGCCGCCAAGCTGGGCAAGGGCCGCGGCGGCGTCCGGGTCTCGGGCATCATCTACGGCTCGCTGATGACCCTCTTCTCCGGAATCAGCCTGATCGTCAACTTCGCGGCGCTCAGCAGCGACGCGGCGCCGGGCGCCATCGTGTTCTCGCTGATCCTGGCCCTGATCGAGTTCGGGCTGGCCCTCTGGGTCCTCGTCGGCCTGGCCAACTCGGCCGCCAGCGCGTACTTCCGGCGCCCGCAGTACTAGGGGGTGCCAGGCGGCCCGGGCCCGGCCATGATCCGCCGGACACCCCCTGGGCCCCGTAGGCACCGCCGCCACCACGGCGCACGGCGAAGGCCGCCACCCGCAGTGCTGCGGGTGGCGGCCTTCGCCGTTCTCGGGGTGCCGGCTCAGTGGAAGAAGTGCCGGGTCCCGGTGAAGTACATGGTCACGCCGGCCGTCTTCGCGGCCTCGATCACCTGCTCGTCACGGACCGAACCGCCCGGCTGGACCACGGCCTTGATGCCCGCGGACGTCAGGATCTCCAGCCCGTCCGGGAAGGGGAAGAAGGCGTCGGAGGCGGCGTACGAGCCCTGCGCGCGCTCGGCGCCCGCCCGCTCGACGGCGAGCTTCGCCGAGTCGACGCGGTTGACCTGGCCCATGCCGACGCCGACCGAGGCGCCGTCCTTGGCGAGCAGGATCGCGTTCGACTTGACGGCCCGGCAGGCCTTCCACGCGAAGGCGAGCTCGGCGAGCTCCTCCGGGGAGAGGGCGTCGCCGGTGGCGAGGGTCCAGTTCTTCGGGTCGTCGCCCTCGGCCTGGCCCCTTCCCTCTTCGAACGTGTCGCTCTGCTGGAGCAGCACCCCGCCGGAGATCGGCTTCAGGTCACCCGGCTGGTGCGGACTGCCGTCGACCCGCAGGACCCGGATGTTCTTCTTCTTGGCCAGGATCGCGACCGCGCCGTCCTCGTACGAGGGGGCGGCGATGACCTCGGTGAAGATCTCCGCGACCTGCTCGGCGAGCTCGACGGTCACCGGGCGGTTGACCGCGATGACGCCGCCGAAGGCCGAGAGCGGGTCACAGGCGTGCGCCTTGCGGTGCGCATAGGCGACGTCCGCGCCGACGGCGATGCCGCACGGGTTGGCGTGCTTGATGATCGCGACGCAGGGCTCGTCGTGGTCGTACGCGGCGCGGCGGGCGGCCTCGGTGTCCACGTAGTTGTTGAAGGACATCTCCTTGCCGTGCAGCTGCTCGGCGTTGGCGAGCCCGCCCGGCTGGCCGTCGGTGTAGAGGGCGGCGGCCTGGTGCGGGTTCTCGCCGTAGCGGAGGGTGGACTTGCGCTCCCACGCGCCGGCCAGGAACTCGGGCAGCACGGCCTCCGGCTCCGGGGCGTACGCATTCGTGAACCAGGAGGCCACGGCGACGTCGTACGCGGCGGTGTGCTGGAAGGCCTCGGCCGCCAGCCGCTTGCGCGCGGTGAGGTCGAAGCCGCCGCCCTGGGCTGCGGCGAGGACGTCGGCGTACCGCGCGGGGCTGGTGACGACGGCGACCGAGGGGTGGTTCTTGGCGGCGGCGCGGACCATCGACGGACCGCCGATGTCGATCTGCTCCACGCACTCGTCGGGGGTGGCGCCCGAGGCGACGGTCTCCCGGAACGGGTAGAGGTTGACGATCACCAGGTCGAAGGGCTCGATGCCGAGCTCGGCGAGCTGGCGCTGGTGGTCCTCGAGGCGCAGGTCGGCGAGGATGCCGGCGTGCACGCGCGGGTGCAGGGTCTTGACCCGGCCGTCCAGGCACTCGGGGAAGCCGGTGAGCTCCTCGACCTTGGTGACGGGCACGCCGGCGGCGGCGATCTTGGAGGCGGTGGAGCCGGTGGAGACGAGCGAGACGCCCGCCTCGTGCAGGCCGCGGGCCAGCTCCTCCAGTCCCGTCTTGTCGTAGACACTGACGAGCGCGCGCCGGATCGGTCGCTTCGACGAGGTGGTGCTGCTCTCTACGGCGGTCACTGGATTGTTACCTTTCGTCCCTCAATGCGGTAGCCGTGCCGGGCCAGGCGCCCCACGACGTCGACGAGCAGCTGACGCTCGACTTCCTTGATGCGCTCGTGCAGAGCGGCTTCGTCGTCCTCGTCCCGGACCTCGACCACACCCTGGGCGATGATCGGACCGGTGTCCACGCCGGCGTCCACGAAGTGGACCGTGCAGCCGGTGACCTTCGCGCCGTAGGCGAGGGCGTCCCGTACGCCGTGGGCGCCCGGGAAGGCCGGGAGGAGGGCGGGGTGCGTGTTGATGAAGCGGCCGCCGAAGCGGCCGAGGAACGACGCGCCCACGACCTTCATGAACCCGGCGGACACGACGAGGTCCGGCGCGTGGGCGGCGGTCGCCTCGGTGAGGGCGGCGTCCCACTCCTCACGGGTCCCGTACGCCTTGACCGGGCACACGAAGGTGGGGATCCCGGCCTTCTCGGCCCGCTCCAGGCCGACGATGTTCTCGCGGTCGGCCCCCACGGCGACGACTTCGGCGCCGAAGCCCTCGGGTCCGCCGGGGTGGGCGTCGATGGCGTCGAGCAGGGCCTGGAGGTTGGTGCCGGAACCGGAGACCAGCACGACCAGGCGGGAGGCGGCCATGGGAGGCCCTTTCTGCGGGAATGCGTCCGTACATCTTGTGTGATCAGACAAAACTTCGGCATCCCGAAATACGGGGGACTCTACGAAGCCGCCGACCGCCTGCAACGATACCGGCACACCGGACAGCCCCCGAGGGACGGGGGGACGGGCGAGGGGTAGCGTCTGGCATACAAGCCGCGTACGGCGCGGTGCGCAGCACCGTGCAGCACGTCAACAGCCCTTCGACCGCCCGTCAACGCACGATGCCCACGACGTACTTCGACGTCCACGACACAGGGGAAGTAACGCACTCGATGCCGGATCGCCGCCAGCCCGACTCCTCCACCGACGACAACCCCTTCGCGGCTCCCCCGGAGGGCCGGCCCGACCAGCCGTGGCAGCCGCGCAGCGGTGGCGACGGCGGTGGCGGCCGTCCGGGCGAGGACCCCGGCTCCGGCCCCGGCGGGCCGGCGCGCTGGGACCCGGCGGACCCGGTCCAGCGGCGCGCCCGGTACGCACTGCTGGCCGGCATGTGGGGCTTCTTCTTCGGGATCTTCGGGATCCCGTCGGTGGGGCTGCTGCTGGGTGCGCTCGCCCTGTACTGGGGGATCAGCGGGCTGCGCGGGAAGCCGGCGGCGGCCAGGACCGGGACGGATGCGCTGGTCGGCGGCGCGCCAGCCGCGCCTGCCGCCCAGGGGGGCCTGGCGGCCCTCGGGCCGGCCGCCCGACCCCAGCGGACTGCGGCGATCGGCGGGCTGATCACGGCCTCGCTGGCGATCCTGCTGGCCCTGACCTCGTACGGCTTGCAGCTGGCGTACAAGGACTTCTACGTCTGCCGCGAGGACGCCCTCACGAAGTCGGCGGAGCTGCAGTGCAACACGCTGCTGCCCGACAACGTGCTGGGCAAGATCCTGAAGGTGCAGCGGTAGCGGTTCCGCCGCCTCAGACCGGGGGCTTGCGGCGGGCCAGCACGCGGGCGCCGGTCACGGACGGAACGAGGGGCTCGGGATCCCCCGGCGGGACCTCCTCCACCGGGGCCGGAATCGGCGTCAGGTCCAGGTGAAGCCCCGTCACGACGGTGAGCCGGCGGGGCGGTTTGACCGTGCCGGCCGGCGCAACGGGGGCGACGGGGGCGACGGGCGAAGGCTCCGCCGGTACCGGGGCCGGCGGCGCGTCCGGGGCCAGGTCGGGGATCAGGGCGCCCGCGACACGCCGCAGGGCCTCCCAGCGCAGTTCCCGTACGCCGCTGTCGTGCCACGCGTCCTCCGTCGCGTCCGCCTGCCGGGCGGGCCGGGTCCGCCAGGAGTGCACCGCCAGCGCCACCGCCACCGCCGGGAGCAGCGTCCATGCGAAGGCCGCCGCGCCCGTCGTCCACCACACCGGGCCGAAGCTCGCCAGCCCCCGCGAGCCGAGCGGCCCCGACGAGGCCGCCGCGAGCCCGGCCAGCACCAGCCCGCACACGAGCGCGCCGAGAGCCGCCGTCAGAGCGGTTTCCCGGTACGGGACTTCACGCGCCCGGCGTACCGCGAACCACCCGACTGCCAGCCCGGCCACCACCGGCACCCCGGCGGTCGCACAGGTCAGCAGGGTCCCGGGCCCCTCCGGCGGCAGCGCCGCCAGCAGCGGGAACCTCGGCAGCGCGGGCGAGCCGGCGAAGCCGAGCGGGGTCGCGGTCGCGCCGGGGCCGAGGGCGAAGCCGGGGCCGAGGGCGTAGGCCGCGCCCCACACCATGGCGTTCGGGAGCAGCGCGAGCGCGAGGAGCAGGACCGCGAAGCGGCCGGACCAGACCCCGGTCAGCTCCAGGAAGGACCCCTGCACCTCCGCGGCGTGCCAGGCGAGCGAGGCTCCGACGAGCAGCGCGCCGCCGCCCAGGAGGACGAGGGCCCCGGCGGCTCCGGCGCGCAGCGCGAGGGCGTAACGGGGGCGTGCGACGGCCCTCCGTACGGCTCCCGGCGTCCACTCGGGCAGCGGCCCGACCGGACGCCCCTTGGCCGCCCACACCCCGCCGGCGGCGGCGAGCACGGCGACCAGCGGGACGTGCCAGGCGGCGCTGAGCGGGTTGGCGGGCATGGGACCGCCGGCCGCGTAGACGGTGGCCAGCGACCCGACGCAGAGGTATCCGCAGGTCACGGCCGAGAAGACGGCGCTGGTGGGCAGTACCTCGTCCCCGTCGCTGCCGTCGCCCGAGGCGCTGCCGAGGCGGGCGGCGCGGCGCATGAGCAGGGCGGGCAGCGCGACGAGCAGCAGCGGGGTCACGCCGACCGGGGCCGGTACCCCGGACAGGGTCTCGTACCGGACCAGCTCGGTCCCGTGGGCGAGCAGCCAGAGCCCGGCGGCCAGGTGCAGGGCGCCGCCGGGGCCGCTGTCGGGGTAGGGGGAGCTGATCCACAGCACGATGACGAGCACGGCGAGGAAGCCGAGCCCCAGCCCGGCGGCCACGGCCCCGCCCAGCACACAGGCGGCGGCGGCCGGCGAACGGCGCCGTCCGGCGGCGGCCCGCGGGGCCGTAGGCAACGGGGTCCCGCGTTCGGTCACTTGGGTCACCCCGCCATGGTGCCAACGACACGCGCTATGGGCGGGTAACAGGCGAATACCCGTGGTGTCGCTCAATATACGTTTTATGTACTTGTTCGCCCAGGGCTGCCGGCAGGTCACGGGGAGTGTGGCATGACAGAGAGCGTCGGGGAGCCGAGGCTCCCCTCGCCCAAGGAACGCCGCAGACTGCGCGAGGCGGCGGGCCTGACGTACGAGGACGTCGCGACGGCGGTGGGCGTCACGGTCAGCACGGTCCGCTCCTGGGAAACGGGCAGTACCGACCCCCGCGGCCCCAAACGCGAGGCGTACGCCGATCTCCTGACGGCCCTCAGGCCCCCGGCTCCGCCCGCTCCGGCCCCCGCGCCGCAGCCCCCGCCGCTTGCCGGTCCAGCCGGCACGGCCGACGCTGTGACGCCGCCTCAGGCCCAAGCAGCCCCGGCAGCCACCGGGACACCGCCGGGCTCCGAGGCCGGCGACCACGCCACGGCATGCGCCGGACCGCCTGCCGCCGAACGGCCGGCACCCGTCCGAGCCACCGGCCTCGCCGGGCCGGAAGCCGCGGACACCCCGCCCGGCGCCACGCCGTCGGTTCCCGCGGGCGCGCAGGACACCACCCCGGCGGCTCCTGCGTCACCGCCGGGCTCCGCAGGTGCGAGTGACGCCGCGTCATCGGCCGGGGGCCGAGTTGCCCCGGCCGACACCCACCCGTGGGGTTCCGCCCGGGAGACCGGCCTCCGCGCCGGCGCGGACGCGGACGCGGACGCGACTGATGCCGTGGCCGGCGGTACCGCGGGACGCGACGGGGCCGCCCGGTCCGGTCCGGAGCCGGCTCCCGCCCCCACGACCCCGGAGGGGCAGGAACCAACCCACACGTCCGGAGCCACGGCAACCGGCCCCGAGGGGTCCGGGCAGACACCCGGCGCAGACACCGCACCCCACCCGGAGGACTCCGAACCGACCCCGGCCGACGCCACGGCAGTTGGCACCCACGGGCCCGCACCGGCCCCCGCCGGAAACACCGCGGCCCACCCGGAAGGGGACGGGCGGGCGTCCGGCGACGTCGCCGGGCACGGCCCCGGGGGCGCGGGCGCCGATCCGGAGCGGCGGAACGGGCCCAGGGGGGTGTTCGATGCGCTGTACGAGTACGCCGCCCCCGCCCTCACGCGGCAGGCGTACCTGCTCACCGGCCGGCGCCGCCTCGCCCAGGAGGCCGTCGAGCGGGCGTTCCAGCAGGCCTGGGCGCGGTGGCCCGAGGTGGCCACCGATCCCGACCCCGTCGGCTGGGTGCGCGCAGCCGCGTACGAGTACGCCCTCTCCCCCTGGCACCGGTTCCGCCGCGCGCACAAGCACCCCGACAAGGCACCGGCCGCCCCCGCCGACCGGATCCTGATGGACGCCATGCTGGCGCTCCCCCCGGCCCACCGCCGTACCGTCCTGCTCTACGACGGCGTCGCCCTCGACCTCCCCGACGCCGCCGCCGAGACCGAGGCCAGTACCCCCACCGCCGGCAACCGCCTCCTGCACGCGCACGCCGCCCTCGCCGACCGGGTCCCGGAACTGGCCGCCGCGCCGTCCGAGAAGCGGTCCGCGCTGCTGCGCGAGCTGCTCGGCGCGGTCAAGCCGGCCGTCCCGTTGGAACCCCGCTCCGCAGTCTCCGTACGCGTCGCCGCCGAGCGGCGTACCCACGGGTGGACCCGTGCGGTCCTCGGCCTGAGCGCCGTGATCGCCGTCGCCACCGCGTACACCACCGCGACCGCGCCCCGGCAGTACGAGCCCCCCGTCCCGCTCGGCGCGAGCGTCTCCGGGGTCCCCCCGCTCAGCGGCCCTCAGCGGCCCACCCAGCAGACCCGGCAGCTGCACGACAAGCTGCGCGCCCACCCGGCCCACGGGCCCGCCCGGATCGCCCCCAAGCCCGAATAACGGGCGTGGCCCGCATCCCCTGGGGGATGCGGGCCACGCCCGTACACGTACCTGCAGCGGCAAGCGCTACTGCGCGGCGTTCAGGATCTCGCGCGCGAGCTTCGCCGTCTCGGTCGGCGTCTTGCCGACCTTGACGCCGGCGGCCTCGAGGGCCTCCTTCTTGGCCTGTGCGGTGCCGGAAGAGCCGGAGACGATGGCGCCGGCGTGGCCCATGGTCTTGCCCTCGGGGGCGGTGAAGCCCGCGACGTAGCCGACGACCGGCTTGGTGACGTTCTTCGCGATGAAGTCCGCCGCACGCTCCTCGGCGTCGCCGCCGATCTCGCCGATCATGACGATCAGCTCGGTCTCCGGGTCGGCCTCGAAGGCCTCCAGGGCGTCGATGTGCGTGGTGCCGATGACCGGGTCGCCACCGATGCCGACGGCGGAGGTGAAGCCGATGTCACGGAGCTCGTACATCATCTGGTAGGTCAGCGTGCCGGACTTGGACACGAGACCGATCTTGCCGGGCTTGGTGATGTCGCCCGGGATGATGCCGGCGTTGGACTGGCCGGGGGTGATCAGACCCGGGCAGTTCGGGCCGATGATCCGGGTCTTGTTGCCCTTGGCGGTGGCGTACGCCCAGAAGGCGGCGGAGTCGTGCACCGCGATGCCCTCGGTGATGACGACGGCCAGCGGGATCTCGGCGTCGATGGCCTCGACGACGGCGGCCTTGGCGAAGGCCGGCGGGACGAAGAGGACGGAGACGTTGGCACCCGTCGCCTTCATCGCCTCTTCGACGGAGCCGAAGACCGGGACCTCGGTGCCGTCGAAGTCGACGGTCGTGCCGGCCTTGCGCGGGTTCACGCCGCCGACGATGTTGGTGCCGTCAGCCAGCATCAGCTTGGTGTGCTTCATGCCCGTGGCACCGGTCATGCCCTGGACGATGACCTTGCTGTCCTTGTTGAGGAAGATAGCCATGTGAGTCTGTGACCTCTGCCCTTACTTCGCAGCCGCGAGCTCGGCGGCCTTGTCGGCCGCGCCGTCCATGGTGTCCACGCGCTGCACCAGCGGGTGGTTGGCGTCCGAGAGGATCTTGCGACCCAGCTCGGCGTTGTTGCCGTCGAGACGGACGACGAGCGGCTTGGTGACCGCCTCGCCCTTCTCCTCCAGCAGGGCCAGCGCCTGGACGATGCCGTTGGCGACCTCGTCGCAGGCGGTGATGCCACCGAAGACGTTGACGAAGACGGACTTGACGTCCGGGTCGCCGAGGATGATCTCGAGACCGTTGGCCATGACTGCGGCGGAGGCGCCACCGCCGATGTCCAGGAAGTTGGCGGGCTTGACGCCGCCGTGGTTCTCACCGGCGTACGCGACGACGTCGAGGGTGCTCATGACGAGACCCGCGCCGTTGCCGATGATGCCGACCTCGCCCTCGAGCTTGACGTAGTTGAGGTTCTTCGCCTTGGCGGCGGCCTCGAGCGGGTTCGCGGCCGCGTGGTCCACGAACTCCTCGTGGCCCGGCTGGCGGAACTCGGCGTTCTCGTCGAGCGAGACCTTGCCGTCGAGGGCGATGACGTCGCCGGAGGCGACCTTGGCGAGGGGGTTGACCTCGACGAGGAGCGCGTCCTCGGCGATGAAGGTGGCCCACAGGGTCACGAGGACCTCGGCGACCTTCTCGGCGACCTCGGCCGGGAACTGCGCCAGGGCGACGATCTCGCGGGCCTTCTCGATGGTCACGCCTTCGTTGGCGTTCACCGGGACCTTGGCGAGCTTCTCCGGGGTCTCCTCGGCGACCTGCTCGATGTCCATGCCGCCCGCGACCGAGGCCATGGCCAGGAAGGTGCGGTTGGTGCGGTCCAGGAGGTACGAGACGTAGTACTCCTCGAGGATCTCGGGAGCGGTCTCGGCGATCATCACCTTGTGGACCGTGTGGCCCTTGATGTCCATGCCCAGGATGTCCGTCGCGCGGGCGACGGCCTCGTCCGGGGTGGCGGCGAGCTTGACGCCGCCGGCCTTGCCGCGGCCGCCGACCTTCACCTGCGCCTTGACGACCGACTTGCCGCCCAGTCGCTCGGTGGCCTCGCGAGCCGCCTCAGGCGTGTCGATGACTTCACCGGCCAGCACCGGTACACCGTGCTTGGCGAAGAGGTCCCTCGCCTGATACTCGAACAGGTCCACGCGCGTCCGTCCCTTGTCTTCAAAGATTCGCAGTGATTCGCGGTTGTCTGCGTGGGCGTGCCGCGGAGGGCAACGTGACGGCGCTGTCACTAGGGAGGCGCACACGGTGACCGTGGACGCGGCATGTCCGTCCCGCAGGTTATCCCCGTGGGACGTGGGTCCCTAAATCGCAGATCACACCTGAGCGGTGATACCTGTCACAGATCGCCTCACGGTTGAACTGGAACTTCGTGTGATCCGCCAGGTGCGGCGGCGCCGACCGGGGGCGGTTCGGGGGACGGTTCAGGGGACCGGGAGCGGGCGCTTCTCCAGGGCCGCGGCCATGACCTCCGGGAACAGGTCGGGGGTGCAGGCGAAGGCCGGGGCGCCCAGTGCCGCGAGGGCCGCGGCGTGCTCGCGGTCGTAGGCGGGGGCGCCCTCGTCGGACAGCGCGAGCAGGGTCACGAACTCGACTCCCGACGCCTTCATCGCGGCGACACGGCCCAGCATCTCGTTGCGTATGCCGCCCTCGTAGAGATCACTGATCAGGACCACGACGGTGTCGGCAGGGCGGGTGATTTTCGACTGGCAGTAGGCGAGGGCGCGGTTGATGTCGGTGCCGCCGCCGAGCTGCGTGCCGAACAGGACGTCCACCGGATCGTCGAGCTGATCCGTCAGGTCCACGACGGCGGTGTCGAAGACGACGAGCCGGGTCGCGACCGAACGCATCGAGGCGAGCACCGCGCCGAAGACGGAGGCGTAGACGACGGAGGCCGCCATCGATCCGGACTGGTCGATGCAGAGGATCACCTCTTTCTTGACCGACTGCGCCGCCCGGCCGTAGCCGATGAGCCGCTCGGGGACGACGGTCTTGTGCTCGGGCAGGTAGTTCTTCAGATTCGCCCGGATGGTCCGGTCCCAGTCGATGTCCGCGTGCCGGGGGCGGCCGGTGCGGGCGCAGCGGTCGAGGGCGCCGGTGAGGGTGGCCCTGGTGCGGGACCCGAGCCGCTTCTCGAGCTGCTCGACCACCGTGCGGACGACGGCGCGGGCCGTCTCGCGGGTCGTCTCCGGCATGGCTTTGCTGAGGGAGAGCAGGGCGGCGACGAGGTGGACGTCGGGCTCGACGGCCTCCAGCATCTCCGGCTCCAGGAGGAGGGTGGACAGGCCGAGCCGCTCGATGGCGTCCCGCTGCATGACCTGGACGACGGAGCCGGGGAAGTACGTACGGATGTCGCCGAGCCAGCGGGCCACGTTCGGGGCGGACCCGCCGAGCCCGCCGCTCCGCTCCCCGGCGGACTTCCGGGCACCGCCGCTCCCGTAGAGCGCACCGAGCGCGGCGTCCATGCCGGCGTCGCGCCCGCTCAAGACACACCCGGTCCCGTCCCCGTCCCCTCCGAGCACCATCCGCCATCTCCGCAGCCGCGCCTCGCCCGCGGCGCTGCCGTCCGCCGGAATCCCCGTACTGGCCATCGGCCCGTCCCCTCTGCTCGTCCCGCCCGCCGGCCCGTGCGGCCGGCGTGTGTCCGTATCCGTCCCGCCCACCGCCGCGGGGGTGGCGCCCGTCATCCCGGCGAGCCGGAGAGGAGGAGGCCGAGCACCGGGAGGACCGCGTCCGCGCGGGCCGGGTCCAGGGCCGGGGCGAAGCCCTCGGGGGCCCGGTCCGGCGCGGGCTTCGCCGACGGGCCGCGGCGGACCAGCTCGCCCAGGGTCCGCTTGACGCCCGGCTCGTACGCCCCGAACGTCCTGCGCAGCAGCGGCAGTACGTCGATGAACGCACCCTCCGGCACCGAGACGAGCCATGCGTCGATCAGCCCCAGCAGCCGGTCGTCGTGGACCAGCAGCGTGCCCCCGCCCGTGCCGCCCCCGGCGAAGCCGTCGATCCAGCCCGCCGCGTCCGGCGGCGCCGCCGCCGGGGACAGCGCGAGCCCCATCAGCCGCGCCGTCTCCTTCGCCGGGAGCCGCCCGTCGTCGAGGAGCAGCCGGGCCGCCCTGCCGCGGATCACCCCGGGCACCGCGTCCCGGCCGGCCAGCGCCCGCAGCACCGCCGACCAGCGCTCCCGCAGGCCGTCCACGTCGTCGAGGAGTCCGATCGCGCCGTGCACCCCGTCCACGTGGCCCCGCAGTTCCCCGGCTGCGTCCGCGTCCAGCCCGGCCGCGCACGCGGGCGGCAGCGCCACGCATATCCGCTCGGCGAGCCCGCCCGCGACCGTGCCGAGGGCCGACGCGTCGGTCCCCCGTACGTCCCCGTACCGCAGCGAACGGGCCAGCGCCGGCAGGGCCTGGGCGAGCCGCGCCACGTCGGTGTCCAGCGCGGCCCGGTCCGCGAGGGCCCGCAGTACGGCGGGCAGCGCCTCGGACAGCCCGGCCAGCAGGCACCGCTCGGCCAGCGCCGTCACCTCGCCGAGCTCCGCCGCCGCGGCCGCGTCCGCCTCGGCCTTGGCGGTGGCGGCCGCCAGGACGGTGGTGCCCCAGATCCCGGCCTCGGCGACCCGCACCGACAGCTCCGGCTCCCAGCGCAGCCGCCACGTCTCGCGGAACGTCCCGGTGCTCCCCCGCGAGGCGGCCGGCGTGCCCCAGCCGATGCCGAGCAGCCGCAGCCGGTGCAGCAGCAGGGACTTGGCCGCGTCGGTGTCCTTGCGCAGGTCGAGCTCCAGCTCGCGCTCCTGCGCCTCGGCCTTGAGCCGCAGCGAG
The DNA here is from genome assembly GCF_040655295.1 of Streptomyces sp. NPDC050448. NCBI lineage: Bacteria > Bacillati > Actinomycetota > Actinomycetes > Kitasatosporales > Streptomycetaceae > Streptomyces > Streptomyces sp. NPDC050448. Next base: position 63,274 of record NZ_JBFAJR010000010.1, on the reverse strand, counting down.
CGCTGCTGCCGGCTCAGGTCCCGCTGCAGGGGTACGACGGGTGCCCCTTCGGGGACCTCGCCGAGCACGTCGCCGACGACCAGGCGGTCCTCGACGAGCGCGAGCGGTATGTCGGAGCCGTCGCACATCACGGCCCGCACCGCCTCGAGGGTCTCCGTCAGCCCGGCCGCCGGCCGCCCGCGCACCGCGGCCAGCGTCCCCGCCAGCCGGACCGCCTCGATGACGTGCGCCGGGGAGACCTGCCGGTCCTCCTCCCGCAACAGCCCGGCGGCCTTGGTCAGCCACCGCTCCACCGGCCGGTCGCGGGCCGCGAAGAGGTGCGCGTACCAGCCGGGCGAGGTGATGCCCGCGCCGTACCCGCCGGCCCGGGCGAGCCGCCGGTGGGTCCAGGGCACCCAGGTGGTCTCCACCTTGACCTTGGGGAGTCCGGTGAGCAGTGCCTTGTCGGCGGCGGCCGTGGTCTTCGCGCGCAGTGCCGGGACGTGCCAGGCCCCGCACACCACGGCGTACGCGTCGCCGAACTCCCGGCGGGCGGCCCGCATCCGCTGCCGCATGTACGCCTCGCGCACCGGGTCCCGGGCGTGGCCGCCGTCCCCGTACGCCTCGCGCAGGGCCCCCATGGCCTCCCCGAGCGCCTCGAACGCGGCGAGGGGGTCCTCCCGTACGGCGCCGCGGTGCTCGACCACGTCCTCCCACCAGCGCTCGGGGTCGTCGTACCCGGCGGTCTCGGCCAGCACCGCGAGGGGGTCCGGCCGTACGGAACCGGCCGCGTCCGGGCCGGTCTCCGCGGCCAGCGTGTGGGTGGCCGGGAGGTCGATGAACCGCACCGGAACCGCTGCGTCCTGCTCCTGCGCCCAGCGGATGGCGACCCACTCCGGCGAGAACGCGGCCAGCGGCCAGAACGCGGCCCTGCCCGGATCGTCGGCGGCGTGCGCGAGCAGGGCGACGGGCGGCCGCATCCCGGGGTCTGCGGCCAGCGGCAGCAGCGCGTCCCCCTCCGGCGGGCCCTCGATCAGCACGGCCGCCGGGCGGGCCGCGTCGAGGGCGGCCCGCACCGCGCGGGCCGAGCCGGGCCCGTGGTGCCGTACGCCCAGCAGCAGCGGCCCCCGCCGCTCGGCGGCCGGGCCGCTCATGCCGTCACCTCCCGGCAGGCGCGGTAGAAGTCCTTCCAGCCGTCCCGCTCGCGGACCACGGCCTCGAGGTACTCCTGCCAGACGATCCGGTCGGCGGCCGGGTCCCGGACCACGGCGCCGAGGATTCCGGCGGCCACGTCGGACGGGCGCAGGACGCCGTCGCCGAAGTGGGCCGCCAGGGCGAGGCCGCCCGTGACGACGGATATGGCTTCGGCGGTGGACAGCGTGCCGCTCGGCGACTTCACCTTCGTACGGCCGTCGCCGGTGACCCCGTCGCGCAGCTCGCGGAAGACGGTGACGACGCGGCGGATCTCCTCCAGGCCCTCGGGCACGGCCGGCAGGTCGAGGGCGCGGCCCATCTGGTCGACGCGGCGGGCGACGATGTCGACTTCGGCGTCGGCGGTGGCGGGCAGCGGCAGTACGACGGTGTTGAAGCGGCGGCGCAGCGCGCTGGAGAGCTCGTTGACCCCGCGGTCGCGGTCGTTGGCGGTGGCGATGAGGTTGAAGCCGCGCACGGCCTGCACCTCCTGGCCGAGCTCCGGTATGGGAAGCGTCTTCTCGGACAGGACGGTGATGAGGGTGTCCTGGACGTCGGCCGGGATGCGGGTGAGCTCCTCGACGCGGGCGGTCATGCCCTCGGCCATGGCCCGCATGACGGGGCTCGGTACGAGGGCTTCGCGGCTGGGCCCGTGGGCGAGGAGGCGGGCATAGTTCCAGCCGTACCGGATGGCCTCCTCGGGGGTGCCGGCGGTGCCCTGGACGAGGAGGGTGGAGTCCCCGCTGACGGCCGCGGCCAGGTGCTCGGACACCCAGGTCTTGGCGGTGCCGGGGACGCCGAGCAGGAGCAGGGCGCGGTCGGTCGCGAGGGTGGAGACGGCGACCTCGACGATGCGGCGCGGCCCGACGTACTTGGGCGTGATGACCGTGCCGTCGTCGAGGGTGCCGCCGAGCAGGTACGTGGCCACGGCCCACGGGGAAAGCTTCCAACGCGTCGGACGGGGCCGGTCGTCGGCGGCCGCCAGGGCTTTCAGTTCGTCCGCGAAGGCGTCTTCGGCGTGCGGTCGCAGCGCGCCTGCGCCCTTGTCGCTCTCGGGCGTGGTCATGGTCCCCCTCCAATGCTCGGCAGCCGCTTCCGGCTGCTGGAACAACGGTGCACCACGCCACTGACAACACCCCTCCCCTACACCGTTGTTGCAGGTCAGAGCGATTGTCAGTGGGGGTCTCTACGGTGGAACACATGACTGAGCAGGGGGTCCGCTGGACGGCGGAACAGGTACTGGCTCTGGCTCCTGACGATGCGTCGCGCAAGGCGGGGGCCAAGCTGGGCGGGGCGGGTCCATGGTCACAGACCGGAGGTTCCGCTTCCGGTTCGGTGTGGGGGTTGTGCAAGGGCAGCGGCAGTACGCCGTACCGGACGGTCGTGGACCTGAGGGGCCCCGCGTACAAGTGCTCCTGCCCGAGCCGGAAGTTCCCGTGCAAGCACGCGCTCGGGCTGCTGCTGCTCTGGGCGGCGGAGGGGTCCGGCGAAACCGGCGAGGCGCCGGACTGGGCCGCCGCGTGGCTGGCGGAGCGGGCGGCGAAGGCCGCGCGACCCGCGGCCGCGGCGGCCGGGCCGGTGGACGAGGAGGCGGCGAAGCGCCGGGCCGAACGGAGGGCGGCCCGGATCGGCGCCGGCGTCACCGAGCTGGAGCAGCGGCTCGAGGACGTGCTGCGCGGGGGCCTGGCCGGCCAGCAGCAGGCGGGATACGCGCCCTGGGAGGAGACCGCCGCACGGATGGTCGACGCGCAGGCGCCAGGACTGGCGGCGCGGGTGCGGGAGTTGGGGACGATACCCAGTTGCGGTCCCGGATGGCCCGCCCGGATGCTGGAGGAGGGGGCGCTGCTGCACCTGCTGAACCGGGGTTGGCTCGGGCTGGCAGGTCTGCCGGAGCCGCTCGCCGCGACGGTCCGGAGCAGGGTGGGGCTGCCGGGTATCGCCGCGGAGGGGGAGGTCGTACGGGACCGCTGGCTGGTGCTGGCCCAGTACGACTCGGCGTCACCGGACGGCCGGCTCATCACCCGCCGGACATGGCTGCGCGGGCTGGGGAGCGGGCGCCCGGCCCTGGTGCTGGACTTCGGTCCGCCCGGGCGGCCTCCGGGGCTGGCACTGCCCGTGGGGCTGGTGCTGGAGGCGGAGGCTCGCTTCCGGCCCGGTTCGGCGGGGCTGCGGGCGGATCTCGGGGAGAGATCCGCGGCGGCCGCGCCGTGCGATCGGGCCCCGGCCGGGGTCGGTACGGGGGCGGCACTGGAGGCGTACGGGGCGGCGCTGCGGGAGGACCCGTGGCTGGACTCGTGGCCGGTGGTGCTGGGCCCGGTGATCCCGATACCGGGGGAATCGGGCTGGCAGCTGGCGGACGCGGAGGGCACCTCCGCGCTGCCGGTCACGCTCGCCGGGGGGCGGTCGCGGTCCGGACTGTGGCAGCTGGCCGCGCTCTCGGGCGGCGGCCCGGTCACGGTGTTCGGCGAATGCGGACACCGCGGATTCACTCCGTTGACGGCCTGGCAGCCGGGCTGCCCGGAACCGGTCGCCCTGGGGTGACGGGGCCGGGGGGCCTCGTAGGGGAGGGAACGCCGGCGCGGGGGCGCCGACGTGCACGAACGATGAAGCCGGGGGGCTTTTGTGAACGACAACCACGCAAGCTGAAGGGTCGGCGGACGGGGCGCGAAAGCTGCTCCGGTCCCGCGGAGGGGGCGGGACCGGAGCGCTGCACGACGAGAGGGAGGGACGCGGTGACGGCGACGACGGCCATGGACACGACTACTACGACGACTGCGGACACGGGTTACGGGGAGTGGGAGGAGCTGGTCGGTGCCGCGCTGCTGGGCACCGGACGGCGCCAGGGCAGCCCTGCGGCGCTGCTGGACGCGGCGGCCGTGCAGACCGTACGGCGCCGGGCCGGGCTGCGGCCCGCCGAGGCGGGTCCGCGGCCGGATCCCGCGCCGCGGGATCCTCGCCCGGCTCCGCCGGAGCCGGCCCGGCGGCGGCTCGCGCAGCTGCTGGCCGGCCGGACCGGCGCGGGCGGCGGCGGCCGGCGCGGGGCGGCCCCGGATCTGACGGAGCTGCTGCCGCAGTGGCTGGCCGCCGCCGGGCGGCACGGCTACCGGGCGCCGGCCGCGCTGGTGCCGGCGCTGCTGGACGCGGCCCGGGCCCGCACGGACCTGCGCCCGCAGGCCGTGGCCCTGGCCGGGGCGCGGGGGCTGTGGCTGGCCCGGCTGAACCCGGACTGGCGGTTCGCCCTGCGCGGCGGGGCGGGCGGCACCGGCGAGCTCCCCGACCCCGGGAACCGGGCCGCGGTGGAACGGCTGTGGCAGGAGGGGCTGTTCGCGGAGCGTGTGGCCCTGCTGGGCACCGTACGGGCGCACGAGGCGGCGGCCGCGACGCGGCTGCTGTCGACGACCTGGGCCACGGAACGGGCCGAGGACCGGCTGATGTTCCTCGACTCGCTGCGGGTGGGGCTGGCGGAGGGGGACGAGCCGTTCCTGGAGGCGGCGCTGGGCGACCGGAGCCGCAATGTCCGGGCGACGGCCGCCGAGCTGCTGTCCGCGCTGCCGGAGTCCGCGCTGGCCGGGCGGATGGCGGAGCGGGCGCTGGCCTGCGTGGGGCCGCAGGGGGTGACTCCGCCGGCCGCCTGCGATGCGGGGATGCTGCGGGACGGCGTGGTCAAGCAGCCGCCCGCCGGACGCGGGGAGCGGGCCTGGTGGCTGGGCCAGCTGGTGGAGGCGGCGCCGCTGTCCTGCTGGCGGGAACGGTTCGGGGGGCTCGGCCCGGCGGAGATCGTGGCGCTGCCGGTGGCCGGGGGCGAGAGCTGGCGGGAGGAGCTGCACGCGGCGTGGTGCCGGGCGGCGGTGCGCCAGCGTGATCCGGGCTGGTCGAAGGCCCTGCTCGGCTCGGCGTCGGCGCCGACCGCGACGGCCCCCGGCACGGCGTCGCTCGCGGAGCGGGCGAAGCTGCTGTCGATCCTGCCGGATGCGGAACGGGCGGAGTGGGTCGCGGAGTTCATCCGGGCACACGGCCTGTCGGAGGCGTTCCAGCTGCTCGGCGTGTGCGTGGTGCCGTGGGCCGGGACGCTGGGGCGGGCGGTGGTGGACGCGCTGGACGCCGCGCGGGAGGCGGGCAGCTACCCGTGGAGCTTCAGCGGGGTGATGGGTTTGGCGGAGCGCTGCCTGGATCCCGCGGCGGCCGACCATCTGGAGTCCCTGACGGAGGCCTCGGACGGCCCGCCGGACACGTCTCCGGGCGCCGCGGCGTACTGGTCGGAGGCCTTCCAGCGCCTGGTGGCCACCTTGCGCCTGCGCGCCACGATGCTCTCGGAGCTGGCCCCGAGACCCTGACCCGCCGAGGGCTACCGCTGCGCGGAATTGATCCCGCGCAGCGGCGGCCCCGGGCGGTTACGCGGTGCGGACGTGGGCGCGGACCCAGTCCACGATCGACGTCGTCGTCGCGCCCGGGGTGAAGATCTCGGCCACGCCCTTCTCCTTCAGGGGGGCGATGTCGTCCTCCGGGATGATGCCGCCGCCGAAGACCTTGATGTCCTCCGCCTCGCGCTCCTTGAGCAGCTCCAGGACCCGCACGAACAGCGTGTTGTGCGCGCCCGACAGGATCGAGAGGCCGATCGCGTCGGCGTCTTCCTGGATGGCGGTGTCCACGATCTGCTCGGGGGTCTGGTGGAGGCCCGTGTAGATGACCTCCATGCCCGCGTCCCGCAGCGCACGCGCGATCACCTTGGCCCCGCGGTCGTGGCCGTCGAGACCCGGCTTGGCCACCACCACACGGATCGGACCGGTCACACCCATCGCACTGCCTCCCGAGTGAACGAACGTTAAGTACAGCATCGCGCACACCCCCGTTTCACGGTCAACCACGAGGGGGAAATCACACGTGGGACGGCGTTGATTCACCGACAGGGGGAGCCGCACCGGGGGCGCCGCGCCACCGTACCGACAGCCGCACGGCACGGTGGCGCGGCCGGCCGCAGTCCCAAAAGGCTTAGGGGAGGCCGTCGATGGGGCTGTCCATACCCGTATCCGTACCCGCGTCCGGGGCCGCGCTGCGGGCCGGTGTGCTCGAGGCGGTGGTCCTCGGCGGCCACCTGCTGCTGTACCCGACCGGGATACGCCAGGAAAAACCCGCCGAAACAGGAAAAAAGCACCTCGGGCAGACGCCCGCACTCCTGCTGCACGGGTTCACCGACAACCGGTCCGTGTTCGTCCTGCTGCGCCGCACCCTCGCCGCGGGCGGACGGCGGCAGGTGGAGACGTACAACTACTCCCCCTTCACCCGCGACCTGCGCGTCACCGCCCGCCACCTCGCCCGGCGCGTCGAGGAGCTGTGCGAGCGCACGGGACAGGAGCAGGTGGACCTGGTCGGGCACAGCCTGGGCGGGCTGGTCGGGCGGTACTACGTCCAGCGCCTCGGCGGCGAGGCCCGCGTCCGCACGCTCGTCACGCTCGGCACCCCGCATTCCGGCACGCGGGTCGCCCCGTTCATGGACGCCCACCCGCTGGTCCGGCAGATGCGCCCGGATTCCGAGGTGATGGCCGAGCTGCGGGCACCCGCGCCCGGCTGCCGGACCCGATGCGTGGCGTTCTGGAGCGAGTTCGACGAACTGATGGATCCGACCGAGACGGCCCGCATCGAGCATCCGGATCTGCGCGTGGAGAACGTGCAGGTCACTGGTATCGGACACCTCGCCCTGCCCGCCCACCCCGCCGTGACGGCGGCGGTCCGGCGCGCCCTCGACGGGTCCGGTCCGGCCGTCGTCGAAGGCCTGGGAGACGCCGCTTCCGTCGCGTGAACACCAACCCACCGAGACTCGAACGGATTTCGAACTCAAGGCCAAGGCTCGGCCTTGCCGCGACCGAAAGGCGGCCGAATGCCCGGTTCCGGAAAGCCGGAAACCACTCGAAGATTGTCGTTGCCAGTAACCGCCGGGTACAGTCACGCCACTGCTCTCCCCAGGGAACCTCGAGTTCCCTGGCCACCCAGGCCCCCACTGCCGAGGCGAAAGAGAAGTTGGTGAACGACCGCCCCTCGTCGGGCCAGTACCCCGATTCCGGGTACGACGGCCTTTCCCACACCACTTTCGCTGGCGACTCGCCCTACGTCCCCTATGAAACGCAGGGCCAGGGGTACGACTACGCCTCTTACGCCTCCTACGAGTCCTACGAGACCGGCGCGTACGACTCCACCGCCTGGTCCGCTCAGGGAAGTTACGCGCAGGACGGCGGCTACCTGTCGACCATCCCCGCCCAGGGCGGCGTCCCCGAGGACACCGGCACCGACACCGGACTGGGGGCACCTCCCAGCGGTAGCTGGGGGACGGATACGAGCGGCTGGAACCAGCCGAGCAGCACGGACTATCAGGCCACCGCCTTCGACTACGAGCAAACCGGGCAGACCGGGCAGTGGGCGGTGCCGGGTTACGGCACCACGGGCACCGAGACCGGCGCGTACGACGCAACCGCCTGGAACACCGTCCCGCAGCACGAGCAGCAGACCCAGACCTTCTCGTACGACTACGCGTACGAGTACCAGCAGCAACAGCCGCAGTCGCAGTCGCAGTCGCACCAGGACACGGCCTACTCCTACGAGGCACCGGCCGCCGACGCCTACAGCGAGACCGCCGTCTTCGAAGTCCTCGGCAACGAAGACCCCGAGCCGGAGCTCGACCACGAGCTCGACCTTGACCTCGACTTCGGCCACGACTTCGGCCTCGACCCCGATGCCGACCTCGCGGACGCCCCGGTGCACGACCTGCCCACCCAGGCCATGCCGGTCACCCCGGCCGCCGCGCCCGTGCCCCGCGCCTCGCGCCGTGCCGGCGCCAAGACCAAGGCGACGGCCGCGTCCGATTCCCCGTCCGGAGGCGGCAGCAGCAGCCGGCGCCGCACCCCGGCGAAGCGTTCCGCCCTGCTGACCGTGGCCGTGCCCTCCGCCTGCGTGATGGGCGTCGCCGGTGTCGCGGCCGCCTCCGTCGGCGGACTCACCGCCGCGGACAAGCCCGCCGAGGGCACCACCACGATGGCCGCGCCCGACCCGGCTTCGGTGAAGCCCGTCGCGGCGAACAGCAAGCTCGACACCCAGCTGACGGCGCTCAGCGCCGACGCGGGCGACTTCGCGGACCGCGCGAGCCGTACGCAGGAGCGCATCGACCTGCGCCAGCGCCAGGACGACGAAAAGAAGAAGAAGGCGGAGGAGGAGGCGGCCAAGGAGGCGGCCCGCCCCAAGTTCGCGATCCCGGTCGAGCAGCACGGCCTCAGCGCCACCTTCGGCCAGGCCGGCGGCATGTGGATGTCCGTGCACACCGGCATCGACTTCCCGGTCTCCTACGGCACCCCGGTCATGGCCGCCACCGACGGCACCGTGCGCACCCAGTGGAACAGCGCCTACGGCAACATGGCCATAGTGACCTCGCCCGACGGCACCGAGACCTGGTACTGCCACCTCAGCAGCACCAAGATCCGGTCCGGAAAGGTCAAGGCGGGCGACGTCATCGCCTACTCGGGCAATTCCGGCAACTCCACCGGCCCGCACCTCCACTTCGAGGTACGGCCCGGTGCCGGCGCGGCGATCGACCCTCTGCCCTGGCTCCGCAGCCACGGCCTGGACCCGACCTAAGCCCCGGCCCAGCCTGGCCCGGCCCGGATCGCACCCGGCCCAGCCCGGACCGGCCGGATCGCAACCCGGCCCGGATCGCAACCCGGCCGGACCCGGCCGGAGCCGCTACAGCTTCTGCACCGGCGCGTAGCGCAGCAGCAGGCGCTTCGGCTTGTCGTCCCCGAAGTCGATGGTGGCCTGCGCGTCCGCGCCGGCGCCCCTGACCTCCATGACCGTGCCCAGCCCGAACTGGTCGTGCGTGACCCGGTCCCCGACCACCAGCGCGATGACGGGCTTGTCGGCGGCCCGGCGCGTCGCGAACCCGGACGGCCCCGACTTCGTACGCGACGACGACAGGAAAGCCTCCGGCGAGGTGCCGAAGGTCGCCTTCCCGGACCCGTAGCCCGACCCGTAGCCCGAACCCGAGCCGGAACTCCGCATCGGGCCCGCCGGCTTCTGCGCGGCGCCCGTGCGCTTCCATTGCAGGTACTCCGCCGGGATCTCCTCGAGGAACCGCGACGGCGGGTTGTACGAGGGGGTGCCCCATGCGCTGCGCATCGAGGAACGGGTCAGGTACAGCCGCTCGCGCGCACGCGTGATGCCGACGTACGCGAGGCGGCGCTCCTCCTCCAGCTCCTTGGTCTGGCCCAGCGCCCGCATGTGCGGGAAGACCCCGTCCTCCATGCCGGTCAGGAAGACCACCGGGAACTCGAGGCCCTTGGCGGTGTGCAGGGTCATCAGCGTGATGACGCCCGAGCCGTCCTCGTCCTCGTCCGGGATCTGGTCGGAGTCGGCGACGAGCGCGACCTGCTCCAGGAACTCCGCGAGCGTGCCCGGGTTCGTCTCGTCCCGGGCCTGCTCGAACTCCAGGGCCACGGCCGCGAGTTCCTGGAGGTTCTCGATCCGCGTCTCGTCCTGCGGGTCGGTCGAGGCCTGGAGCTCGGCGAGGTAGCCGGTACGCTCCAGCACCGCCTCCAGCACCACCGCCGGGCCCGCGCCCGAGTCGACGATCGTGCGGAGTTCCTCCATCAGCACGTTGAACCGCTTCACGGCGTTGGTCGAGCGTGCGGCCATGCCGAACGCCTCGTCCACGCGCCGCAGCGCCTGCGGGAAGGTGATCTTCTCGCGCATCGCGAGCGCGTCGATCATCGCTTCCGCGCGCTCGCCGATGCCGCGCTTGGGCACGTTCAGGATCCGGCGCAGCGGGACGTTGTCCTCCGGGTTCGCCAGGACGCGCAGGTACGCGAGGACGTCCCGGACCTCCTTGCGCTCGTAGAAGCGGACGCCGCCGACGACCTTGTAGGGCAGTCCGACCCGGATGAAGATCTCCTCGAACACGCGCGACTGTGCGTTCGTCCGGTAGAAGATCGCCACGTCGCCCGCCTTGGCGTCGCCCGCGTCCGTCAGCCGGTCGATCTCGTCGGCGACGAACTGCGCCTCGTCGTGCTCGGTGTCCGCGACGTAGCCGGTGATGACGGCGCCGCTGCCGGCCTCGGTCCACAGGTTCTTGGCGCGGCGGTTCTCGTTGCGCTCGATGACCGCGTTGGCGGCGGAGAGGATCGTCTGCGTGGAGCGGTAGTTCTGCTCCAGCAGGATCGTCGTCGCGTCCTTGTAGTCCTCCTCGAACTGGAGGATGTTGCGGATGGTCGCGCCGCGGAAGGCGTAGATCGACTGGTCGGCGTCACCCACCACGCACAGCTCGGCCGGCGGCAGGTCCGGATAACCGGTGCCGACGAGCTCGCGCACCAGCGTGTACTGGGCGTGGTTGGTGTCCTGGTACTCGTCGACCAGGACGTGGCGGAAGCGGCGCCGGTAGTGCTCGGCGACGTCCGGGAACGCCTGGAGCAGGTGCACCGTGGTCATGATGATGTCGTCGAAGTCGAGCGCGTTGGCCTCGCGCAGCCGCCCCTGGTACATCGCGTAGGCCTGGGCGAGGGTCTTCTCGAACCCGTCGGCGGCCTGCCCGGCGAACGCGTCCTCGTCGATGAGCTCGTTCTTGAGGTTCGAGATCTTGGCGTTGAAGGCCTTGGGCGGGAACTTCTTCGGGTCCAGGTCCAGGTCGCGGCAGACGAGCGCCATCAGGCGCTTCGAGTCGGCCGCGTCGTAGATCGAGAAGGACGAGGTGAAGCCCAGCCGCTTCGACTCGCGGCGCAGGATGCGCACGCACGCGCTGTGGAAGGTGGACACCCACATGGCGTTGGCGCGCGGTCCGACCAGGCCTTCGACGCGCTCCTTCATCTCGCCGGCGGCCTTGTTGGTGAAGGTGATCGCCAGGATCTGGCCGGGGTGGACGTTCCGCGCGGCCAGCAGGTGGCCGATGCGGTGGGTCAGCACCCGGGTCTTGCCGGATCCGGCGCCGGCCACGATGAGCAGCGGGGAGCCGGCGTGCACCACGGCCGCGGCCTGCTGCTCGTTCAGGCCGTCCAGGAGCGTCGCCGGGTCGATGACGGGCTTGGGGGCGCCGTCCCGGTAGTACGCGTCACCACTCCCCCCACCGCCGAAGGCCATGTCGAACCGGCCCCCGAAGAGATCGTCCGCACCCGGCTCCGGGGCGGCGTGCTCCTCGGGCGGCGGAGGGACCTCGTCGGAGGGGGTGAGGTCCGCCAGGAAACTGTCGTCAAAGAGGCTGCTCATCGCTTTCCGAGTCTAGGGGTCGGGACGGACACCCGGCCCCGACCGCGGAAAATCGGCCGCACCCGCCCCTGTGGCCCCGCTCACCTCAGCGGAGGACGAGCTCCAGCAGGCCCGGGAAGCGCAGCTCCAGGTCGGCCCGGCGCAGCGTGAGGTAGAGCTTGCGGCCCTGCGGGCGCTGGCGGATCACCCCGCCCTCGCGGAGCGTCCTGAGATGGTGCGTGACGCTCGACCTGGGCAGGCCGGGCACCACCTCGCCGCAGAACGTCTCCTCGGCGGAGGCGAGCTTGCGGACGATCTCGAGGCGGACGGGATGCCCGAGGGCGGCGAGCACCTCGGCCAGCTCGAGGTGCTCGGCGCAGGGGTGGGTCAGCTCAGCTGCGGCAGCCATGCCCTCACTGTACGCAGATCTCGTACGGACATGGCCGGACCGGGCACCCGCGCGGTCCGCGCGGTACGCCCCGACGGCAGCGGCCACGCCACCACCTCCGGAGGAGCGGCCGGAGGCGGTCGACGACGAGCCGACCCGCTTCCGGGGCGGGCCGGGAGCCCCCGTACGCTCGACGCCATGGACGTACTCATCAATGCTTTCGTGGGCCTGCACATCATCGGGATCGCCGCTCTCCTCGGCGGGTTCCTGACCCAGATGAAGGCGATGAGTGCAGGCACCGCCCGCTTCGTGCCCGGGATGCTGCACGGCGCGCTGACGATGCTCGTCACCGGCGTCCTGCTGGTCGGCTTCCACGAGATGGACGGCGGCAGCGTCAACCAGGTCAAGATCGGCGTGAAGCTCGCCGTCCTCTTCGTGGTCCTCGCCCTCGTCTACGTGAAGCGGGACGAGGAGCGGGTGGAGAAGGCGCTGTTCGGCGCGGTCGGCGGGCTGACCGTGGTCAATATCTTCATAGCCGTCCTCTGGCACTGATCCGCGGGCCGCCACATCCGGTCACGTCAGGCCACTTACGGCCATCTCGTCATCCGGTCGTTACCTTCACGTCTAGCGTCCTCCTCCAAGCACAGAGCTCCCGAGCGAGGAAGGACGTGAGGCCCTCGTGGCCAGTCACCGAAAGCCCAGGCAGCGCCCGCTCTCCCGCGGCACCCTACGGACCGCCGCCACGCTCGCCCTCGCGGGCGCTGCCACCGCCACCGCCTTCGAAGGCACCTCCCAGGCCGACCCCCAGCAGACGCCCTCCCAGGTGAGGGCGGAGGTGGACCGGCTCTACGAGGAGGCCGAGGCGGCATCCGAGCGGTACAACGGGGCGAAGGAGAAGGCCGACGAGGCCCAGCGCGCCCTCGACGGGCTGCGCGACGAGACCGCCCGCAGGACCGACCGGCTCAACACGGCCCGCAGGACGCTCGGTTCCCTGGCCGCCGGCCAGTACCGCAGCGGCGGCCTGGGACCCGCCGTGCAGCTGGCGCTGGCCGAGGACCCGCAGGAGTACCTGGACCGGGCCGCGTTCCTGACCCGGACCGGCGACCGCAACGCCGCCGAGATCTCCTCCGTACGGCGGCAGCTCGACGAGATCGGACAGCTCAAGGACAAGGCCGCCGACCGGCTCTGCGACCTGCGCGCCCGCGAGGGCGAACTCGCCGAGTACAAGGCCACCGTCGAGGGCAAGCTGAGCGCCGCCAAGCGGCTGCTGGCCAAGCTCACCGCCGAGGAGCGCGCCGCGTACGAGGCCCAGTCGGCCGGCGCGGCCCCGGCCGGCCCGCGCAGCACGGCCCCGCCACCGGCCTCCGACGGGTCGCGCGCCGCCCGTGCGGTGGCCTTCGCGTACGGGGCGATCGGCAAGCCGTACGTCTGGGGCGCGACGGGACCGGGATCGTTCGACTGCTCCGGCCTGACCCAGGCGGCCTGGCGCTCGGCCGGGGTCTCCCTCCCCCGCACCACCTACACCCAGATCAACACGGGACAGCGCGTCTCCCGCGACCAGCTGGCCCCCGGCGACCTGGTGTTCTTCTACTCCGGCGTCACCCATGTCGGCCTGTACATCGGCAACGGCCAGATGATCCACGCCCCCCACCCCGGCGCGACGGTCCGCGTGGCCCCGATCGACTCCATGCCCTGGGCCGGCGCCTCCCGCCCGGCATGAGGTGCCCTACGGCGCTTTGACCTGCGTGCTCAGCCAGCCGAAGGTCTGCGGGATCTGCTTCGACCACGAATCGAGGTTGTGGCCGCCGACCACCTTCTCCACGTGCACCGTGGTCGGGTTCTGCGCGATCGCCTTGAGGTCCGTGCCGGACAGGTAGCCGTCCTGATCGGCCCCCGACAGCCACAGCGCGACCGCCGGCGGCGCGGGCGCGGCCTTGAGCAGGGCCTTCAGGTTGTGGGTGCGCCGCAGCTCCGGGTCCTTGGCGACCAGCGAGGTGGGCTCCTGGCCCGGGTCGTTGTAGCCGGACAGGGAGACGGCCGCGCTGTAGCGGTCAGGGTGGAGGATCCCCAGCTTGGCGGAGCAGTACGCGCCCGCCGAGTACCCGGCCACGCCCCAGGTGCGGGCCTCGTCCGACGCCCGGAAGTTGTCGACGACCATCTTGCGGACGTCGACGCTGAACCAGCTGTCCGCGTTGACCTTGCCGGGGATGTTCGCGCAGCCGGTGTCGCCGTTGCCCAGCAGCATGGCGCGCGGCGAGACGAGGATGAACGGCTGCACCTTGCCGCTCTTCATCAGCGGCTCCAGCACCTCGTGCGCCTTGAGCCCCTGGAACCAGGACTTGCCCGTCCCCGGTATGCCCGGGATCAGCTCGACCACGGGGAACTTCTTGTCCTTGAACGCCGGGTCGTCGTACTGCGGCGGGAGCCACACCATGACGTCGCCCTTGACCCCGGAGATCTTGCCGTCGAGCTCGGTCTTCTTGACCCGGCCGCCCAGACCCTCGACCGGCTGGAACTCCTGGTGCACCTTCGGCTCCGCCTTGACCTCGGTGGCCTTCTTCCCGCCGAGCCCGTCCGGGCCCAGGTCGGGGGCGGCGGTGACGTACTTGCCGGTACCGAGCAGATCGCCCCAGGAGTTGTAGAAGGTCTCCTGCCGGTTCACCGCGATGAACACCAGCGCAACGGCGGTGACCTGGGCGAACAGCACCATCAGGGCCCGGGTCGACACCCGTACGGCGGAGGGGCCGCGCACCTTGCTCCACACGGCCAGCGGCAGGATGACGGCGATCGCCGTGAGGGCGATCGCCGTCGCGAAGAGGGGGATCCCCGTCAAGCTCATCACGCCACCCAAGAGGGCCGCGTGGCGCCGCGCGGTTGCCCCCGCCCCCTGCGGCGTGGATCACACGTGCCCGGACCCGCACGTGCCCGGACCCGCGCATGCTCAGACCAGGCGGCGTGCCGTCGCCCAGCGGGTCAGCTCGTGCCGGTTGGACAGCTGGAGCTTGCGCAGGACCGCCGAGACGTGCGACTCCACCGTCTTCACCGAGATGAAGAGCTGCTTGGCGATCTCCTTGTACGCGTACCCGCGCGCGATCAGCCGCAGCACCTCCCGCTCGCGCTGCGTGAGGCGGTCCAGGTCCTCGTCGACCGGCGGCGCGTCCGTCGAGGCGAACGCGTCGAGCACGAAGCCCGCCAGCCGCGGCGAGAACACCGCGTCCCCCTCCTGCACCCGGAAGATCGAGTCCACGAGGTCGGTCCCGGTGATGGTCTTGGTGACGTACCCGCGCGCGCCGCCCCGGATGACCCCGATGACGTCCTCGGCCGCGTCCGACACGGACAGGGCCAGGAACCGCACCGGGTCCTCTGCCGCCGCCATCAGCGGGGCGCAGCGCCGCAGCACCTCGACCCCGCCGCCGCCGGGCAGGTGCACGTCGAGGAGGACCACCTCGGGCCGGGTCGCGGTGATGACCGTGACGGCCTGGTCGACGTCGGCCGCCTCGCCGACGACCTCGACGCCGGTCCGGGCGGTCTCGCCGATCTCGGCCTGCACGCCCGTACGGAACATCCGGTGGTCGTCGACGAGCACCACACGGACCTGCCCCCCGCCACCGCCGGAGGTACCCCCGGTCACGCCCCCGCTGCCGGTCTCTTCGGTCATGCTGCGTTCGCCGCCCTCTCCATCTCCAGCTCGACTTCCGTGCCGCCGTCGGGCGCGGACCGCAGCCGTGCGGTCCCGCCGTTGCGCTGCATCCGGCCGATGATCGATTCTCGTACGCCCATGCGGTCGTCCGGTACCGCGTCGATGTCGAAGCCCGGCCCCCGGTCCCGTACGGACACGAACACCGTCTGCCCCTCCACCTCGGCGTACACCTGCACCGGCCCGCCCTCGCCACCGTACTTGGCGGCGTTGACCATCGCCTCGCGCGCGGCCTGGATCTGTGCGGCCAGCTTCTCGTCGAGCGGGCAGTCACCGACCACCACGACCTCGATCGGGACCCCGTGATGGTCCTCCACCTCGGCCGCCGTCTTCTTCACGGCCTCCGCGAGGGTGGCCGGCTCCTCGGCCTCGTCCTTGCCGGTGCCCTCCGGCTTGTACAGCCAGTTCCGCAGCTCCCGCTCCTGGGCGCGGGCGAGGCGGCGCACCTCGCCCACGTCCTCCGCGTTGCGCTGGATCAGGGTGAGCGTGTGCAGCACCGAGTCGTGCACGTGGGCGGCGACCTCGGCGCGCTCCTGGGCGCGGATGCGCATCAGGCGCTCCTCGGAGAGGTCCTGGGTCATCCGGATCAGCCAGGGCCCGGCCAGCAGGGCGATGCCGACGAGGACGGCGAGGGCTGCGGTCAGCACGTTGCCGAGCTGCGCCGCGGAGCCGCGTACGACGATGAAGACGGTCAGGCCCACGCCGACCAGCGCGACCCCGGCGAACCCGCGGGCCATCTGGAGGAGGCGCGCGTTGCGCCCGGCCGAGGCGCCCCAGTGGGCGCGGCGTGCGTTGTCGGCCTGCCGCCAGACGAGGACCACGCCGGCGCCGACCAGCAGCGTCGGCCATACGTACCGCCCGGACGCGCCGCCGACCTGGACCTTGCCGATGAAGATCCCGGCGCCGATGCACAGCGCGATGAGCGCGGTGATCTGCCCCTTCTCGGGCTTGCGCAGGCGCCGGCTGCCGTCGGGGAGGGTCTCGAAGAAGGAGCGGTGGCCGGTGCGGCCGCCCACACCCAGCGGTACGAAGACCCAGAACGCGGCGTACAGCAGCACGCCCAGCCCGTCGCCCCACATGAACAGGCCGAGGAAGGCGAGCCGGACCCAGATGACCGGCAGCCCGAGGTGCCCGGCGAGACCGCGCGCGACACCGCCGAGCATCCGGCCGTCGGCGCTGCGGTAGAGCCTGCGCTGCGCCGGTTCGTCGGCATCTGCTGCGTGCGGGGGGCGGAGGGCGGCGGAAACGGGCATGTCACCGATGGTCACACGCGCGAGGCACGCGGGGCATCAGGGCAGCCCCCCAGTTCTGTCGGGGGGATATCAGGGTTGTGCCAGGGTCGGGCCCGGTGCCGCTGGGCGCGGCGGCCCGTCACCATGGAGCCATGACCAAGCACGACTCCCCGCCGTCGCCGGCCGCTGCCGGCGCGGCACCGCCGCCGGGCGACCGCTCCGCAGACCGTTCCGCGGACCGGCCGTCGGACCGTGCCGCCGACCACGCCGCCGACCACGCCGCCGACCGGCCGCCCCTGCGCCGCAGCAAGCGCGACAAGGTCCTCGCGGGCGTGTGCGGCGGCCTCGGCCGGTATTTCGACCTGGACCCGGTGATCTTCCGGATCGTGCTCGGCGTCCTCGCGATCACCGGCGGTGTCGGCCTGATCTTCTACGGCTTCGCGTGGCTGCTGCTGCCCGTGGAGGGCGAGGACGACAGCGAGGCGAAGAAGCTGCTGACCGGCCGGGTCGAGGGCGCCACCCTCGCCGCGGTGTTCGCGGCCCTGGTCGGCTGCGCGCTGTTCCTGTCGATGCTGGACAACGGCGGACTGGCCGTCTTCTCCGTACTGGTCATCCTGGCCCTCGGCGGGGCCTCGTACTGGTCGCAGCGCCGCCGCGCCGCCGCCGCCCCCGAGGCGGAGCCCCAGGCGGCCCACCGCCCGGGCCCCCCGGAGACCCAGGCTCCGCCGGCGCCCGGCGGCCCCTCCTGGTGGCGGGACCCGCTGGTCAAGGACGGCACCACCGGCCCCGTCGGGGCCACCGGATACCTGTGGGGGCCGGACGACTCCCCCGCGGCGGACCGGAGCACGGCGGTGGGCGGGGCCCCGGCCGCGCCCCGGCGGGCCGCCGCCCCGGCGGTCCCGAACGGCGGCATCGGCGGCCGGGTGTTCGTGCTGGCCGTACTGGCCGGGGGCGCCGCCACCGCCTCGGTCTGGCAGGGCAGCACCCTCTCGCACGCGCTGCAGATCGGGCTCGCCTCGGCCCTGGCCGTGTTCGGTCTCGGCCTCGCGGTCAGCTCGGTCAAGGGCCGCACCGGCTTCGGCACCATCCTGCTGGCGGTGATCACCGCCGGGCTGCTGGCCGGTGCCTCCGCGCTGCCTCGCGAGATCGGCACCGACTGGAAGGCCGTGGAATGGCGGCCGGCCGCGGTGGCCGACGTACGGCCCGTCTACACGGCGGGCACCGGGCTGGCCACGCTGGACCTGAGCCGGCTGGACGTGCCGAAGGGCACCACGCTGTCCGTCCGTGCCGCCGTGGAGGCGGGCCGCCTCAAGGTGATCGTGCCCCGCGAGGTCACGGCGCAGGCCGATGTCTCGGTCAAGCTGGGCGACATCAGGCTGCCCGGGGACACCAGCCAGGACGTACGCATCAAGAGCGGCGGCGAAACCCAGCAGGCGACCCTGAAGCCGCCCGCCGGCACCGAGGCCGGGGGAACGATCGAGCTGCACCTGAACGCGGGTGTGGGACAGGTGGAGGTGGCCCGTGCGGCGTCATGAGTTCCAGCCCGGACGGCTGCTGGCCGGCCTGGTCCTGGTGGCCGCGGGCGTGCTGTACCTGCTCGACGCGACCGGCGAGGCCGACCTGCCCTGGTTCCTGGTCATCCCGATGGCCATGGGCGGGCTCTGCCTCGCCGCGCTGGTGGGGACGGTGACCTACGCGGTACGCCGGGACCGGCGGGACCGGATCAGCGAGTCCAGCGACAGATAGGGCGCTCCGGCCAGGATCATCGGGATCCATGCCATCAGGTAGATCAGGTCGTTGCCGTAGTAGTACGGGGACACCTGCCAGGACACCGTGAGCCACAGGCTGAGCGAGATCAGCGCTCCGCCGGTGGCCGCGATCCGGGTCAGCAGGCCGGCCAGGACGCCGAGGCCCACCAGGAGCTCCCCGATGGCCAGCGCCACGGCGAAGCCGACGGGCGACAGCAGGGCCCGGTCCACCAGGGCGGGGATCGCGGAGGTGTCGCGCACGCCGTGCAGGAGCTCGCCGATGGAGCCGGTGCCGGAGGCGGACAGGAACGCGGAGTCGGTCAGCTTGTCCAGGCCCGCGTAGACGAAGGTCACGCCGAGGAAGATCCGCAGCGGCAGCAGCGCGTACCGGGCGGCCTGTTCCCGCAGTCCGTAAGGGGCGGTGGAGACGGCGGAAGGGACGTCAGTTCGGGTCACGTCCCATGTGTACCCGGTTCACTCGGCCACGTCGATCGTGCATCGGTTGGATTCCACTCCGGCGGCCGTGACCACCTGGACCTCGATGCGCCCGGGTTCCACTTCCGCCGGGACCGGCACCGTCAGCACCGAGTCCGAGGGGTTGGTGAACCCGCCCGCGACCGGCACCAGCGGCACGTGCACGTGCACCGCCCCGACCCGTACGACCAGCCGGGCCAGCATCTCCGGCGTCTGCGCCCCCGGCGGCACGAATCCCACGCCGCGGATCTCGATGTCGTCGCCCGGCCGGATGGCCGCGTCGAGGTCGCCCGGCTCCCGTCTGCGGACCACCGACAGCACCAGCGGACGGGTCACCTCCGCGTACTTCGCCGCCAGGTACACCGTCGCCGACAGGGCCACCAGCATGGCCAGCGCCCACGGCAGCCGCGGCAGCCGGTCCGGGAACCGGGCCATCGACACCGCCGCGAAGGCCAGCACCACCGTGGAGACCAGCACGTACTGTGCGTCCGGGAAGCTCCCGCGGCCCGCGTCGTCCGTCAGCAGGTCCGCCCCGCGCGGCCGGTCCGCCGGCAGCTTCTGCAGCCGCTGGCCCATGATCCGTACGGTGACCACCCGGCGCACCAGCACCGCCACGGCCGAGGTCAGCGCGACCACCGCCAGCAGCGGCAGCGCCCGCCCGAGCGCGAGCCCCGCGTACAGCGACTGCCGCTCCGGCCCGGGTGACGAGGCCGCCAGCCGCAGCGCGGGGAGCAGCGCGGCGAACGCCGTCAGCACCACCCACGCGCTCGGCACCGCCTTCGAGGTGGACAGCCGGTTGTCCTCCCCGACCAGCGGGGCGAGCAGCCCGCCGCGCACCGACTGGGCGCGGGCCGCGACCGTGAGCAGCCCGGCCAGGACCACCGCCGCGAGTAGCCCGGCGGTGCGCGCCGTGGACCAGCCGGTGCCGAGCGCGGTGCCGACCTGCACCAGCAGCAGCACCCCGGCGGCGATCCACACGGCGAGCACGGCCCGCCGCGAGAACAGGTACAGCCAGGAGTTGCCGGCCTCCCGGCTCCGGTCGGCGACCGTACGGGCCGACAGGGTCAGTTCGTCGGAGACCCACTGCCGGGACGCCCCGGCGGACCGGGCCACCGCCGCCGGCAGCCCCTGGCCCGCGGCGAACTCGTCCCTCTTCTCGGTGAACGCGGCGACGGCGCGCCGGTGCCCCTCCTGGGCTCCGTGCGGACAGTCGTCGCAGGTGCAGGCGCCGCCGTGGGTGCTTCGGGACATCTCTTGGACAGCCACGCGCGTGCCGCCTCTCTGAACTACGGTGCAATGCCAGCGAATTGTGCACCACTGCGGCAGTGTTCCGGATTGCGCACGATGTCAGAGCAGGTGATTAACCGTTCATGATGTTGACGCCACCCGCCCGGCCCGGTCCCTTCAGGGGCCGACGGTCTGCCAGAGGGGCTGGTAGCTGACCCAGGCGGCGAGATCCGTGCCGAACCGCTCCCGCGCGGCGAGCGCGCTGCGGTGGTCGATCGGCACCGGCTTCCCGGCGGCCCGCGCGATCAGCTGTACCTGCGCCGCGCGCTCCGCCGCGATGAACCACCAGGCCGCCGCGTCCACGGAGTCCCCGACCGTCAGCAGCCCGCGGTTGCGCAGGACCAGCGCCTTGTACGGGCCCAGGGCGCGGGCGATCCGCCCGGCGTCCTGCGGCCCGGCGAACCCGTCGAGCAGTGCGTGGTCCTCGTAGAAGGCGCAGGCCTCCTCGGTGATCGGGGCGAGCAGCTCCCCGAGCGCCGCCAGCGCCCTGCCGTACGGGGCGTGCGTGTGCACCACGGCCACCGCCCCGGGCCGGGCCCGGTGCACGGCCGCGTGCACCGAGAAGGCCAGCTCGTTGACCCGCAGGCCCCCCTGGCGCACGCGTCCGTCCCCGTCGACGAGCATCAGGTCGTCGGCGGTCAGCGTGGCCAGGGCCCGCCCGAAGGGGTTCACCCAGTAGCAGTCCTCGAACTCCGGGTCGCGCGCGCTGGCGTGCCCGGCCACCCCGTCCTCGTACCCGAGCCGTCCGAACAGCCGCAGCGCCCCGGCCAGCCGCCTCTTGCGGTACGCGCGCTCCGCGTCCGGGTCGGCGTGAACGGGCGGCATCGGGAACCGCAGCCGGTCCACGGGTACGGGGGCAGGCTGCTCGGCCACGGGCGCTCCTTGCTCACGACGGCTCGGTCCGCGGCGCAAGGTACCGGCGGCTCCCGCACCTGGCCATACCAACGGCGAAGCCGCCGCTCCCCTGGGGGAACGGCGGCTTCGTCACGGGCGGCGGGCGGGGACTACTCCCACTCGATGGTGCCCGGGGGCTTGCTCGTGCAGTCGAGGACCACGCGGTTCACGTCCGGCACCTCGTTGGTGATGCGGGTGGAGATCCGCGCGAGCACCTCGTACGGCATGCGCGTCCAGTCCGCGGTCATCGCGTCCTCGGACGAGACGGGGCGCAGCACGATCGGGTGGCCGTACGTGCGGCCGTCGCCCTGGACGCCGACGCTGCGGACGTCCGCGAGCAGGACGACCGGGCACTGCCAGATCTCGCGGTCCAGGCCGGCCGAGGTCAGCTCGTGGCGGGCGATGGCGTCGGCCTCGCGGAGCAGGTCCAGGCGCTCCTTGGTGACCTCGCCGACGATGCGGATGCCGAGGCCGGGGCCCGGGAAGGGCTGGCGCTGGACGATCTCGTCGGGCAGGCCGAGCTCCTGGCCGACCATCCGGACCTCGTCCTTGAACAGCTGGCGCAGCGGCTCGACGAGCTCGAACTCGATGTCGTCGGGGAGGCCGCCGACGTTGTGGTGGGACTTGATGTTGGCGGTGCCGGTGCCGCCGCCGGACTCGACGACGTCCGGGTACAGGGTGCCCTGGACGAGGAAGGCGACCGCGGGGCCGTCCTCCTGGAGGATCTCCAGCTGGGCCTGCTCGAAGACGCGGATGAACTCGCGGCCGATGATCTTCCGCTTGGTCTCCGGGTCGGAGACGCCGGCGAGCGCGCTCAGGAAGCGCTCCTGCGCGTCGACGACCTTCAGCTGTACGCCGGTGGCGGCGACGAAGTCCTTCTCGACCTGCTCGGTCTCACCCTTGCGCATCAGGCCGTGGTCGACGTACACGCAGGTCAGCTGGGAGCCGATGGCCTTCTGGACGAGGGCCGCGGCGACCGCGGAGTCCACGCCGCCGGAGAGGCCGCAGATGGCGCGCTTGTCGCCGACCTGCTCGCGGATGGCCGCGATCTGCTCCTCGACGATGTTGCCGGTGGTCCAGGTGGGCTCCAGGCCGGCGCCGCGGTAGAGGAAGTGCTCCAGCACCTGCTGGCCGTGCGTGGAGTGCATCACCTCGGGGTGGTACTGCACGCCGTACAGCTTCTTCTCGTCGTTCTCGAAGGCCGCGACCGGGACGACGTTCGTCGACGCGGTGACGGTGAAGCCCTCGGGGGCGGCGGAGCAGGCGTCGCCGTGGGACATCCACACCGACTGGTTCTCGGGGGTGCCCTCGAAGAGGGTGGAGCCGGCCTTGGAGACGGCGAGCGGCGTACGGCCGTACTCGCGGGCGCCGGTGTTGTCGACGGTGCCGCCGAGGGTGGTCGCCATCAGCTGGAAGCCGTAGCACATGCCGAAGACGGGGACCCCGGCCTCGAAAAGGCCACGGGCGTCGTCCAGGCGCGGGGCGCCCTCTTCGTACACGGAGGACGGTCCGCCGGAGAGGATGATCGCCTTGGGGTTCTTGGCCAGCATCTCGGCCACGGGCATCGTGCTGGGCACGATCTCGCTGTAGACCCGTGCCTCGCGGACGCGGCGGGCGATGAGCTGGGCGTACTGGGCGCCGAAGTCGACGACGAGAACCGTGTCCGGGGCGCTGTCGTGGGCGGCGGAGGGTGCTTCTGGCACGGGGCGGCCTTCCGGCGGAAGAGGTGGCTGTTTTGTCGATTCTACCGGTGGCGCCGGCCGCCGGTTTGTCGCACCATCCGAGGCCCACGTCACCGTGACGCCCCGCGACCCCCCTGCCACAGCGCCCGCCGCGCCTCCCCGATCACCCGCTGGGCCTCGGCCCCGTAGACGGCAGCGTCTCGGAGCGCGTTCCACACCCGGTCGTACGTCGCGATGCTGTCGGCGTCATCGAGCCACAGCTCGGCGTGCCAGTCCTCCACGATCACCAGCCGCTCGCTCACTGCCCGCGCGGGCAGTGAGACCGGCCGCCGGCTGTGATGTGTGCGCGGCGCTGGCGGAGCAGCGCTCGCAGGCGCACCGGCAGGGTGACCACTCGGCGGTGTCGGACTGCAACGTCGAGATCGTCGCCCACCGCGGGCGGGACCGGTGCTGAGCCCGCGCGGGGTGTTCCGGTACGTCGCGCACACCCTCCGGCACGCGCCGGAGGGCGGGATCACCTACGAGGCGTTCTGCACCTCCTGCCGGTGCGGGGCCGAGTCGGGCCCGCACGACGCACAGGACGCGGCGCAGGACTGGGCCCTGCGGCACACCGGGCGGACCGGCCACGACCTGTTCCGACGGGTGTTCACCGACCACGCCCGCGTCACGCGCACGGCCGAGCCGTCTCACGATCCGGGCCTGGTTGGCCCCGGAGGGCGGTGGGCGGACATAATCCACTCCATGCGCAAGCAGCTGAGCTTCCTCTTTACCTATGGCACCGGCCGGTCCGGTCGCCATGGGTCCTCGTGATGCTCGCTTGAGCCGCTGACTTCCCAGAGCGCCCCGGTCCGACAGGACCGGGGCGCTCTGGCGTTTCCGCTCCTGCCGGCACAACCCACAGGAGTAAGAACATGACCGTGACCACCACCCCCGCGCAGCTGATCGCCGAGTCCCGCGAGCGCATCGACGCCATCGACGACCGGATCATCGGCCTGATCCAGGAGCGGATGGCCGTCTCGACCGTCATCCAGGAGGCCCGGATCTCCTCGGGCGGCCGCCGCGTGAACCTCTCGCGGGAGATGGAGGTGCTCGCGCACTGGAGCGACGCCCTCGGAAAGCCCGGGACCGCTCTCGCCATGACCCTGCTGGAGCTGTGCCGCGGCCGCGTCTGAGGCAGAGGGCACCGCTCGCCCTTCCTCCGCCTCTTACGCCTGTTCGTCACTCGTCCGGACCGTGACCGGCCCCGATGCCCTTCGTTGGTGTGGATGGCCGCGTCAGCCAGGCGCGGAACCGCAGCACCACGCGTGGCTCCGCCGGAGCGATGAGACGTACGGCCCTCCGGAACGTGCGTCGTGGGACCTCGCTCCTTCGCGTGACCGGACGGCAGGGGACAGCAGCCCGGTCACCCCAGAAAAGAACGGCCGGCCCGGGGGACGCCCCGGGCCGGCCGTTCTGTGTTCTGCCCCTACGTGCTTACGCGTGCTTGCCGGAGCGGCGGCGCACCCCCACGTACAGCGCACCGCCGACGGCCACGGCGCCCAGCGCGCCCAGCGCGATCGGGCCGACGGAGCTGCCGGTCGAGGCGAGGTTGCCGCCCGTACCACCGGCGGCGGACACGACGGAGGACGCGGTCGGCGAGACCGACGCCGAAGCCGAGGCCGACGGGGACGGCGAGGCGGAGGCCGAGGTGGACGGGCTCGCGCTGGCGCCGGCCTTGACCTCGACCACGAAGGCGGCCGTGGTGTTCCCCGCGACCGGGTCGAAGGCGTGCACCTTGGTGCCGCCCGGGACCGGCTCACCCACGGTGACCGAGCCCTTGGCGTTCGCGACGGCCTTCTCGATCTTCATCGCGAAATGGTGGGTGTACGGGCCCTTGGCCTCCGCGAGGATCCCGCCGTCGCAGAAGTAGCGCGGGGCGCCCAGCTGCTCTGCGCGATCGCTGCCGTCGGCGTTGACCGCGCGGCAGTTCCGGGGCGCGTCCGTGACCTGCACTCCGGCCGGCATCACGATGTCGGTGCGGGCCACGCTCTCGCCCGAGCGCAGGTGGCTGATCACGGCCGGGCCCTTGTTGCGGAAGCCGAGCTCGGCCACGACCGTGTCGCCCACCTTGCCGGAGGGCGAGGCGGTGACCGCCTCGAAGTCGGCCTTGGCGCCCTTGGCGGTGAAGTCGAACGAGCGCTCGTTGTCGCGCGGGTTCAGGTCGGTGTCCTCGGCCCGCGTGGCGGTCCGCGGGTCCAGGTTGGACTCCGTGACCGGCACGGCGGCCGACGCCTTGACCAGCATCAGCTTCTTGCCGGTGGCCGGCTTGCCCGAAGGCGCGTCCTTGCCCGGCGCCGGGTCGGGGATGACCCCGTACCTCAGCGTGTCCTGGTAGGCCCGCTCGGTCGTCTTGAGGTGCAGCGGCGAGTCGGGGGAGAGCTGGTAGCTCTCCCCCGGCAGGAACTCGCCCTCGACGCGGCACACCGTGGTGTCGGCCAGGCCGCCCGTGTCCTGCTTCAGGCAGTTGTCATAGGCCTCCGCCGGCTCCAGGCCGAACGAGGTGCCCAGCTCCAGCGCCACCGACTTGGCGGGCAGGGTGCCCCGGTTCGCGAAGGCGAGCGGCAGGTCCTGCTGCTCGCCGGCCGTCACGTCGGTCTTGAGCTTCAGCTCCCCCACGAGCAGGTCGGGGCCGCCGACGGTCATCTTGGTGGTGACGGGCGTGACGGTGGCGCCGGCCACCTTGCCGGTGACCGCGATCTCGCCGCTCGCGCCGTTCTTGCTGCCCTGGGCGGCGGAGACGAGCAGGTCGAAGGTGTTGCCGCCGGGCCCGACCGACAGGCCCTGCTGCTTGCAGACGATCGCGGTGGCGCTCGCGGTGCAGTTCGGCCTGGGCTTGGCCGGGTCGAGCCGCACCGATGCCACCCCGGCGACCTTGGTCAGGTCGACGGTGACGGTGAACTCGCCCGGGAAGCCGTTCCCGGTACCCACGTAATCCAGGTGGTAGCGAAGACTCCTCTCCTTCGGTGCGCCCGTGTCCGGGTACGGCTGGAGCACATTGACGGAGGGACCGCCGAGCGGGAAGGCCGGTTCCGCGGCGAGCGCGGGGGCGGCCACGCCGAGGCTCAGCGTCGCCAACCCCGTAGCTGCCAATAGGGAGATGCGCTTGTCCATGATGATCGAGACCGCTGAGTACGGGTCACGGTTGCCCCCCTCACGGGGTGACGGGCATCACATGCAACCATCCGGACTGATCACCTGTCACTTATGTACGCGGCGGCGGGTTCTGCCCTCGGAGGGGGAGCGCAGACCCCGCCGCCGGTACACGTGTCACGCCTTCTTCGGCACCTCCGGCACCGGCAGCAGCAAAGGCAGCCGCAGCGCGCCGAACGCCTCCTCCGGGACCGCCGGACGCGCCGGCTCCACCGCCGCCAGGCGGGTGTAGGTCCCGCCCTGCTCCGGCCGCGGGTCCTGCTCGCCCTTGTTCGGCCAGTACGACATCGCGCGCTCCGCCTGCGCCGTGATCGTCAGCGACGGGTTCACCCCGAGGTTCGCGGAGACCGCCGAGCCGTCGACCACCGAGATGCCCGGGTGCCCGTACAGCCGGTGGTACGGGTCCACCACGCCCTCCTCGGCGGAGGCGCCGATCGGGCAGCCGCCGAGGAAGTGCGCGGTCAGCGGGGTGCCCATCAGCTCGCCGATGTTGCTGCCCGGGAAGCCGTTGATCTCCTCGGCCAGCAGGGTGGCCGCCTCGGTGGCCTCCTTGATCTGCACCGGATTCGGGGCGCCGTGCCCCTGGCGGGCGGTGAGCAGGCCCTTCCCGAGGCCGCCGGGCTTGCGGTACGTCGTCAGCGAGTTGTCCAGCGACTGCATGACGAGCCCGATGATCGTCCGCTCCGACCAGCGCCGGTTGGACAGCGAGCGCGCCAGCTGCACCGGGTGCTTCGCGGTCCGGGCGAACCAGGCCCTGACCCGGTGCCCGCTGTACGGGACTTGGAGGACGGTCATGAACCCCATGGCGTTGGAGCCCTTGCCGTAGCGGACGGGCTCGATGTGGGTGTCGGCGTCGGGGTGCACGGACGAGGTGATCGCAACGCCCCGGGTGAAGTCCGCGCGCTGCTCCTTGCCGGGACCCGCGCCGCGGCGCCTGCGGTAGCGGCGGTCGTCGGTCTGCGCGCCGACCAGGCCCTCCGAGTTGGTCCGGGTCAGCTCGCCGAGCCGGTCCGAGATCCGCGGGAGCAGCCCGTTGTCCTTCATCGCGTGCAGCAGGGTCTGGGTGCCGTACGTGCCCGCCGCGACGACCACGTACCGGGCGCGCAGCTCCTTGGCGATGCCCCGGCGGCGGGCGTCGGTGGGGACGGTGCGGATCCGGTAGCCGCCTTCGGGGTGTTCGGCGAGCGCGGTGACGGTGGTCATCGGGTGGATGACGGCGCCGGCGCGCTCGGCGAGGTGGAGGTAGTTCTCGTTCAGGGTGTTCTTCGCGCCGTGCCGGCAGCCGGTCATGCACTCGCCGCACTCGGTGCATGCCTTGCGGGCGGGGCCGGCGCCGCCGAAGTACGGGTCGGGGACCTCCTGGCCGGGGCGGGCCTCGCAGCCGCCCCCGGCGTCCGCGCCGTCGCCGAAGAAGACGCCGACGGGGGCCATGTGGAAGGAGTCCCCGACGCCCATCTTCTCGGCGGCGGCCTTCAGGTGGACGTCGGAGGGGGTCATCGTCGGGTTGAGGCGTACGCCGAGCATGCGCTTGGCCTGGTCGTAGTAGGGGGCGAGTTCCTCGTGCCAGTCGGTGATGGACGCCCACTGCCGGTCCTCGAAGAAGGCGGTGGGAGGCACGTACAGGGTGTTGGCGTAGTTGAGCGAGCCGCCGCCGACCCCGGCGCCCGCGAGCACCATCACATTGCCGAGCAGGTGGATCCGCTGGATCCCGTACAGCCCGAGGGCCGGGGCCCACAGGTAGTTCCGCAGGTCCCAGCTGTTGCGTGGCAGGCTCTCACGGGTGAACCGCCGCCCCGCCTCCAGGACGCCGACCCGGTACCCCTTCTCGGTCAGCCGCAGCGCCGAGACCGACCCTCCGAAGCCCGATCCGATGACGATGACGTCGTAGTCGTACGACTCAGACACGGTGCTGCCCCTTAGCGGAGTCGGAGGGCCTTCATGACCTTGAGGCTGCGGGTCATGAACGCCGCGTACTTCTCGTCGTCCATGCCCAGCGAGGGCGCCATCGGGAGCAGCCGCTGGTGGGCGACGGTCTGGGCCTCGGTGTACTTGAGAATGCCCTCGGAGCCGTGCCGGCGGCCGAGGCCGGAGTCCTTCATGCCGCCCATGGGTGCCTGGGCGCTGCCGTAGGCGGGGGCGTAGCCCTCGTTGATGTTGACCGTGCCGGTGCGCAGGCGGGCGGCGACGGCGTGGCCGCGGCGGGCGTCCTTGGTCCAGACGCTGGAGTTGAGCCCGTACGCGGTGGAGTTGGCCTGCGCGACGGCTTCGTCCTCGTCGGTGAACCGGTAGAGGGAGACGACCGGGCCGAAGGTCTCCTCGCCGCACACCGCCATCGGCGCCTCGACGCCGTCGAGGATGGTGGGCTCGTAGAAGAGCGGGCCGATGTCGGGGCGGGCGGTCCCGCCCGCGACGAGGGTGGCGCCCTTGGCGACGGCCTCGTCGACGTGCCGCTGGACGGTCTCCAGCTGGCGCTCGCCGACCAGCGAGCCCATGTCCGCGCCGTACGCGAGGGAGGCGCCGAGCCGCATGGCCTTCGTACGGGCGGCGAAGCGCTCGACGAACGCGTCGGCGACCGAGGCGTGGACGTACAGCCGCTCGATGGAGATGCAGAGCTGGCCGGCGGAGGAGAAGCAGGCGCGGACGGCGCCCGCCGCGGCCTTCTCGATGTCGGCGTCGTGCAGCACGAGCATGGCGTTCTTGCCGCCGAGCTCGAGGGAGACCCCGACCAGGCGGGCGGCCGCGCCCTGGGCGACCTCGCGGCCGGTGCGGGTGGAGCCGGTGAAGGAGACGTAGTCGGCGTGCCGGACCACCTCGGGGCCGACGACGGGCCCGTCGCCGAGGACGATCTGGAAGACCTCGGCGGGCAGTCCGGCCTCGATCAACAGGTCGCGGGCCCACAGGGCGGTGAGCGCGGTCTCGGTGTCGGGCTTCATGACGACGGCGTTGCCGGAGACGAAGGCGGGCAGCGCGTCGCCGACCGACAGTTCGAGGGGGTAGTTCCAGGGGGCGATCTGGCCGACGACCCCGCGCGGCTGGCGCAGCTCGGTGACCTTGGTGAGGGTGGGCATGGCGCCCGTGTGGCCCTTGGGGCGCAGGTACGCGGGGGCCTTGCGGCCGTAGTGGCGGGAGGCGACGGCGACGGCCTGGACCTCCTCGTGGGCGTGCAGGCGGGCCTTGCCGGTCTCCAGCTGGATGAGGTCGAGCACCTCGGCCTGACGCGCCAGGACCAGGTCGTGGAAGCGGAGCAGTACGGCGGCCCGCTTGCGTACGGGGGCGGCGGCCCAGGCGCTCTGGGCCGCGCGGGCCCGGTCGAAGGCCTCGGCCACGTCCTCGGGGGTGGCCTCGGGGAGGTCCGCCAGCTTGGCCCCGGTGAACGGGGTGTGGTTGGCGGTCCGGCCGGAGCCGATCACTCCGCGGGTGAGCCGGGCGACCAGGTCGGGGGTCACCACGTCGGCGGCGGTACGGGCACCGGCCGGGGCGGGGGCGACCGGGTTGGTGGGCTGCGGTGCGCTGCGGAGGGGGGCCGGGGCCTGCGAGTCCGTCATGGCGGTGAGCGTATTCCGCCCGCGGGCCTTTGGGTACCCGTGGGTAACCGGATTTTGTCATTTCCGCCAGCGATCGCTGGCAGGATGGCCGGTGCGGGGCCCTCAGCCCTTCTTGGCGGGTGGCGCCCAGCCGCTCAGCACGGTGTCGAACTGCGTGCGGGTGGTCTGCCAGTCGGTGGCCGGGCCCGACATGTACACCGCATACTCGGTGCCGTCCGGGGCGATGTACATCTGCTCGATGGCCCGGCGCGGCCCGGCGTGCGTCCCCTTCTCGGTCCAGGTGAAGTCCCACAGGGCGGAGCGGGTGCTGTCCTGGAAGGTGTTCTGGTTCAGCTTCTGCCGCTTGTAGTCCGTCCGCTGCTTGAGCTGCTTCTCCAGGTCGAGCAGGTGCATGTACGGGTTGTCGTAGTCCGGCGTCGTGTCGGAGGCGATCCGGATGAAGTGCTTCCCGTTGTCCGGGGTGTAGTCGATCTGGTCGCCGTCCATCTGGCGCTTCCAGCCGTTCGGCACGAACAGCGTGAAGCCCGCCGGGTCGGTGACCTCGCCGTAGCCCTCCGGAGGGGCGTCCTCGTCGTCGCTGCCCTGCTGGTCGGGGGCGCTCGCGTTCTTGTCGGAGCCGCCGCCCGCATCCGCGTCCCCGGTGAACTTCAGCACGCCGAACACGGCGCCGCCGCCGACCAGCGCCGCCACGAGGGCGACGGCGGCGGCCCGCTTGATCCGGCCCGCGGCCGGGCTCCCCGGTGCGGGAGCGGGCCCGGCCTGCTCGGGCAGGGCCGACGTACGCCCCTGATCGGGCGCCGGGGCGGCCGGCAGGGCGCGCTCGGTCTCGGTGCCGTTGCCGGTCTCGGGTTCCTGGAGGTCGGCGAGTTCCTCCGGAGTCACCGCGCGCGTGGGCACGTACGCCTGCGCCGCCTTCGGCTCCCGGCCCTCCATCGCCTCGATCAGCATCCGCTCGGTCTCCTGAGCCGAGGGCCGCTCGGCCGGATCCTTGCGCAGCAGGGCGGTGATGACCGGCCCCAGGGCCCCCGACTGCCGCGGCGCCGGCGGCTCGTCGTTGACCACGGCCTGCAGGCTGGAGATGGGAGAGGTGCGGCGGAACGGCGAACGGGCCTCGACCGCCGTGTACAGGGTCGCGCCCAGCGACCACAGGTCGGAGGCCGTACCGGGAGTCCCGCCGGTGACCCGCTCCGGGGCCAGGTAGTCGATGGAGCCGACGATCTCGCCGGTCCGCGTGATGGAGGAGTCGCCCTCGATCGCGGCGATCCCGAAGTCCGTGAGCAGGACCCGCCCGTCCTTGGCGAGCAGCACGTTGCCGGGCTTCACGTCCCGGTGCAGGACGCCGACGGCGTGCGCGGCACGCAGCGCGCCCAGGACGTGCAGCCCGATCCGGGCCGCCTCGGCGGGCTCGATCCGGCCGGCCGCCTTGGCCGCTTCCGCGAGGGAGGGCCCGTCGATGTACTCCATGACGATCCACGGCCGGTCGTCGTGCTCCAGCACGTCGTGGACGACGACGACCGCCGGGTGCTGGATCCTGGCCGCGGCCCGGGCCTCCTTCTGGGTCCGGGCGTGCAGGACCTCCCGGTCGGCCTGGGCGACGTACAGACCCGCCGTCAGTTCCTTGACGGCGACGGTCCTGTGCAGCAGCTCGTCATGCGCGCGCCACACCTTGCCCATGCCGCCGCTGCCGATCGGCTCCACGAGCCGGTACCGGCCAGCGAGCACCGCGCCCGCACCTGTCTGCTGTTCCACGAAACCCCGCCACTCTGTGCACTTCGGGCCAGATTACGGAGCGCTCGGGGCTGCCGGAACCGTGAAGGCGCGGTTCCGGCAGCACTGTGACGCAATCGCCGTACTGAGTCACCGTCAGTCGGCCTCAGCCACCCGATTTGTAACTGCCCGTGGCCTTTTCGAAGACTTCGGTGACCTTGCCTTCCCCGTCCTGCGGACCGGTGACCATGACGACGTGGTAGCTGCCGCCGAGCGCCACGACGAAATTCCGGGCAACGACGCTGCGGCCGTTGCCGTCGATCCACGTGTACCGGCCGGTGACCCGGAGCTGCTGGCCGACCTTCGTGGTCTTCACATCGCCGCCGCTGGCCCAGGTGGAGGACCGGTACGGGGCCAGCTCCGGCTCCTTGTCCTTCTGGTACGTCGCCGGATCCGGATTGCCGTCGACCTTGTCCCGCCCGGGGACGACCGTCAGGACGTACTCCCCGTCGGTGTAGCGGACCTGCCCGGCCTCGTTGATGCCGCGCCGCTCCCAGCCGCCCGGGACGGCGATCTCGAAGTGCTCCGGGTCCTGCTGGGTGGTGTAGCCGGGCGGGGCGGGGGCCGCCGTCTGGGGCGCGGGCTTGGACTCGGATGTGCCGGTGGGCGTCCGGCTCTGCTTCGGCGACGGCTTCGGCGACGCCGCCGGGGACTCCTGCGCCGCCGGGGTCCTGGCAGCGGCATCCTCCTGGTCGGCGGACCGGGGCAGGAAGAGCATCGCGTACGCCACCGCCCCGGCGAGCAGGGCGAGGACACCGACGAGCAGGGTCCGCCCGAGGGAGCGCGGCTTGCGGGAGGCGGCGGGACTGCGGTGCCGGCCGTGCAGGTCGCCTCGCCGGCGTACGACGGGCAGCCGCGCGGGATCCGGCTCCGGCATCGGGAGGGCGCCGAGGCCGCCGTCCGGCTCGGGGGCGGACCGTACGAGCGAGCGCAGCCAGCCGCGGAGTTCCTCGAAGTCGGGGCGCTCGGTGGGGTCCTGGCGCAGCAGCGACTCCACGATCGGGCGTAGCGGACCGCACTCCTCCGCGAAGGCCGGGGACTCGGCGCAGACCATCTCGACGAGCTCGGTGACGCTGTCCTCGGGGTACGGGGCATGGCCCTGGACGGCGCGGTACAGCAGCGCGCCGAGCCCCCAGAGGTCGGTGGCGGGCCCGACGGGGGCGGCCAGCTGCCAGGGCCCCGCGACGGGCCCGGCCTGCTCGGGGGCCCACCGCTCGGTGACGGCCCCGACGACGGCCATCCGCGTCTGCCGCGCCCGTTCGGCATCCAGCCCGCTCCGGATCGCTCCACCGCCCCAGCCTCCACCGGGGGTTGTGCCCGCCGCCCGCGGCTGCGACCCGGAGGGGCCGGGCCGGCCGGGGAGCGAGTACGGGGCCGGCTTCGGGCCCCCGGCGCCCTGCGGCCGGGCCTGGCCGGGCGGGAGTTGGGCGGCCGACTGCCCGGGGAGCGGGTCCGCGCCCGCATCCGGGCCCCCGGACCCGTGCGGCCCGAGCGGGCCGGGCTCACCCGAGGGCACGTACGAGGCCATGCTCGCGCCCTCCCCACCCGACCGGGACCGCCCGGACTGCGACGCCCCCGAAAGCGGGTACGCGCCCGCATCCGGGCCCTCGGACCCGTGCGGCCCGAGCGGGCCGGGCTCACCCGAGGGCACGTACGAGGCCATGCTCGCGCCCTCATCACCCGACCGGGACCGCCCGGACTGCGACGCCCCCGAAAGCGGGTACGCGCCCGCATCCGGGCCCTCGGACCCGTGCGGCGGGGTCTGCCCGGGGCGCAGGGACGAGGTGGGATCCGGGTCCTCGGCCTGGCGGTAGCCCTGGGGCAGGGCGAGTTGCGCGGGCAGCGCGGGGCGGACCGGCGCCGGGTCGGGCCGCGACTCGGGTTCCGGCTCCGGCTCCGGCTCCGGCTCCGACTCCTCGGCGGGCGGAAGGGCCGCCTGCCGACGCGGGGTGGCCCCGTGCCACGGCGAACTCGTCCCGGTCTCCGGGCCGCCGTACGGGTACGAGTACCCCTGCGGGAGGTTCGACCCCTGCGGCCTCGGCTCCGGCGCGGGCTCGGACCCGCCCTTGCGCTGCTCGGTGACCCGCGCGGCGGCGGCCTGTGCCCCCGCCCGGTACGCGGCGATGGCCCCGGCCCGCGCGGCGGCCTTGAGGTCGGGCCGCTCCGCCGCCCCGGGGGTGATGTGGTCGGAGTATCGCGGCCCGGTGTCGTAGCCGGGCGCCACGAGGGGCGCATAGCCGCCCGCGCCCGGACCGGCATCCGGCCCGGTGCCCGCCGACTCGTCCTGGCCCCCGCCCTGGGGCCCCCGTAAGGCAAGCCCCGCACCGGGAGGGCCCTCGCCGTGGTCCGGCCCGGCGCCCCGCGCCACACCCGCCGCACCCGGCACCAGGCCCTCGCCGTGGTCCGGCCCGGCGCCCCGCGCCACACCCGCCGCACCCGGCACCAGGCCCTCGCCGTGGTCCGGCCCGGCACTGCGCGGCGCGCCCCGGCTCTGGGCCCCGCCGGGGTCCGGCCCCGCACCGGGCGGTGTGCCCCCACCCGGACCGCCGGCCAAGGCGTGCGTACCCGGATCCGGCGACGCCGCGGGCGGTGTACCCCAGCCCCCGGCCCCGCCGGGGTTCGGCACGCCCCGGTCCGGCCCGCCGCCGGAGGCGGGAGCGGACTCCGCCGGGACCGGGTCATAGCCGCACAGGGCGTCCTCGGCGGCACCCGCCGCCAGCCCCGTGAGCACGACCCGCCCGTCATCGCATATCAACACGGTCCGGACCGTGATGTTCCGGTGCGTCCAGCCGTGCGCGTGCAGCACCCGCAGCGCAGTCAGCACGTCCGCGGCGACCTCCGCCGCCCGGTACGGGCTCAGCGGTTCATCGGCGATCAGCGCGGCCAGCGGACGCGCCGGCACCAACTCGCTCACTATCCACAGCGACCCGCCCTCGGCGAACACGTCGAAGACCTGGTCCAGCCGCGGATGGTCCGGCACGGACGCGGCCGCCTGCGCGGCGGCGATGGCCCTGCGCACGGCCGGGAGATCCCCCGCCGCCCGGCGGCCCGTGGCCATCGGGGGCCGCGACCCGTCCCCGACCGCATCCCCGTCCAGCAGCTCGGCATCCACGAGCTCCGGCAACGGCACCTGCCGTACCAGGACTTCCTGCCCGCTGCGCGTGTCGAAGGCGCGGGTCTCGACCAGCTCGTACTCGTCCGACGGCGGCAGCGGCAGACGGTAACGGTCGGCCAGGATCCGGCCCGCGTAGTCCTCCACTTCGCCTCCCCCGAGAGCTGGGGGCGCACGTCCCCCATGGCCCCGCTGCCACGATACGTCGCGCAGGGCGCCCGCGTCCCGGACCTGACGAGGCCCACGATTCACCTCGGGGGCACGCCTCCCCACCCGCGGTGGCAAACGATCCCGGACACCGGCTCTGCCCGAGGATCACGCAACCGATCGGAGACGCCCGTCAGCCGAGCGGCTGGAAGGTCTGGAACGCCGTGTTGCGCATCGTCGTGCACTCCGGGCCGTCCCACTGGTCCGCCGCGCAGCTGATCATGATGGCGTAGCCGTGCTTCGCGTCCACCTTGAAGCCGCGGTTGAGCACCCGGACCTTGATGCCCTTCTGCTCCCGCTCGAACTCCCAGTCGGCGACGGTCGGGTAGCCGTTGTACTCCGTCGCGTCGATCCGGATCGTCCGGTAGTTCGTGCTGGAGCCCGCCACCCCCGCGACCGACTCGGCCCACGCGGCGCGGGCGTCGTTGCCGGGGCTGGAGGTGTAGTCGACCTGGATGCGCGGGAAGCCGCCGTCGCGGCTGTATATCGCGCCGGAGTTCTCGCCGGCTATGCCCGTCACCTTGAAGCCCGACGGCATCACCATGGAGAAGTGGAACCCCGGGTCCGTCACCTTCGCGTAGCCCTCGGGGAGTCCGGCCGCGGGACCGCCCGGCGCGGCGCCCTGACCCTGGCTCTGCCCCTGTCCCTGGCTCTGCTGCCCGCCCGGGGACTGCCCCTGGCTCGGCTCGGTGCCGCCGGTGCCGGTGCCCGTGCCGGTGCCGGTGTCGCCGCTGCCGCTGCCCTTGCCGGCGGTGGCATTGGTCTCGCCGGCCTTGGCGGACGCGCTGGGCTTCGGCGCGGCGGAAACCGTCGTACCCGGACCGCCCTTGCCCTCGTCCTTCTTGCCGGACTGGTCGTCACCGCTGAACGCGTACGCGATCAGGGAACCGATGGCGGCGAGCACGACGACCACGCCCGCTATCGCGAGGGCGATGGTGCGGCGGGACATGACGTCGGTGAGCGGCGCCGCGACCGGCGAGGGCTTGGCCGCCGCCGGGGACTCGGCCGCCGAGGCCGCCTTCGTCGCCGCTGCGGCTGCCGCGGCCTTGCGGGCCGCCTTCAGCGCTGCGCGGGCCCGTTCGCGCTGCTCGCGCTCGAGCCGCTCGCGCTCCTTCTTCTCCGCCTTCTCGGCGGCCTTTTCGGCGGCGGCCGCGGCCACCGCCTCCTTGGCGTCCGCCAGCGAGATCTGCCGGGTCTCCTCTACGGCCGCGGGGAGGACCGGGACGGGTACCGGCTCCGGCGCGTTGACGACGGCGGTGAGCATCGCCCGCGCGCGCTCTTCGTCGAGGCGGCGGGCCGGGTCCTTGGCCAGCAGGCCGTAGATGACCTCCGTCAGCGGACCCGCGTTCTTGGGCGGATCCACCGGCTCGGTCATCACGGCGGTGAGGGTGGCGAGCGCGGACCCCTTGTCGTACGGGGGGACGCCTTCGACGGCGGCGTAGAGCAGCCCGCCGAGGGACCACATGTCGGCCGGCGGGCCGGGCTTCTGGCCGCGGGCGCGCTCGGGGGAGATGTACGAGGGGGCGCCGACGAGCATGCCGGTGGAGGTGACGGAGGGGTCTCCCTCGACCTGGGCGATGCCGAAGTCGGTGAGGACGACGCGGCCGGTGCGGGCGATGAGCACGTTGGACGGCTTCACGTCCCGGTGCAGGATGCCCTGGCCGTGCGCGGCGCGGAGCACGTCGAGCACGGCGAGGCCGACCTCGGCGGCGCGGTGCGGGGTCAGCGGGCCCTGTTCGCGGATGAACTCGGCGAGCGAGGGGCCCTCGATGAGCTCCATGACGATCCACGGGCGCCCGTCCTCGTCCACGACGTCGAAGACGGTGACCGCGCCCCCGCTGCGGATCCGGGCAATGGCCTTGGCTTCGCGCAGCGTACGGGTGATGAGCCGGCGCTTCTCGTCCTCGTCGACGCCGGTGCTGAAGCGGAGTTCCTTGACGGCGACCGTCCGGCCGAGGGTCTCGTCCTCGGCACGCCAGACGGTGCCCATGCCGCCCTTGCCGAGCACTTCGCGCAGCCGGTAGCGCCGCGCGAGCAACCGCCCCTCGTCCTGCCCGTCCTCGGCGGCCTTGGCGGCGGCGGCCTTGACGGCAGCAGCGACGGCATCGGCCTTCTCGACCACGGGATTCTTCTTGTCCTCGGCGGCCGGCTTCGCCGACTCGGCAGCCCCGGCCGCGGACTTGCTCAGGTCGGCCTTCGCCGCAGCAGGCTCCTTGTCCTCCGGCTCCGCCGGCTTGGCGGACGCCACAGCCTTGCCCAGGTCCGGCTTCGCGCCCTCGGGCGCACCGTCACCGGCCGTGCCAGGGGCCGGCTTACCGCCCTCGGCGGCGCCGTCAGCGGCCTTCGCCGACTCGGCAGCCCCGGCCGCGGGCTTGCGCAGGTCGGCCTTCGCCGCGGGCGAACCGGCAGGCTTCGCGCCCTCGGACGCGTCGCCACCAGCCGCGGCCTTCGCCGAACCGGCGGATGCCGGCTTGCCCGGGTCCGGCTTCGCCACGGGCGGTACTGCAGGCTTCGCGGCGTCAGGCTTCGGCGGCCCGTCCTGCTTGGCCGCAGGCGGCACCGCAGACGACTCCGGCTCCGCCGACACAGGCTTCGCCCGGTCCTGCTTCGCCGCAGGCGACTCGGCGGGCGACTCGGTGTGCTCCGGCTTCGACATGCGTCCCCTCTGCGATCGTGCCGCCTGCTCCGGCTGCTCCGGCAGCCTCCGGGATTCCCGGTGGCCCGCCCCGGGAGAACCCGCGCGGTAACCCGCCCCGGCAGAACCCTCATTGTTCCTCACTCCGCAACGGACGGACGCCCCGGGTCCGCGGTTCCCCCCTCCGCATCCCGGAGTTACAACGGAACGATGTCGGGAGCCCCCAGCCGCGCCGCATCCGCCGTCTGGTCGTCCGGCTGACGCTGCGATTCCCGTTCCGCCTGCACCCGCTTCTCGTAGTGTTCCACTTCCTTCTCGATCTGCTGCTTGTCCCACCCCAGGACCGGAGCCATCAGCTCCGCGCACTCCCTCGCCGACCGCATCCCCCGGTCGAACGTCTCGATGGAGATCCGCGTCCGCCGCGTCAGTACGTCGTCCAGGTGCCGCGCCCCCTCGTGCGAGGCCGCGTACACCACTTCCGCCCGCAGATAGTCCTCCGCCCCGCCCAACGGCTGCGCCAGCCCGGGGTCCGCCGCGATCAGGTCCAGCAGTTCGTCCGTCATCGAGCCGTACCGGTTCAACAGGTGCTCCACCCGCACCACATGAAGGCCCGTCCGGGCCGCGATCCGGGCCCGCCCGTTCCACAGCGCCCGGTACCCCTCCGCCCCCACCAGCGGCACGTCCTCCGTCACGCACTCCGCGACCCGCTGGTCCAGCCCGTGCACCGCCTCGTCGACCGCGTCCTTCGCCATGACCCGGTACGTCGTGTACTTGCCGCCCGCGACCACCACCAGCCCCGGTACGGGATGTGCCACCGTGTGCTCGCGCGAGAGCTTGCTCGTCGCGTCCGACTCCCCGGCCAGCAGCGGCCGCAGGCCCGCGTACACCCCCTGTACGTCGTCGCGCGTCAGCGGCACCGCGAGCACCGAGTTCACGTGCTCCAGCAGGTAGTCG
This sequence comes from Streptomyces sp. NPDC050448, assembly GCF_040655295.1. Taxonomy (NCBI): domain Bacteria; kingdom Bacillati; phylum Actinomycetota; class Actinomycetes; order Kitasatosporales; family Streptomycetaceae; genus Streptomyces; species Streptomyces sp. NPDC050448. Next base: position 25,081 of record NZ_JBFAJR010000010.1, on the reverse strand, counting down.
ATGTCCGCGCTGGAGGCCGCCGGATGCGCCTTGTCCAGGTCCCAGTCGGTATCGGTCGTGCCCACGATCCAGTGCCGGCCCCACGGGATGACGAACAGCACCGACTTCTCCGTGCGCAGGATCAGCCCGGTGCTGGAGTGGATCCGGTCCTTCGGGACGACCAGGTGGATGCCCTTCGACGCCCGGACGTGGAACTGCCCCCGCTCCCCGATCAGCGCCTGCGTGTCGTCCGTCCACACCCCCGTCGCGTTCACCACCTGCCGCGCGCGGATCTCGTACTCCCCGCCGCCCTCCACGTCCTGCACCCGCGCCCCGACGACCCGCTCGCCCTCGCGCAGGAAGCCGACCACCCTCGCCCGGTTGGCGCACTGCGCCCCGTACGCCGCGGCCGTCCGGACCAGCGTGGCCACGTACCGCGCATCGTCCATCTGGGCGTCGTAGTACTGCAGGGCCCCCACCAGCGCGTCCTTGCGCAGCGCCGGCGCGACGCGCAGTGCGCGCGCCCGTGACAGGTGCCGGTGCACCGGCAGCCCCCGCCCGTGCCCGCTGGACACCGACATCGCGTCGTACAGGGCGACGCCCGATCCGGCGTAGACCCGCTCCCAGCCCTTGTGCTGCAGCGGGTACAGGAACGGCACGGGCTTCACCAGGTGCGGGGCCAGTCGCTCCAGCAGCAGGCCGCGTTCCTTCAGGGCCTCCCGGACGAGGGCGAAGTCGAGCATCTCCAGGTACCGCAGCCCGCCGTGGATCAGCTTGCTCGACCGGCTGGAAGTGCCGGACGCCCAGTCCCGCGCCTCCACCAGCCCCGTCGAGAGGCCTCTGGTCGCGGCGTCGAGCGCGGTGCCCGCGCCGACCACGCCCGCGCCCACCACCAGCACGTCCAGTTCCCGCTCGGCCATCCGGGCGAGCGCCTCTTCGCGCTGGACCGGCCCCAGTGTCGCTGTCCTCACGGCTGCCTCCCGTCGATGCGGGCAATCCCCGCTCGGTGCGAGTGATCCCGCTCACATCCCCCGCCCTCGATTCTGACCCGCCGCACCCACATCAGCCACCGCCTATCGACAACACAACGGTGACCATCGCCCCGTAATACGGCAGATCGGTCATATATACGCCTAGTCTGACATCGCGCCAGCTCCACACCCGGACCCGCACGGTCCACAGGACTTGCGCACCCAGCCTCCTCATGCATGCCAGGGAAGGGACGGCACCCCATGCCCGCAGATCTCGCCGTCATCGGACTCGGCCACCTCGGCCTCCCGCTGGCCCAGGCGGCCGTCGCCGCCGGAATCGAGACGGTCGGCTACGACAGCGGTCCGGCCACGGACTCCACCCTCACCGCCGCCGAGGTCCGCCGCATGTCGGCCGCGGGCTTCCGGGTCACCACCAACCCCGCCGAACTCGGCAGGGTCCGCACCGCCGTCATCTGCGCCCCCACCCAGCTCGGCGCCGACCGCGCGCTCGACCTCTCCGCCGTCGGCGAGGCGGGCCGCACGCTCGCCGCCCGGCTGCGCCCGCACACCACCGTCATCCTCGAATCCGCCGCCCACCCGGGCGTCACCGAGGACTACCTGCGCCCCGTCCTCGAGGCCGGCTCCGGACTTCGCGCCGGCCGGGACTTCCACCTGGCCTACTCCCCCAGCCGCCTCGACCCGGGCAACCGGACCCACGGCATCGCCAACACCCCCAAGGTGATCGGCGGCCTCACCCCCGCCTGCACCGAGTCCGCGCACGCCTTCTACGCGCGCCTCACCGAGAAGGTGGTCCGGGCGCGCGGCCTGCGCGAGGCCGAGACCGTACAGCTCCTGGAGACCAACTACCGGCACGTCAACATCGCCCTCATGAACGAGATGGCGGTGCTCTGCCACGACCTCGGCGTCGACCTGTGGGACGTCATCCGCTGCGCCGAGACCAAGCCGTACGGATTCCAGGCCTTCCGGCCCGGCCCGGGGGTCGGCGGCCACAGCGTTCCCCTCGACCCCAACTACCTCCCCCACACCACCCGCACCCCGGGCCACCCGCTGCGCATGGTCGGCCTGGCGCAGGAGATCAACAGCCGGATGCCCCAGTACGTCATCCAGCGCTCCGCCACCCTGCTGAACGAGCACGGGAAATCGGCCCGCGGGGCCCGGGTCCTGCTGCTCGGCGTCACGTACAAGCCCGACCTGGGGGACCAGGAGGGTTCGCCGGCCCGCGAGATCGCCAGCCGTCTCCTCGACCTCGGGGCACTGATCAGCTACCACGACCCGTACATCGCCGGATGGCGCGTCAGGGACCAGCCGGTCCCCCGCGCCGAATCGTTGTACGAGGCCGCCGCGAACGCCGATCTGACGATCCTGCTCCAGCACCACCGCACGTACGACCTCCAAGGTCTGGCGGTGAAGGCGCAGTTGCTGCTGGACACCCGCGGCGCGAGCCCGGTGGGCGCGGCACACCGGCTCTGACCACGCCGGAAATCCCTCCCCGGATATCGGAGCCGACTGCTAGCCTGCGGCGACTTGTCTCGCACATACGTCCCGCGCGTTCTGCGCGTCTTCGGCGTCCACTGCGTCTTCGGCGTCTTCGGCGTCCACCGCGTCCACCGCGTCCACCGCGTCCTGCGCACGCACACACGTATGCACGAATCCCTGGGGGGGATTTCTCCATGAACCAGCACATCCAGCCGCCCGCGCCCGATTCCGCGACCCCGGCCGTCCCGTACCCGGCCGAGCCCGCCCGCGCCGGCAGCATCGGCCTGGGCATCGCCGCGGCCGTGGTCGCCGCGCTGGCCGCGGCCGCCGCGTACGGCGGGATCATGAACGCGATCGACCGCCAGGTCGGCTACGCGGCGGTCGGCGTCGGCATCCTGGTCGGCTTCGCCGCCGGAAAGCTCGGCGGCAAGAACCCCGTGCTCCCGGTGGCCGGCGCGGTCCTCTCGCTCGCCGCCGTCTACCTCGGCCAGCTGTTCTACATCGCGCTGGCGCTGGCCGACTACGGCAACGTCGGCCTCGGCGAGGTCCTCTCCAAGGCGGGCGTCGGCGGCCTGAACGACATCTGGCAGGAGGGCGTGGACGCGATGGACTACGTCTTCCTCGGCATCGGCGCCTTCGTCGCCTTCGCCACGGCCAAGAAGAGCAGCGCCTGACCGCAGGGCGCTGAGCCGGACGGTGCCCGCCACCTGGTCGGACACGACGGCTCCACCGACACCCACCCCAGGGCATCGCGCAGGACCTGCTCACGTGGCTGGTCGTCGCGGGCGTCTTCCTGATCCCTTGGGACATCTGCCTCGACCCCGGATCAAGGGCAGGAAGGGACCGGCCGAAGGGCCGACCGGCCGAACGCCGAAGGGCCGGCGCCCCCTCCGGGGTGCCGGCCCTTCGCACGCGTGTGGATCAGCGGCGGTGCTGGGAGTCCGCGACCGTGACCTCGACCCGCTGGAACTCCTTGAGCTCGCTGTAGCCCGTGGTGGCCATCGAGCGGCGCAGCGCGCCGAAGATGTTCATCGATCCGTCCGGGGTGTGCGACGGGCCGGTGAGGATCTCCTCGGTGGTGCCGACCGTGCCCAGGTCGACCTTCTTGCCGCGCGGCACGTCCTCGTGGACGGCCTCCATGCCCCAGTGGTGGCCCTTGCCGGGCGCGTCGGTGGCACGGGCCAGCGGGGAGCCCATCATCACGGCGTCGGCGCCGCAGGCGACGGCCTTCGGGATGTCGCCGGACCAGCCCACGCCGCCGTCGGCGATGACGTGCACGTAGCGGCCGCCGGACTCGTCCATGTAGTCGCGACGGGCCGCGGCCACGTCCGCGACGGCGGTGGCCATCGGGACCTGGATGCCGAGCACGTTGCGCGTGGTGTGCGCGGCGCCGCCGCCGAAGCCGACCAGGACACCCGCGGCGCCGGTGCGCATCAGGTGCAGGGCCGCGGTGTACGTGGCGCAGCCGCCGACGATGACCGGGACGTCGAGCTCGTAGATGAACTGCTTCAGGTTCAGCGGCTCGGCTGCGCCGGAGACGTGTTCCGCCGACACGGTGGTGCCGCGGATCACGAAGATGTCCACGCCCGCCTCGACGACGGCCTTGGAGAACTCGGCGGTGCGCTGCGGGGAGAGCGCGGCGGCGGTGACGACACCGGAGTCGCGGACCTCCTTGATGCGCTGCCGGATCAGGTCCGCCTGGATCGGGGCGGAGTAGATCTCCTGGAGACGACGGGTGGCGGACTCCTCGTCCAGCCCCGTGATCTCGTCGAGCAGCGGCTGCGGGTCCTCGTACCGGGTCCACAGGCCTTCGAGGTTCAGCACGCCGAGGCCGCCGAGCTCGCCGATGCGGATGGCGGTCTGCGGGGAGACGACCGAGTCCATGGGGGCGGCCAGGAACGGGAGCTCGAAGCGGTAGGCGTCGATCTGCCAGGCGATCGAGACCTCCTTCGGGTCCCGCGTACGCCGGCTCGGGACGATGGCGATGTCGTCGAACGCGTACGCCCTGCGGCCGCGCTTGCCGCGCCCGATCTCGATCTCAGTCACGTGTGGTGGCCTTTCCTCTGGGTCTGCCCGTCCAGTATCCCCGAACCCCGGCGCCTCGCGTTCCCGTGACCGCCGTACGGACGCCGGCGGCGGGTCGCTCCGCAGAACGGTGAAGGGCGGCCCCGGTCACCCGGGGCCGCCCTTCACCGTCGCTCGCGTCCTGCTCAGCCCTTGCGGGAGTAGTTCGGCGCCTCGACCGTCATCTGGATGTCGTGCGGGTGGCTCTCCTTGAGTCCCGCCGAGGTGATGCGGACGAAGCGGCCGCGGTCCTGCAGCTCCGGCACCGTACGGCCGCCGACGTAGAACATCGACTGGCGCAGACCGCCGACGAGCTGGTGCACGACCGCGGAGAGCGGGCCGCGGTACGGGACCTGGCCCTCGATGCCCTCGGGGATGAGCTTGTCGTCGCCGCCCACGCCCTCCTGGAAGTAGCGGTCCTTGGAGAAGGAGCGCTGGTCGCCGCGGGACTGCATCGCGCCGAGCGAGCCCATGCCGCGGTACGACTTGAACTGCTTGCCGTTGATGAAGAGCAGCTCGCCCGGGGACTCCTCGCAGCCCGCGAGCAGCGAGCCGAGCATCACCGTGTCGGCGCCCGCGACGAGCGCCTTGGCGATGTCGCCGGAGTACTGCAGGCCGCCGTCGCCGATGACCGGGACACCGGCCGCCTTCGCGGCGAGGGAGGCCTCGTAGATGGCGGTGACCTGCGGGACGCCGATGCCGGCGACGACGCGGGTGGTGCAGATGGAGCCGGGGCCGACGCCGACCTTGATGCCGTCGCAGCCGGCGTCGATCAGCGACTGGGCGCCGTCGCGGGTGGCCACGTTGCCGCCGATGACGTCGACGGAGGAGTTCGACTTGATCTTGGCGACCATGTCGCCGACCAGCCGGGAGTGGCCGTGGGCGGTGTCGACGACGATGAAGTCGGCGCCCGCCTCGATCAGGGCCTGGGCGCGGTCGTACGCGTCGCCGGCGACGCCGACCGCGGCGCCGACCAGGAGGCGGCCGTCCTTGTCCTTGGCGGCGTTCGGGTACTTCTCGGCCTTGACGAAGTCCTTGACGGTGATGAGGCCCTTGAGGAGGCCCGACTCGTCGACCAGCGGAAGCTTCTCGATCTTGTGGCGGCGCAGCAGCTCCATGGCGTCCACGCCGGAGATGCCGACCTTGCCCGTGACCAGCGGCATCGGGGTCATGACCTCGCGCACCTGGCGGCTGCGGTCCGACTCGAAGGCCATGTCGCGGTTGGTGACGATGCCGAGCAGCTTGCCCGCGGAGTCGGTGACCGGCACGCCGGAGATGCGGAACTTCGCGCAGAGCTCGTCGGCCTCGCGCAGCGTCGCGTCGGGGTGCACCGTGATCGGGTCGGTGACCATGCCCGACTCGGAGCGCTTGACCAGGTCGACCTGGTTCGCCTGGTCGGCGATCGACAGGTTGCGGTGCAGAACGCCGACGCCGCCCTGGCGGGCCATCGCGATGGCCATACGGGCCTCGGTGACCTTGTCCATGGCGGCGGACAGCAGGGGAACGTTCACCCGTACGTTCCGGGAGATGAGGGAGGAGGTATCGATCTCGTCCGGCGCCATGTCCGACGCGCCCGGCAGTAGCAGGACGTCGTCATAGGTGAGGCCGAGTGTGGCGAATTTGTCGGGCGCTCCAGACGCGTCACTGCCGTTCACAGTCATGACACCTTCCCAATGGTCTTGCTCAGCGCGGATCTCCATGCTAACGGGATAGCGACGCGTCTCATTCCACGAGCTGGGTCAAGCCCAAGTTTCGTGGCTTCCTACTATTGATCGTCGACGGAATTCCGGCCAGTGTCCGGCTATTGCTCGGCGAGTGCGCGCAGCCGGCTGAGCGCACGGTGCTGGGCCACCCGCACCGCGCCGGGGGACATCCCGAGCATCTGCCCGGTCTCCTCGGCCGTCAGCCCGACGGCCACCCGCAGTACGAGGAGCTCGCGCTGGTTCTCCGGAAGGTTGGCCAGCAGCTTCTTGGCCCAGGCGGCGTCGCTGCTCAGCAGCGCCCGCTCCTCCGGACCCAGCGAATCGTCCGGCCGCTCGGGCATCTCGTCGGAGGGCACGGCCGTGCTGCCCGGGTGCCGCATGGCGGCCCGCTGCAGGTCGGCGACCTTGTGCGCGGCGATGGCGAAGACGAAGGCCTCGAAGGGGCGGCCGGTGTCCCGGTAGCGCGGGAGCGCCATCAGGACGGCGACGCACACTTCCTGCGCCAGGTCCTCCACGAAGTGGCGGGCGTCGCCCGGAAGGCGCGAGAGCCGGGTGCGGCAGTAGCGGATGGCCAGCGGGTGCACGAAGGCGAGCAGGTCGTGCGTCGCCTGCTCGTCGCCCTCCACCGCACGGCGTACGAGCGCGCTGACAGCCCCGGCGCTGCCGCCCTTGGCGGCGCCGGTGGAGCCTGTGGCCGCGGGTGACCCCAGGGCCTCGTCGTCGCGCATCAATCCATGGTGCCTTGGCGCCGGAGCATTCGCGCCGCCACGGCCCGTGTTGTGCGTCGAAGCGTTATGAGCGGGTGCGCCTGAACCCATCACTGCGCCCTCCCCTCCCGCTCGACCGAGTACTCCCCGAGGCCCCATCCCAGAAAATGCGCCACACCTCAAGCATGCGGCATCGCGCGCGAAGCGACACGTCCCCCGGATTGTGCCCCGCCAATCCCCGGGTACGCACCGGGTACGGCGGGACGGGAACAGGCGAGAACGGACGAGGCCCGGTGGACCCGTCGGACCGGACGGGACCGGAGCGCGATCGACGGGCACACGCCGTGCCGCCCCGCCCGCCGGTGGCGGACGGGACCGCTCTCAGCGTCCGGCCTGCGGGCTCGCGGTCATCGGACCAGGCCCCAGCGGAACCCGAGCGCCACGGCGTGCGCCCGGTCCGAGGCGCCCAGCTTCTTGAACAGCCGGCGGGCGTGCGTCTTGACCGTGTCCTCGGACAGGAAGAGCTCGCGCCCGATCTCCGCGTTCGACCGGCCGTGGCTCATGCCCTCCAGGACCTGGATCTCGCGCGCGGTGAGCGTGGGCGCGGCGCCCATCTCGGCCGAGCGGAGCCGGCGGGGGGCCAGTCGCCAGGTCGGGTCGGCGAGGGCCTGGGTGACCGTGGCCCGCAGTTCGGCGCGCGAGGCGTCCTTGTGCAGATAGCCCCGGGCGCCGGCGGCGACCGCGAGGGCCACGCCGTCCAGGTCTTCGGCGACCGTCAGCATGATGATGCGGGCGCCCGGATCGGCCGAGAGCAGCCGGCGCACCGTCTCCACACCGCCGAGCCCGGGCATCCGTACATCCATCAGAATCAGGTCGGAGCGGTCGGCACCCCAGCGGCGGAGGACTTCCTCGCCGTTGGCAGCCGTCGTCACACGCTCGACGCCGGGCACGGTGGCAACCGCGCGACGGAGCGCCTCTCGGGCAAGCGGGGAGTCGTCGCAGACGAGGACGGAAGTCATGACCGCCCTCCGCAGCTGCTGATGCGCGTCACCTTGAGCCTCCAGGCTGGTACGTATCGTCACCTGTGCGGTCGATGCCCTCGGACACCTGTCCGGGAACTTCTTGGTTCAACCGCCTTCGCACTCTCAACGATGGTCACTCGAAAGAGTTACGGGTCGGACGGACACCTTCGGCACTCTACGTGAGGAAGCGATCACGGCGCGGGCACCACTCGCCGCGTGTCCTCCATCTAGAGCTATGCCCTATTTGGCGGCTTTTCTTCCGTTTGGCACGTGTCTGAGGCTAGATTCCCAATGAGTCATATTTACATCTACTCCGACAGTAGGTGTGGAGACTTGGACCGTATCCGTCTCAGTACCGGCACCAAGAGGACTACCCATGGCAGATTTCTCCCGCCTCCCCGGACCGAACGCCGACCTCTGGGACTGGCAGTTGCTGGCCGCCTGCCGCGGGGTCGACAGCTCCCTCTTCTTCCACCCGGAAGGCGAGCGGGGTGCGGCGAGGAGTGCGCGCGAGGCCTCGGCTAAAGAGGTCTGCATGAGATGCCCGGTGCGCTCGGAATGCGCCGCGCACGCACTGGCCGTCCGCGAGCCCTACGGGGTGTGGGGCGGTCTCACCGAGGACGAGCGCGAAGAACTGATGGGGCGCGCCCGCCATCGCCTGATCCCCGCGTCGAGCACGATCGGACCCGTCCCTCCGGACTGATCCACAGGTTCGCCGAAACGCACCGAAACGCACGAAGGAACGTTTCCTCGCCCGCGCGCGGACCGGAACGCCACGCGATTGGCCGTACCGCGTACGGTCAATCGCGTGGCGTGCGGCCGGTCGGCATGGCGTGCGGCCCGTCGGCGTGCGGCGGCCCGTCAGCGTGCGGCGGCCCGCTCCAGCTCGGCCAGGGTCGCCGCCACGGCCGGCACCCGGGCCAGATCGGGCAGGGTCAGCGCCACGACCTCCCGCTCCACGGCCGGTTCCACGGCCACCGCGCTCACGCCCTTGGCCCGTACGGACTCCACCGCGAGCTCCGGCAGCACCGCGACGCCCAGCCCGGCGCCGACCAGGCCGACCACGGCCGGGTAGTCGTCGGTCGCGAAGTCGATGCGGGGGGTGAAGCCCGCCGCCTCGCACACCTCCACCAGATGGCGGCGACAGCGCGGACAGCCCGCGATCCAGGGCTCGTCGGCCAGTTCCGCCATGCCCACCCGTTCGGCCCCGGCCAGCCGGTGCCCGTCCGGAACCAGCCCGACGAGCCGGTCCGTCAGCAGCGGCCGCACCACGAGGTCCTCCCACTCGGCGGCCGAGCCGGCGGCCCCGCCGTACCGGAAGGCCAGCGCCAGGTCGCAGTCGCCCTCGCGCAGCATCTCCACCGACCGCGGCGGCTCCGCCTCGACGAGGGAGATGCGCGTACCGGGGTGCTCGGCACGCATCGCGGCCAGCGCGGTCGGCACCAGCGTGGAGCTCCCGCTGGGGAAGGACACCAGCCGGACCCGGCCCGCGCGCAGCCCGGCGATCGCCGCGACCTCCTCCTCGGCGGCGGTCAGCCCGGCGAGGATCCCGGCGGCGTGCCGCACCAGGGCCGTACCGGCCTGGGTCAGCCGCATCTCGCGGCCGGCCCGGATGAGCAGCGGGGTGCCCGCCGACTGCTCCAGCGCCTTCATCTGCTGGGAGACGGCGGGCTGGGTGCAGCCGAGCTCGCGGGCGGCGGCGGAGAAGGACCCGGTGCCGGCCACGGCGCGCAGCACCCGGAGATGACGTGCCTCGATCATCCTCCGAGCATAAGCCCACCTTTGATCGCGGCGCGAATATCCTCATGCCACTTTGAGGAAGCTGGGCTAGCGTGTTCCCATGTCTCCCCTCGCCCCCCTGCACGTCATCTCCGTGAACCTCGGCCGCGCGACGGTCGTCGACTACACCGACACGGAGGGCGGGCTGACCGGCATCGGCAAGCGCCCCGTCCCCGGCCCGGTCCGTGTGTTCGCCCCGGGACCCAAGGGCGTCGGCGCCAGCGGCCTCGAGGGCGACGCCGTCTGCGACCTGCGCCACCACGGCGGGGACCACCAGGCCGTGTACGCCTACGCGCGCGAGGACCTGGACTGGTGGGAGGGCGAGCTGGACCGCGAAATGCCCGCCGGGCTCTTCGGCGAGAACCTCACCACCTCCGGCATCGACCTGACCGGTGCGCTGCTCGGGGAGCGCTGGCGGGTCGGCGCGGGCCTCGTCCTCGAGGTGGCCTCGGCCCGCATCCCGTGCCGGACCTTCCAGGGCGCCCTCGGCGAGAAGGCCTGGGTCAAGCGGTACACCCAGGCCGCGCGGCCGGGTGCGTACCTGCGCGTGATCCAAGAGGGCCCGGTCTCCCCCGGTGACACCGTCGAGGTCATCCACCGCCCGGATCACGACGTGACGGTGGAACTCTGGTTCCGGGCCTTCACCACGGACCGGTCGCTGCTCCCGCGCACGCTGGCGGCGGGCGGGGCGATGGAGCCGCAGGGCCACGAGACGGTCCGCGCGTACATGGAGAAGTACGGGAAGCAGTACGGGAAGTGAGCCCGGGAAGCGGCCCGGGAGCAGGGCGAATGTAGCCGGAAGTAGTGGTTCCGCAGCGGGAAGCGACGGCGCGCGGCGGGAACCGTCACGAAGGGGTACCGCACGGCGGGCTCCCCTTGAGCTGTCGCCAAGGGCGGCTAGGTTGCGCCTATGACGACTGCGTTGATTACGGGATCCACGGCGGGCATCGGCGCCGCATTCGCCCGGCGGCTCGCCGCCCAGGGCCACAACCTCGTACTGGTGGCCCGCGACACGAAGCGGCTCGGCGAGCAGGCCACCGAGCTGCACGACCGGCACGGCATCGAGGCCGAGGTGCTGACCGCCGACCTGTCCACCGACGAGGGCATCGCGGCGGTCGAGCAGCGTCTCGGCGACCGTACGCACCCGGTGGACCTGCTGGTCAACAACGCGGGCTTCGGCAACAAGGGCCGCTACCTCGAGGTCTCCATGGCCGACGAGCTGACCATGCTGAAGGTGCACATCGAGGCCGTCCTGCGGCTGACCTCGGCGGCCACCGGGTCGATGCGCTCGCGCGGCCGCGGCGGCGTCATCAACGTGGCCTCGGTGGCGGCCTTCGTGCCGCGCGGCACGTACGGGGCGAGCAAGGCCTGGGTCGTGCAGTTCACCCAGGGCGCGGCGAAGGACCTGGCGGGATCCGGCGTACGGCTGATGGCGCTGTGCCCCGGCTTCGTACGGACCGAGTTCCACCAGCGCGCCGGCATGGGGACGGACAACATCCCCAACTGGATGTGGCTGGACGCGGACAAGCTGGTGGCCGCGGCCCTGGCCGACCTGGCGCGCGGCAAGACGGTCTCGATCCCGGATCCGCGGTACAAGGCGCTGATGGGCGTGGTGAAACTGGCGCCGCGCGGGCTGCTGGGCGGGGTGTCCTCGCGCACGGGCCGCAAGTACGGCCCCCAGTAGTCCGGGTGAAGCCCCGGGGGAAGACCGGGGCACGCCCGGTGGAAGTCCGGGGCGAGACCGGGGGATCGCTCAAGTGACCTGCGGGTAGGCCGGTCCCGAAAACCGGCCGAACGGGTGAAATCTCCCTAAACTGGAAGTGTCCCATCCAGCGCGGGAGAACGCCATGACATTCGTACAAATAGTCGATTACGAGACCAGCAGGCCGGAGGCCGTCAACGAGGTCTTCGACCGGTACCTGGCGAAGACGCAGGGCAAGCGCACCGTGTCCCACAGCGTGCTCGGCAAGGACCGGGAATCCGACACGCACTTCGTCGACGTCGTCGAATTCCCCTCGTACGAAGAGGCCATGAGGAACTCTCATCTCCCGGAAACGGACAAGATGTTCCAGGAGATGGTGGCCCTCTGCGACGGGATGCCCCGGTTCACCAACCTGGACGTCATCCGCGACGAGCACCTCAACACGCTGCTCGTGAACCGCGTGTACGACGACATCGCGATGAAGGGCGACATGTCCGCCGTGGACGAGATCTTCGCGGTGGACTACCGGGACCACGACATCAGCAACCCCGTGGACAAGATCGGCCGCGAAGGCATCCGCGAGGACATGCAGATGTGGCGGAGCGCCTTCGACTTCACCTTCACGCGGGACGCCCAGATGGCGCAGGACGACTACGTCACCACGCTGTGGACCTGGACCGGCAAGCACAAGGGCGAGTTCATGGGGATCGCCCCGACCGGCAAGACCTGCACGATGACCGGCACGACGGTCTTCCGCTGCGAGAACGGAATGATCAAGGAAGCCTGGTGGCACTACGACGCCATGCGCCTGATGAGGGAACTGGGCGCGATGTAGTCACTTTTCGCCCCCACGGGAAAGGCCCCGGTCACCGCCGCTTGGCAGCGGGGACCGGGGCCTTTCTCCGTTCAACTGTTCAGCCGTTCAGCTGTTCAGCCCGGCTGGTCAGTGGCTGTGGCCGTGACCGCCGTGACCGTGGCCGTCGGCCTCTTCCTCGGCCGGCTTCTCGACGACCAGGGTCTCGGTCGTGAGCAGCAGGGAGGCGATGGAAGCGGCGTTCTCCAGCGCGGAGCGGGTGACCTTGACCGGGTCGATGACGCCGGCCTTGACCAGGTCGCCGTACTCGCCGGTGGCGGCGTTGAAGCCGTTGCCCTTCTCCAGCTCCGCCACCTTCGAGGTGATGACGTAGCCCTCGAGGCCGGCGTTCTCGGCGATCCAGCGCAGCGGCTCGACCGCGGCGCGGCGGACGACCGCGACACCCGTGCCCTCGTCGCCGGTCAGGCCGAGGTTGTCCTCGAGGACCTTGACGGCGTGGACGAGCGCGGAGCCACCGCCGGAGACGATGCCCTCCTCGACCGCGGCGCGGGTCGCCGAGATGGCGTCCTCGAGGCGGTGCTTCTTCTCCTTGAGCTCCACCTCGGTGGCGGCGCCGACCTTGATGACGCAGACGCCGCCGGCGAGCTTCGCCAGGCGCTCCTGCAGCTTCTCGCGGTCCCAGTCCGAGTCCGTGGACTCGATCTCGGCCTTGATCTGGTTGACGCGGCCGAGGACCTCGTCGGCGCTGCCGCCGCCGTCGACGACGGTGGTGTCGTCCTTGGAGATGGTCACGCGGCGCGCGGAACCGAGTACGTCCAGACCGGCCTGGTCGAGCTTGAGGCCGACCTCCTCGGCGATGACGGTGGCACCGGTGAGGGTGGCCATGTCCTGGAGCATCGCCTTGCGGCGGTCACCGAAGCCGGGGGCCTTGACGGCGACCGCGTTGAAGGTGCCGCGGATCTTGTTGACGACGAGGGTGGAGAGCGCCTCGCCCTCGACGTCCTCGGCGATGATCAGCAGCGGGCGGGAGCCGCCGGCCTGGATGACCTTCTCGAGCAGGGGCAGGAGGTCCTGGATGGAGGAGATCTTGCCCTGGTTGATCAGGATGTACGGGTCGTCGAGGACGGCCTCCATACGCTCCTGGTCGGTGACCATGTACGGCGAGAGGTAGCCCTTGTCGAAGGCCATGCCCTCGGTGAACTCGAGCTCCAGGCCGAAGGTGTTGGACTCCTCGACGGTGATGACACCGTCCTTGCCGACCTTGTCCATCGCCTCGGCGATGAGCTCGCCGACCTGCTGGTCCTGCGCGGAGAGCGCGGCCACGGCGGCGATGTCGGACTTGTCCTCGATCGGGCGGGCGGTCGCGAGGAGCTCCTCGGACACGGCCTTGACCGCGGCGTCGATGCCCTTCTTCAGGGCGGCCGGGGAAGCGCCGGCGGCGACGTTGCGCAGACCCTCGCGGACCAGCGCCTGGGCCAGCACGGTGGCGGTGGTGGTGCCGTCACCCGCGATGTCGTTGGTCTTGGTCGCCACCTCCTTCACGAGCTGCGCGCCCAGGTTCTCGTACGGGTCGTCCAGCTCGACCTCGCGGGCGATGGTGACACCGTCGTTGGTGATGGTGGGGGCGCCGAACTTCTTGTCGATGACGACGTTGCGGCCCTTGGGGCCGATCGTCACCTTGACCGTGTCGGCAAGCTTGTTGACGCCGCGCTCGAGGGCGCGACGGGCGTCCTCGTCGAACTTCAGGATCTTCGCCATGGGAGCGGTTCAGCCCTCTCGAAAACTCGGGTTTAACGAACTGCGCCCCTTGCCGCCCGGCAATCAGCGGGGTGACCAGGGGCGCAGCTCAAAGCAATTCAGGTGAAGCGAAAGCGAGTTGCTTCTCGTTTACTTCTCGATGATCGCGAGCACGTCGCGAGCCGAGAGGACGAGGTACTCTTCGCCGCTGTACTTCACTTCGGTGCCGCCGTACTTGCTGTACAGCACGATGTCGCCGACGCTGACGTCCAGCGGGAGACGCTGGCCGTCCTCGAAGCGACCCGGGCCCACGGCGAGGACGACGCCCTCCTGGGGCTTCTCCTTCGCGGTGTCCGGGATGACCAGGCCGGAAGCCGTGGTCTGCTCGGCGTCGAGCGGCTGGACCACGATGCGGTCCTCGAGCGGCTTGATGGCAACCTTGGAGCTGGTGGTCGTCACGATCCGACCTCCCCCTTCGGAGATCTCACGGGGCTAACTGTCTAGGTGGCGACCAGGTGGATCCGTCGTCGCGGGTGCCGGACCTGCCCGTCGCTGTGTTGGCACTCACCGGGGGCGAGTGCCAGGTGCGAGACTATTCCGGCGATTAGCACTCGGTCAAGCGGAGTGCCAACACGCTCCGCTGGGTCATCCGGATCCGGGGGTCCCCGGGGACCCGCTGCACCACCCGGCGGGCCGGGCCGATCCGGCTCCCGCCGGGCCGGGACTGCCGCTGCGCCGGGCCACAACAGCGGTGCGCCGGCCCGATCGGCGTCCTGGCCGCGGAGGACCTGGCCCGGCGCCCGGCCCCCCGGGTTCCGCTCCGGCTGGACGCGCAGGCGCCCGTACCGGCGGCCGGGGATCCGGCGCGGCTGGAGCGGGCGCTGGCCAACCTGGTGGACAACGCGCTGCGGCATGCCCGTACGGAGGTCGTCGTACGGGCAGCCACCGAGCCCGCGGAGTCCTCGGCGAGCGCCGCGAGCACCGGGAGCACCGGCTGGGCGGTGCTGGAGGTCGAGGACGACGGCCCGGGCATCCCGGAGGCGGACCGGGACCGGGTGTTCGAGCGGTTCGTGCGGCTCGACGCGGACCGCGGCCGCGCCGGCGTCGGTACAGCCTGGACATGGGCGATCTCGACCGGACGAAGCGGCAGCAGGCCTTCCTGGCGGGCGCCACGCAGAAGCTGAACTCGGCCGGGACCTTCACCCATCCGGTCAAGCTGATGAAGCTGATCGACGCCGCCAAACAGGACGTGGTGACGGACGAGGGCTGGGACCTGCTGTCGTTCGTGAAGCAGGCGAAGAACCTGTCCGGCGGCAAGGTGGCGTTCACGACACTGCCCGTCGAGCGGTTCGGAAGGAACCATGGGGAGGACATGAACGTCGTAGACGATATGAAGATAAAGCGCCTCATTGCCGAGCAGATCGGACCGGAGGCCTCCGCCTCTGCGGCCGCTCCGAGCCCGAGCGACGCACCGGGGACGCCTCCGGGGCCGGCGGACGCCGCCCCCGCCCCTGCTCCGGATCCGGTCGCGTCGGCGAGCGCGGGCGGCAGCCCCGCCATCGACGGTGGCGGCATCCCGTGCGTGGACTGAGGCCCCTCACGACGGCGGGCGCGCGCCGCCGCACCGAGGCGCTGCTCCTCGTCTTCGTCGTCGCCCTCACCGTCTTCGGGCACGCGAACGCCGGCCTGGCGATGAACGGTGAGCTGCCCGCCAACCTCACCGGTTTCACGATCAGCATGACGCTGCTGGCGCTGGTGGGGCACCTGGGCGTACGCCGGTTCGCGGCGTACGCGGATCCGCTGATCTTCCCGCTCGCCATGCTGCTGACGGGGCTCGGGCTGGTACTGATCCACCGGCTCGACCAGAGCTACATCGAGCGGTACGGGGGCGATCCGAACGCCCCCGACCAGTTGATGTGGACGGTGGTCGGGGTCGCCGCCTGCCTGCTGGGGCTGGCGCTGCTGCGCGACCACCGGATGCTGCAGCGGTTCATCTACAGCACGATGGCCGTGTCGCTGGTGCTGCTGATCGCGCCGGTGTTCTTCGGCGCGGACACGTACGGCGCGAAGCGCTGGATCATCCTGTTCGGCTTCTCGCTCCAGCCCGGCGAGTTCGTGAAGATCATGATCGCGGTCTTCTTCGCGGGCTACCTGGTCATCCACCGGGACTCCCTGTCCCTGACCGGCCGCAAGTTCCTGGGCATGCAGTTGCCCCCGATGCGCCAGCTCGGGCCCATCGTCACGGTGTGGATCGTGTCGCTGCTGGTGCTCGTCTTCGAGCGTGACCTGGGTACGTCGCTGATCTTCTTCGGTGTGTTCGTGGTGATGCTGTACGTCGCCACCGAGCGCACCAGCTGGATCGTGTGCGGGCTGCTCATGGCCTCGCTCGGCGCCTTCGTGGTGGGCTCGACGGAACCGCACGTCAAAGCGCGCGTGGCCGCCTGGCTGGAACCGCTGTCGTACTACTGGAAGGACCGGCCGCCGGGGGTCACCTCGGACCAGTCCGCGCAGGCGCTCTTCAGCTTCGGCACGGGCGGCATGTCGGGCACGGGGCTGGGGTTGGGCCACCCCGAGCTGATCAAGTTCGCGGGCCGCAGCGACTTCATCCTGACCACGGTGGGCGAGGAGCTCGGGCTGGCCGGGGTCATGGCGGTACTGATCCTGTACGCGCTGCTGGTCCAGCGGGGACTGCGGATGGCACTGGGCGCCCGCGACCCGTTCGGGAAGCTGCTGGCGGTGGGCCTGTCGGCGGCGCTGGCGCTCCAGGTCTTCGTGGTGGCGGGCGGTGTGACGGGCCTGATCCCGCTGACCGGCAAGGCACTGCCGTTCCTGGCGAAGGGCGGCTCGTCCCTCCTGGCCAACTGGATCATGATCGCCCTGCTCCTCCGCATCAGCGACGGCGCGGAACGCCAACGCGAGGCGGACGCCCGCGGCCCGGCGGAAACAACGATCACACCGCTGGTGGGGACGGGGAGTGGGACTGGGACTGGGGGGTGAGGCCGGGGCCGGGGTGCGGAGTGGCGGCTGACGCGATCGCGCGGCAAGCGGGGTCTGGGCCTGCTCGCGCCCCCTCGCGGAGCCGGGCGGCTGCCCACCGGCCCGCCCCGGTAGGCACACGGGCCGTTCAGAGATGCCCGACCTTGGTCCCACGCCTCTCCGCACCCAGGCCGCCAGGACCACCGAGCCGGACCGGCGATGGGGGCTCGGGGAGGCCGGGCCCCCTCAAGGGCCCATACCTGCCCCTTCCGGGTCCGGGCAGGGTCAACCTGCACCAGACAGCGGCTAGATGACCACGCCGGTAGGCCTGGGCCCGCAGACGCACCAGATCGCTACGCGCTCCGCCCGGCTTGGCGTCCGGCAGCCGTCTGGGGCTGGGCAGGCGCAGGCAGCAGGCAGAGGTGGTCAGTCGTGCCTCGCCTCCACGATGAGCGTGTACATCGTCCGCTCGTGGCCGGGGGCGTCATGTTGTGGCCCGCGCGTGCACAGTTCAACCGGTGCTCGGACCCCTCGCGGCGCTGTCGTCAGAGGTAGTCCTCCAGGTGGCCTATTCGGTAGCCCTGCTCCTGGATGCGCTGGAGCATGCGGGTCGTCATCTGGATTTCCGTCGAGCCCTTGAGTTCCGACGGGCCGCGGAAGTGGGCCAGGATGATGTCGCCCGGTTTGAGGGCGGAGCCCTCGGCGTACTGGAAGTTGTTGATCTGCATCGACACGCGCCACAGGATCACCTGCGAGATGCCGCATTCGGCGGCGGCCCTGAGGGTGTCGTCGTTGTAGTTGCCGTACGGCGGGCGGAACCGGGTCGGCTTGGTGCCGAAGCGCTTCTCCAGGTGTTCCTGCTGGCCGCATATCTCCTTCTTCTGCGCCGCGAAGGGCAGGGTCCGGAGGTTCGGGTGCGTCAGGGTGTGGTTGTTGATCGTGCTGCCGGAGCCGTTGTCGCGGAGCTTCTCGAAGTGCCCGTAGTCCGACGAGGCGATGTTGTCCGTCAGGAACATGCTGATCGGCAGTTTGAGGTCCGCCGCCATCTTCAGGAACTCGGGATCCTTCTCCGCGCCGTCGTCGAAGGTCAGGAAGACGACCTTGTCCGTGGGCGGGACGGGTATTCGGTCCACGACCTGGGCCTTGCCAGGGGCCGCCGGTGCGATCACGGGCTTCTGGGCCGGCTTCGGGGCGAACTGGAGGGGGGCCGACAGGCCCCATTTCCTGTACGCCTCGTCCCCCGCCGCACCAACCGACGGCGACGGCGACGGCGACGGAGCCGGCTGCTGCTCCTCTTTCGCCTTGCGGCCCAGTCGTTCGCTGGGGTCCGCGCTGTTCCCGCACCCCGTCAGGGACAGCGCGAGCGCGCCGGCCGCCAGCGTTCCGGCCACCAACCGGCGCGCGTACCTCACAAGTAGTCCTCCAGGCGAGCCACGGCGTACCCCTTGTCCGTGACGGTCTTCATGACATGACGGATCATGTCAGGCATGGACCCCTTCCAGTCCTCCCGGCCTCGGAAATGAGTCAGGATGATGTCTCCAGGATGGAGGTCCCGGTCCCATTCCCGCCAGTCCATGCGGTTCGGGAAGGCCTCCTCGTTCCACAGCGGGACCGCCTTGATGCCGCAGGATTTCGCCGCGCGCAGCGTGTCCTCGTTGTAGTTGCCGTACGGCGGCCGGAAGAGTGTCGGCCGTTTGCCGAACTGCTTCTGGATCGTGTCCTGCTGGCCGCAGATCTCCTCGTGCTGCTCGTCGTACGAGAGCGCCGGCATGTACCGGTGGTTGAGGGTGTGGTTGTTCAGGGTGACGCCGGCGGCCTGCATCTCCTTGAAGTACGGGTAGTTGTCGCGGATGAGGTAGTCGCTGAGGAACGCCGTGTACGGGATCTTCAGCTCCTGCATCATCTTCAGGAACTCGGGGTCCTTCTCCGCGCCGTCGTCGATCGTCAGGAAGACGACCTTGTCCTCGGTGGGGACGGTGGTGAAGACCGGCGGGAGGCCCTCGCCGCCCTCGACCTCGAACCCCTCGCGGGTGCTGATCTCCGGCTTCGTCTTGGGGGCGGCCGGCGCGGCCAGCGGCGGCTTGGCCAGTTTCCACCTCTTCGCCGCGGCGATCCGGGCCTGCTGGGCGGCTTTCTGCTGCTCGGCCGGGCCCGCGACCGCGCCCGCTGCGCCCGCCGCCTCGGCGCCCTTGCCGGCCTTGGTCTTGGAGGGCGCCTCGGAGCCCGTGGAGGAGCCGCAGCCGGTTCCGAGGGCGGCGACCAGCAGTGCGGCCAGTGCCACCCCGACGCGGCCGCGCGAAACCGCCGCGGACCGGTGACCATGGAGCGTCTTATGTTCCTTTTGTCTGACTAGCTGCATAGCAGCGCATCCTGGCATCCGACACGCACACCGCCCCGCCGACACCGCGAACGGAAGACGACCTTCCATCGAGTGGCCCACACTGACCGACAATGAACGGGTGACCCCCGAAGACTTCGCCGCGCTCCTCACCCCCGAAGGCCGCGCCCTCCTCGACTCGCTCCGCGACTACGACCCGGCCCAGGAGCTCGCCGTCGCCACCCGGCTGCGCCGCGAGCACCCCGCCGGACTGGTCTCCGCCGCGCTCGGGCAGGCCCGGCTGCGGCAGCGCGCGGTGGCGAAGTTCGGCGCCGAGGACGCGTTCCGGATGTACTTCACGCCCGGCGGCGGCGAGATGGCCACGCGCGCCTCGGTGGCCTCGTACCGCGCCGAGCGGCTCGCGGAACTCGGCGTGCGCAGCGTCGCCGACCTGTGCTGCGGCATCGGCGGGGACGCCCTGGCCCTGGCCCGGCTCGGCATCCGCGTGCTGGCCGTGGACCGCGACCCGCTGACCGTCGCCGTCGCCCGCGCCAACGCCGAGGCCTTGGGCCTGGCGGAGCTCGTCGAGGTCCGCGAGGCGGATGTGACCGGCGTCGACACCTCCGGGTACGACGCCGTCTTCCTCGACCCCGCCCGGCGCGGCGGCCGCGGGAGGATCTTCGACCCCGAGAGCTACTCGCCGCCGCTGTCGTGGGCCGTCGAGGCCGCCCGTACGGCCAAGTACGCCGCCATCAAGATCGCCCCCGGGATCCCGCACGAGGCCGTGCCGCAGGAGGCCGAGGCCGAGTGGATCTCGGACCAGGGGGACGTGAAGGAGGCCGTGCTGTGGTTCGGGACCGCGCCCGGCACCGTCCGCGCCACCCTGCTGCCCGGCCCGCGCACCCTGCACACCGTCGATCCGCTGCCCGATCCCGAGGCCGGGCCGGTCGGCCGCTACCTCTACGAGCCCGACGGCGCCGTGATCCGCGCCCACCTCGTCGCCGAGGTCGCCGAGCAGCTGGCCGGCCGGCTCATCGACCCGACCATCGCGTACGTCACCGCCGACGAGCTGCGCGCGACGCCGTACGCCACCGCGTACGAGATCACCGACGTGCTGCCCTTCGGCCTCAAGAAGCTGAAGGCGCTGCTGCGCGAGCGCGGGGTGGGCATCCTGACCGTGAAGAAGCGCGGTTCGGCCATCGAGCCCGAGGAGCTGCGCAAGAAGGTCAAGCCGCAGGGACCGCACTCCGCGACGGTCTTCCTGACCCGGGTCGCGGGCGCCCCGTCGATGCTGATCGGCTCGCCCGTCAGCGCACCGCGGTAGGACCGCCGCGGAAGGCGCGCACCGCCCACCGGTAGTGCGCGCCCGCCTTGCCGAGGCCCAGCAGGCCCGTGATCCACAGGATCATGCCGAGGCCCATGAAGTACGTGACCTCGCCGTAGGTCGTGCTGCCCGGGCGGGCGGACGCCGCGGACCCGAAGGTCACGTACAGCCCGAACGCGCCCAGCGCGAAGGAGGTCAGCAGCCAGGTCAGGCTCCGCCCGGGGGCGCGGACCCGGGCGTCGGCGGCCGGATCCCGGTCCGACTCCGCCCACGCGCACAGCAGTTGGCGCACCCTCCGGTCCCGCTTGGCGCCCTGGGCGAACCAGAACCCGGCCGGGATCAGGACGCCCGCGCCGAGCAGGGCGAAGACGAGGCCGAAGACGTACGCGAGCGGATCTCCGGGCGCCTCGAAGGACATCAGGGCCATGCCGACGAAGGACCAGCCGAGCGCGAAGACCGCGGCGACGGTCCAGAGCAGCAGCAACCGCCCCAGACCCAGGCTGCGCCGGCCCAGCTCCTCCAGGAACCGCGCGCGGTCGGCCCGTACGGCCCGCTCGTCCAGCCAGGCGCGCATGTGGGCGGGAGGCGGCGGGGGCGGCAGGTCACGACGAGGCATGCGCATGACGATATCGGCACTGCGCCACAGGTCCGGTCCGGAGGCGCTCGAAAGGGCTCGCCGTGTCAGCCGCCGGTGGTCTCCACCGACTCGAACCGCCAGCGGTGCACCGGCCGGGTGATCAAATCGGCGGCGGGTTCGGGGAGTTCGGGCAGCTCCGCCGCCACGCCCTCGGCCGCCTCCCACCACGTGACGACCAGCACCCGGTCCTGCGGGGCCCGCAGCAGCTCGCGGCGCACCGGCTCGCGCGCCAGTACCTGCGAACGGGCCCACTCCAGCAGCTCGTTGCCCCGCCCGGCGGCGGCCCGGGCCTCCCACATCAGCGCGACGGTGCTCATCAGTACAGGTTGTCCTTGCTCAACTCGTGTACGTGGTCGTGGTCGTGGGTGTGCGCATGCGAGTGCCCGGCACCCGGCACGTGCGGGTCCGTCACCGGCAGCGAGGAGTCCGCCGACAGGTCCCAGTCCGAGGCCGGCCGGTTCCGCTTGACCATCTCCGCGCCCAGCGCCGCCACCATCGCGCCGTTGTCCGTGCACAGCTTCGGCCGCGGCACCCGCAGGATGACCCCCGCGTCGTCGCACCGCTCCTGCGCCAGCGACCGCAGCCGGGAATTGGCCGCCACACCGCCGCCGATCATCAGGTGGTCGACGCCCTCGTCCTTGCACGCGCGGATCGCCTTGCGGGTCAGCACGTCCACCACGGCCTCCTGGAAGGACGCCGCCACATCGCGCACCGGCACCTCCTCGCCCGCGTTCCGCTTCGCCTCGATCCAGCGGGCGACCGCCGTCTTGAGCCCGGAGAAGGAGAAGTCGTACGCCGCGTCGCGCGACCCCGTCAGCCCGCGCGGGAAGTTGATCGCCTTCGGGTCGCCCTCCCGCGCGAGCCGGTCGATGACCGGGCCGCCGGGGAAGCCCAGCTGCAGCACGCGCGCGATCTTGTCGAAGGCCTCGCCCGCCGCGTCGTCGATGGTCGCGCCCAGCGGCCGTACGTCGGAGGTGATGTCCGGGGCGAGCAGCAGCGAGGAGTGCCCGCCGGACACCAGCAGCGCCATGGTCGGCTCCGGCAGCGGCCCGTGCTCCAGCTGGTCCACGCAGATGTGCGAGGCCAGGTGGTTCACCCCGTACAGCGGCTTGCCGAGCGCGTACGCGTACGCCTTGGCCGCCGAGACGCCCACCAGCAGGGCCCCCGCGAGGCCCGGCCCCGCGGTGACGGCGATGCCGTCGAGGTCGCGGGCGCTGACCCCGGCCTCCTTCAGGGCGCGCTCGATGGTGGGGACCATCGCCTCCAGGTGCGCCCGGGAGGCCACCTCGGGCACGACGCCGCCGAAGCGCGCGTGCTCGTCGACGCTGGAGGCGATCGCGTCCGCCAGCAGGGTGGTGCCGCGGACCACGCCGACGCCGGTCTCGTCGCAGGAGGTCTCGATTCCGAGGACGAGCGGTTCGTCAGCCATGGGTCTCACCTTGTACGGGTCCGTCTGCGGAGACGGAGCTAGCGGGATCGGAAAGGCGCATCACGAGCGCGTCGACGTTGCCGGGCTGGTAGTAGCCCCGCCGGAAGCCGATCGGCTCGAAGCCGAAGCGCTCGTAGAGCTTCTGGGCCCGGGTGTTGTCCACCCGTACCTCCAGCAGCACCTCGGCGCACTCGAATGCGGTGGCGGCGCGCAGCAGGTCGGTGAGGAGCCGGGCGCCGAGCCCGGTCCCCCACTGGTCGCGCGCGGCCGCGATGGTCTGTACGTCGCCCAGGTCACCGGCGGCGGCCAGCCCGGCGTAGCCGACGATGCGGCCGGTGGACGGGTCGTGGGCGACGACGTAGCGGCGGGTGGCGTGGGGGCCGCGGGCGTGGGCGAGCTCGGACCAGAACATGCCCGCGGACCAGGCGTCCTCGGGGAACAGCTCGTGCTCCAGTTCCAGCACTGGCTCGATGTCCCACCAGCGCATCTCGCGCACGACTGCGGTCACTGAGGTCACTGCGGGGTGACCACCTTGTAGTTCTTGGGCACCTGCGCGTCGGGCCGGCGCAGGTAGAGGGGCGTCGGAGGCAGGAACTCCTGCCCGGCCGCGAGCCGTTCCACGGCCAGGGACGCGAGGGCGGCGGCGCTCAGGTGCTCGGGGGCCCGTGCGTCGGTGAAGACGTCCGGGTACAGCAGCGCGCCCTGGCCCACGGCGGGCATGCCCGCGACCTGCTCGGCGATGTCGGCCGGGCGGTCCACGGCGGGCTCGCCGACGCGCGTGCGCGGGTCCTCGTACCGGGCCCAGTAGACCTCCTTGCGCCGCGCGTCGGTGGCGACGGTGAAGGGGCCCTCGATCCCGGCGGCGCCCGCGGCGTACGCGAGGCCGTCGAGGGTGCACAGGCCGTGCACGGGGATGCCGAGCACGGTGGCGAAGGTGGAGGCGGTGACGAGGCCGACGCGCAGCCCGGTGTAGGGGCCGGGGCCGACCCCGACGACGATGCCGGTGAGGGCGTCGAGCTTCAGCCCGGCCTCGGCGAGGACCTTGTCGACGGAGGGCAGCAGGAGCTCCCCGTGGCGGCGGGCGTCGACCTGGTTCGACTCGGCGAGGACGGACTCGCCGTCGTGCAGGGCGACGGTGACGGCGGGCGTGGCGGTATCTACAGCGAGCAAGAGCACGCGAACAGCCTACGACTCCGGGACCCCGGGCCCTCGCGGCCGGTCGCGGGGCACCCCGGCTGCTACCTTCGACCCAGGTATCGGCCGAGGTCCGGGCCGGGGCACGGCGTGCCCGGTCGCCACCACGGCACAGGGGAAGCACGGGAGAGGTGGAGCAAGGTGGCACGCAGCAGCTCGGGAATCGTGGCCGGGCTCACCGTAGCGGCACTCGCCGCCGTCGGCTTCCTCGGTTACCAGGCCTCTGCGACCGCGCCCGCGCACCCCGCGCAGGCGGCCCCGCAGGCCACGGCGTCGCCCTCCCCCGTCCCGACCGCCCACGCGGCCGACCCGGCGAAGCCGGTGGCCGTGCCGCCCGAATCGGGCACGGGCTCGCGCGTCGTGTACTCGGTGGGCCTGAAGCGGGTGTGGCTGGTCGGCGAGAACGGGCAGGAGCCGAAGTCGTTCCCGGTCAAGCCCAGCACGGCGCACCCGAGGCCGGGCACGTACCTGGTGAACTCGCGCTCGGGCGCGGTCACCGGCTCGGACGGGGTGCCGATCGAGCACGTCGTGCGGTTCGGCACGGCGGACGGTGTCGTGGTCGGGTTCAGCTCCCGGGTGGACGGCCAGATGCCGGAGCCCGACCCGAACAAGAAGACCGGCGGCATCCGCATGACGCGGGCCGACGGCGATGCGATGTGGGCCTTCGCGACGATCAACTCGAAGGTCGTCGTCCTCCCCTGACCGGGGCCGCCTCCTCTGACCGGCACCCCGCCACGGATTCACCCGAACGGGCTACCGGGCGTGCGGGCCACCGGGCAGCCGGACTGCTGCGCACACGGGTTTCTCAGGCCGCCTCGGACTCCGGGGCGGCCTGCTCGCGTAGGTCCCCCGCGGCCGTCGCGTCGGCCCCGGGAGCGTCCGGGGCGTGCTCCCGCGCGGGCGGCGTCGAGACGGCGGTGGCGGCCGCGCCCGCGGCGAGCAGCGCCCTCATGGACACGACGGACGGGCGGGGGTCGCGCTGCACTCCTGCTGCGGACATGGCTGCCTCCTGGCCCGGGCCGGCCCGTACTTAGGTAGGCCTAACCAGCCCTTCGTACCATGTCACCACGTGCGACTCCGTCGGCGCAATATCTTGCCGACGGGTTGTCGGTACGTTTCCCCGGCCCGGTCGCGGGCCCGGTCGCGCCGGCCCCGGCGCGCCCGCCCTAGGGGGTGTCCGGCGGTTACCCAGCCGGCGAGGGTGAGCGGGGCTGCCGCGTGCTCCCCGT
>NZ_JBFAJR010000009.1:0-224699 GCF_040655295.1 Streptomyces sp. NPDC050448 | reverse complement strand
TCATCGGACAGGCGGACTTCAACGGCACGAGGACCCGGCGACATAACAACAGGCTACAGACTTAACCCTGAGATTTCCGGCGCATCACACTAGTGCTTCGACCGGGAAGGTTTCGCCGGGTCGAAGAGGCCAGGGGCTCGAACGTCCGGCAGGTGCCGGTGCGTTCGTGTCGTCGGTCGGCGAGGACGGCGAGGTCGGCGAGGTCGGCGAGGTCGGCGAGGACGGCGAGGACGGCGAGGACGTCGGGGTGACGGGTGTCGGTGTTGCGCGGCGCAGATGGGCGTGCAGGCCCGGGTCCGGACCCTGTTGTTGCGGTGGTCAAAGTCGGCGACGGTGAACTGCCGCAAGGGTCCGGAGTGGGCCTCGACGGGTTGGCCCAGGACGCGTGGGCCGGGGTGGAGCACAGCTCGACGCGGCTCATCCTGGACCGGCGCCGGATCTGCCTCGCCCTTGTGGGGGAGAGGTTGCCAGGACGTGGACCGGGACGCCGTCCGGGCGGGGCGCGCGGATCGACCCGAGCGCGGCCGGGGTGTTCGCGGCACCCTTCTTGCGGTGGTTGACGCCTGCGGTGACGACCGGCCGAGCCCGGTCGGGCGGGTGGTGGCCGTCCGGACGCCCCGGCCACGGCCGGAACTCGAAGGCTCCTGTGGTGGAAGTGCTCACGCGGGCGGCTACGGAACCGGGCATTCCCCGGTTCCGTAGCTCCCGTCCGGCGGCTCCCGTCAGGCGGCGGCCAACTCCGTTTCGGCGACGGGGGAGCCGGGGGCCGCCGGGGCGGCGGGCTTCCGCATCCCCTTCAGCACGACCACCACCGCCATGGTGACCGCCGTCCCCGCCGCGACCGCGATCAGGTACAGGAACGGGCTGCCGATCAGCGGGAGCACCCAGATTCCGCCGTGAGGGGCACGCAGGGTGGAGCCGAAGGCCATCACCAGGCCGCCGGCGGTCATGCTGCCGACGATGTTCGCCGGGATGACCCGCAGCGGGTCGGCCGCCGCGAACGGGATCGCACCTTCGGTGATGAACGACGCGCCGAGCACCCAGGCAGCCTTGCCGTTCTCCCGCTCCTCGGCGGTGAACAGCCGACGCCGGACGACGGTCGCCAAGGCCATGCCCAGCGGCGGGGTCATACCGGCGGCCATCACGGCAGCCATCACCTTGAGACTGCCGGAGTCCGGGGCGGTACCCGCGGCGGTGAGCGCACCGGCGGCGAAGGTGTAGGCGACCTTGTTGAGCGGACCGCCCATGTCGAAGGCCATCATCGCGCCGAGCAGCGTGCCGAGCAGGATCGCGTTGGAGCCGGAGAGGCCGTTCAGCCAGTCGGTCAGGCCTTGCATGGCCGAGGCGATCGGTGAGCCGGCCACCACGAACATCAGGAAGCCGACCACCCCCACCGACAGCAGCGGGATCACCACCACCGGCATGATGCCCTTGATCGCCTGCGGCACGTTCCACCGGATCATCCACAGCACCAGGAAGCCCGCGATCAGACCTGACACCATGCCGCCGAGGAAGCCCGCGCCGACTGCCACCGAGACGGCACCGCCGGCTATGCCGGCGGCCAGTGCTGCCCGGTCCGCGATCGCCCAGGCGATGTATCCGGAGAGGATCGGGACCAGGAAGCCGAAGGAGGCCTTGCCGGTCTGGAACAGCATCGCCGCCCAGCTGTGCGACGAGGTCCATTCGAAGTGGCCCAGTACGGACGGGGCGGAGGCGATCTGGTAGCCGCCGATCGCGAAGGCGAGGGCGATCAGCAGACCACCGGCCGCGACGAACGGGATCATGTGACTGACGCCCGTCATCAGGTACGTGCGCAGCCGCTGGGCCCAGTGCTCGCCCGCCGGCGCGCTCGGTGCCGCGACCGGTGCGGCGGCGGCACGTGCGCCGCCGCCGGTCTCGGTGACCAGCCTGGCGGCCCGGGAGATCAGGTCGTCGGCGCGGTTGACGGCGGCCTTCACGCCCACGTCCACGGTCGGCTTGCCGGCGAAGCGGGCGCGGTCCCGGACCTCGACGTCATGGGCGAAGATCACGGCATCGGCGGCTGCGATCATCTCGGGGGCCAGCGGCGTCGTCCCGGCCGAGCCCTGGGTCTCGACCTGGATCTGCGCACCCGCCCGGGCGGCGGCCAGTTCCAGGGCCTTGGCGGCCATGTAGGTGTGGGCGATGCCGGTCGGGCAGGAGGTCACCGCGACCAGCCGCAGCCCACCGCCGGGGGCGGCCGTCTCCGGAGCGGCGGCCGGCGCCTCCTCGCCGTTGATCCGGGCCGCGACCGCGTTCGGGCTCTCGGCATCGCGCAGGGCGCCGGTGAAAGCGGGGTCCATCAGCCGGCGGGCCAGCGCGGCGAGGATCTGCAGATGGGTGTCGTCCGCACCGGCCGGTGCTGCGATCAGGAAGATCAGGTCGGCGGGCCGTCCGTCCGGGGCGTCGAAGTCCACCCCCCTCGCGCTGCGGCCGAAGGCCAGGCTCGGCTGCGTGACATGGGGTGATCTGCAGTGTGGAATGCCGATTCCGTCACCCATCCCGGTGGGGGCCTGGGCCTCGCGGGCGGCGACATCGGCGAGGAAGCCGTCGAGGTCGGTGACCCGGCCCTCGGCGACCAGCCGCTGGGCGAGGGCACGGAGAGCTTCGCTCTTGTCCTCGGGGGCGAGATGCAGATCAACGAGTGCGGGTGTGATCAGTCCGCTGGTGTCGCTCATCGTGTCGATCCTTCAACTGGTGGCTGACAGTGTTCTCTTGCCCCCGGGGTCGCCCTTCCGTCCCACACGGTCGGGCGTGGTGCCTCCGGCAGGGATGCCGGACGTTCGCCTGCGAGTGCCCGCTCGGCCGCTGTGGTCGCAGCCGCGCCGGTCTCGCGCTCGGCGTTCGTCCGTCGGCGTCCCTCCCTCAGGAGGCTGTTCTCAACCGCGAAGCGGTCGTTCGAGCGGGATGTCCGCCGTCACGAGCACCGCGGCCGGGTCCAGATCGGCCGGGGTCGGCATGACGCTCCCCGGCAGTTGTACGGCGGCGGCGCCGTGCGCCAAGGCCGCCGCGAGTGCCCCGGGGCCGGTACCACCGGCTCCGAGGAAGCCTGCGAGTGAGGCGTCGCCCGCTCCCACGTCGCTGCGGACGGCCGCGACCGGTGCGCTGCCGTACCAGCTGCCCTCCTCGGCGATCAGCAGCATCCCGTCCGCACCAAGGCTGGTGAGGACCTGCTGGGCGCCACGCTTGCGCAGCTCCCCGGCCGCGTCCACGGCGTCGCCGACGGTGACGACCGGGCGGCCCACGGCCTCCGCGAGTTCCTCCCGGTTGGGTTTGACCACGTCGGGGCGGGCCGAGAGCGCGGCGAGCAGTGCGGGCCCGGAGGTGTCCAGGGCGATCCGGGTGCCACCCGAGTGCACCTGCGCGACCAGCTCGGCGTACCACTCGGGTACCAGTCCGCGCGGCAGGCTGCCGCAGCAGGCCAGCCAGCCGATGTCGTTCCCGGTGCAGTCGACGCGGACGAGCGCCAGCAGCGCGGCCGACTCGGCGGCGCTGAGCTCGGGACCCACCGCGTTGATCTTGGTGAGGCCGCCGCCGTCCTCGGCGATCGAGACGTTGATCCGGGTGTCGCCCGAGATCGCGACTGCAGCGACCTCGATGCCCTGGCGGCGCAGCAGATCGGAGAGCAGCTGCCCGGAGAAGCCGCCCAGTGGCAGGACGGCACGGGTGCGGTGGCCGGCGGCCGTGAGCGCACGGGAGACGTTGACGCCCTTGCCGCCCGGGTCCAGCCGGTCGTGCGCGGCCCGGTTCACCTCGCCCAGGGCGAGCGTTCCCAGCTCGTAGGTGCGGTCGAGGCTGGGGTTCGGGGTGATGGTGACGATCATGCGCGTATGACTTCCGGTCCGTGGTTCTCGATCTCGGCGGCCTGCGCGTCGGTCAGTCCGGTGTCCGTGACCAGGACGTCGACCTGGTCCAGCGAGCCGAACCGGGCGAAATGGCGGGCGCCGAACTTGGAGGAATCGGCCACCAGGACGACCCGTCCGGCGCCGGTGAGCATGGCCCGTTTGACGGCCGCCTCGGCGAGGTCCGGCGTCGAAAGACCGCCCTCCGGGGAGAAGCCGTTGGTGGCGATCACCGCGACGTCCGCGTGGATGTCGGCCAGGTCGCGCAGGGCCCAGGCGTCGACGGCGGCATGGGTGCGGTGGCGCAGCCGCCCTCCGACGAGGTGGAGGGCGAGCCCGGGATGGTCGGCCAGCCGGGCTGCGACCGGGAGAGCGTTGGTGACGACGGTGAGGGTGCAGTCGGCGGGGAGCAGGCCGGCCAACCGGGAGACCGTCGTTCCCGCGTCCAGGATCACGCTGCCCTCGCTCGGGAGCAGGGCCAGGGCCGCCCTGGCGATGCGTTCCTTCTCGGCGCCGGCCGTGGAGTCCCGTTCGGCCAGGCCGGGCTCCAGGTGCAGTGCGCCGACGGGCAGTGCGCCGCCGTGCACCCGGTGCAGCAGACCGGCCCGGTCGAGGGCGCTCAGGTCACGGCGGACGGTCTCCTGCGTGACGCCGAAGTCCTCGGCCAGCGTCGGCACGTCCACTCTGCCCTGCTCTTGGGCGAGGCGGAGGATGCGTTGCTGCCGCTCGGGTGCATACATGTGGGATTGGGTCCGTTTCATGTCTGTTTACGCCTGGTGAAGCCCGACCATACGTGCTCCGGCCGAAAAAGCAAGACGACGTCCAGTCTGCCTCCCAGTCCTTGACCTTGCCCGAATGTGTTGACATCCCTCGCTGACCGGGCGTAGAACCAATCGAAACAACACGCTAACGGGCGTGAAACCACGCACCGTCCGGTCTCCGCGACTGCCCCCGTACGCGAAGACCGGGCACGAACCACGAAGGCCGCGCTTCACCCTCTGCGCGGGCCGCCGTGCCCGACTCTCCCGCCGACCCGGTTCCCACCCGGGTCGGCGATCGTCTCCCCAAGGAATTCCCATGCACTCGATCCAGGTCACCGTCGGCTCCGAGAGCGGCCTGCACGCCCGCCCGGCGTCACTGTTCGTCCGGGCCGCCGCCCGGCAGCCGGCCAGGGTCACCATCGGCCGCCCGGGCCAGGCCCCGGTCGACGCCCGCAGCCTGCTGTCCGTCCTCGCCCTGGCCGCCGGCCGCGGCGAGACCCTGGAGCTCACCGCCTCCGGCGACCGGGCCCAGGACTCGCTGAAGGCGCTGGCCGCCCTGCTCGCCTCCGACCTCGACGCAGCGGCATGAGTGATCTGATACGCGGGATCGGCGTCGGCACCGGCAGTGCGGTAGGGCCTGTCGCCCGGATGGCACCCGTACCCACGCTGCCCGCCCCGAAGGCCGTCGCAGACCCGGCGGCCGAGGCGGCGGCGGTCCGCGCCGCCCTCGGTGCGGTCGTCACCGGCCTGCACGAGCGCGCCGCCCGCGTGAGCGGCACCGGCTCCGAGGTGCTCGCGGCCCAGGCCATGATGGCCGCCGACCCGGTCCTCGCCGACCGGGCCGCCGCCCTCGCAGAGCAGGGCACCGACGGCGCCCACGCGCTCGCCACCGCCTTCGACGGCTTCCGCGCCGCGCTGGTCGCCGCCGGCGGGTACTTCGCGGAACGCGCCGCCGACCTGGACGACCTGCGCGACCGCGCGGTGGCGTACCTGCTCGGTCTGCCCGTGCCCGGCCCGCCCGACCCCGGGCACCCGTACGTCCTGGTCGCCGACGACCTGGCGCCCGCCGACACCGCGCTGCTCGACCCCGAGCGGGTGCTGGCCCTCGTCACCGTCCGCGGCGGGCCGACCAGTCACACGGCCATCCTCGCCAAGGCGCTCGGTCTGCCCGCCGTCGTCGGCTGCACCGCCGCCGCGGAACTGGAGGACGGCCGGCAGGTCCTGGTGCACGGCGCGGACGGTGTGATCGAGCCCGACCCGAGTCCGGAGGCGGTCGAGCGGGCCGCCGAGCGGGAGCGCCGTCGCCGCGAGCTACTGGCCGGGTTCCAGGGACCGGGCCGGACCGCCGACGGCCACCCGGTCTCACTGCTGGTCAACCTCGGTGCGCCGCACGAGCTGGCCGGTGCGGCTGCCGCCGACGCCGAGGGCGTGGGCCTGTTCCGCACCGAATTCCTCTTCCTGGACCGCACCGAGGCACCGGGCCGTGCCGAACAGGCCACCGCCTACCGGCAGGTCTTCTCGGCCTTCGCCGGGCGCCGGGTGGTCGTCCGCACACTGGACGCGGGCGCGGACAAGCCGCTGCCCTTCGCCACCTCCGCCGACGAGGAGAACCCGGCCCTGGGCGTCCGCGGCCTGCGGACGGCCGCCCGGGATCCGCAGCTCCTGGAGACCCAGCTCGCCGCGATCGCCGAGGCCGCCCAGGACAGCACCGCGCAGGTCTGGGTGATGGCCCCCATGGTGTCGATACCGCGAGAGGCCGCCGAATTCGCCTCCCGGGTCCGTGCGCACGGCCTGCCGGTGGCCGGGGCGATGATCGAGGTCCCGGCCGCAGCCCTGCGGACCGACCGGCTGGCCGAGGTCTGCGACTTCTTCAGCATCGGCACCAATGACCTGGCCCAGTACACCTTCGCGGCCGACCGGACGCTCGGCTCCCTCGCCGAGCTGCTCGACCCGTGGCAGCCCGCCCTGCTCGCGCTGGTCGCCACCGCCGCCGCATCGGCGGCTGAGCACGGCCGTCCGATCGGCGTGTGCGGCGAGGCCGCCGCCGACCCGGCACTGGCCCTGGTGCTGGTCGGTCTCGGGATCACCAGCCTGTCCGCCGCACCCGCCTCGCTCCCCGAGGTGCGGGCCGCCCTGGCCACCCACACCCTCACCGAGTGCCGCGAACTCGCCGAGCTGGCCCTGCTCGCAGACGACGCCGACGACGCCCGCCGCAAGGTCCGGTCGAGCATCGCGGGACGCTGATCCACTCCATCGGGGCGCCGGGCCGGTGCGGACCCGGCGCCCACGGACGTCCTGGGCCTCACTCGCTCCCGTCCGTCATGACGGCCTTCGAGCTCGGGAACACCGGCCGGTGGCGGACCGACCCACACGACGCTCGGTCGCCGCGAAGATCGGCCCCCGTTGCGCAGTGAGGAGCAGCGCCAAAGTCGCGCGCTGCCGCACCGGTGTTCCGGTGCGGGCCGCTCTGCCGCCGGCACGTGCGGTGCGGGGCCG
This sequence comes from Streptomyces sp. NPDC050448, assembly GCF_040655295.1. NCBI lineage: Bacteria > Bacillati > Actinomycetota > Actinomycetes > Kitasatosporales > Streptomycetaceae > Streptomyces > Streptomyces sp. NPDC050448. Next base: position 217,582 of record NZ_JBFAJR010000009.1, on the reverse strand, counting down.
GGAAGCCGCAGCCGCCCCGCCGTCAGGCCACCGCCGCGCCGGTTCCCGCGATCACCTCGGGCCGCAGCAGCGCGGCGAGCCTCTCGGCCGGGAGCAGGCCCCTCTCCAGGACGAGCTCGGCCACGCCCCGGCCGCTGGCGAGGGCTTCCTTGGCGATGTCGGTGGCGGCGGTGTACCCGATGTGCGGGTTCAGCGCGGTCACCAGGCCGATGGAGTTCTCGACGGTGGCGCGCAGCACCTCGGTGTTGGCGCTGATACCGCCCACGCAGCGCCCGGCGAGAGTGAGGCAGGCCGCGCGCAGGTGCGTGATGGACTCCGACAGCGAGTGCAGGATGATCGGCTCGAAGGCGTTGAGCTGGAGCTGCCCCGCCTCGGCGGCCATGGTGATGGTGACGTCGTTGCCGATCACCTCGAAGGCGACCTGGTTGACGACCTCGGGGATCACCGGGTTGACCTTGCCGGGCATGATGCTCGAGCCCGCCTGGACCGGCGGCAGGTTGATCTCGCCGAGGCCCGCGCGCGGTCCGGAGGACAGCAGGCGCAGGTCGTTGCAGGTCTTGGACAGCTTGACGGCGATGCGCTTGAGTACCCCGGACATCTGGACGAACGCCCCGCAGTCCTGGGTGGCTTCGATCAGGTTGGCCGCGGTGACCAGGGGCAGCCCGGTGATGTGGGCAAGGTGGCGGCGGGCCGATTCGGCGTATCCGGCGGGGGCGTTGAGGCCGGTGCCGATCGCGGTCGCGCCGAGGTTGATCTCGTGGATCAGCTCGACCGCCTCCGCGAGCCGGCTGCGGTCCTCGTCGAGCATGACGGCGAAGGCGGAGAACTCCTGGCCGAGCGTCATCGGCACGGCGTCCTGCAGCTGGGTGCGGCCCATCTTCAGGACCTCGCGGAACTCGACGGCCTTGCGGGCGAACGCGTCCTGGAGGACGGCCATGGCGTCGAGCAGGCCGCGCACCGCGAAGACGGTCGCGATCCGGACTGCGGTCGGGTAGACGTCGTTGGTGGACTGGCCGAGGTTGACGTCCTCGTTGGGGTGCAGGTGCCGGTACTGGCCCCTGGCGTGGCCCAGCAGTTCCAGCGCCCGGTTGGCGACGACCTCGTTGGCGTTCATGTTGGTCGACGTGCCCGCGCCGCCCTGGATGACGTCGACGACGAACTGGTCGTGCAGCTTGCCGCCGCGGATCTCCTGGCAGGCTGTGACGATCGCGGCGGCCTTGGCGGGCTCCAGCAGGCCGAGCTCCTCGTTGGCGAGGGCGGCGGCCTCCTTGACGGCGGCGAGGGCGTCGATCAGGTGCGGGTAGGCGGAGATGGGCGTGCCCGTGATGGGGAAGTTCTCGGTGGCGCGCAGGGTGTGGACGCCCCAGTAGGCGTCGGCGGGGACCTCGCGGTCTCCGAGCAGGTCGTGTTCGCTGCGGGTGGCGGCGGTCATGGGTGTGCGGGCCTCTTCCTGAGGTGGATGGGGTCAGGGCTGTGGAGCTGGTCCGGTCAGGCGGTGGCGAAGGCGGTCGGGTCCAGCGCCGCAACCGGCCGGATCCTGCCGACGGGCCGGCCGCCGCCGGTCATCGGCTCGCCCTCGAACCCGGCGAGCAGCCGCGGGTCGACACCCGCCCGGGCCAGGGCGGCGGCGGCCACCGGGACGCGCGCCCGGTTCGCCCCGTCGGCGATCTTCACTGCGACGGCCCGGCCGTCGGGCAGTGCGGCGATCTGGACGCCCTCGAAGCCGTCCTTGGCGAGCAGCCCGGGCACCGCGCGCATCAGCTCGGCCACGTCCCGCCCGGTGCCGGAGGCCATCTCCGGGTGGCCGCGCAGCGCGTCCGCCACCCGGCGCTCGGCCGTGCCCGGCGCCGCCGCGGCGATGCGGGCGGCGGCGCGGGCGAGGCCGTGCAGGGACACCGAGAACAGCGGGGACCCGCAGCCGTCGACGGTGACGTTCGCGATGCGCCGACCGGTGAGTTCCTCGACGACCTCGGCGATCGCCGTCTGGAGCGGGTGGGCCGGATCGAGGTAGGTCTTCAGGGGCCAGCCGTTGAGTGTGCAGAGGTACAGCATCGCGGCGTGCTTGCCGGAGCAGTTCTGGGCGAGCCGGGAGGGCGGGCGGCCCTCGCGTACCCAGGCGTCCCGGACCACCGGGGCGTACGGCAGGTCGGGGACGTTGCGCAGGTCGTCCTCGGTGAGGCCGGCCAGTTCGAGGATCAGCCGGGTACCTGCCAGGTGGTGCTCCTCGGCGGAGTGGCTGCCCATCGCGAGGGAGAGCAGGGCTCCGTCGAGCGGTAGACCGGCCCGGACCATGGCGACGGCCTGGACCGGTTTGAGGGCCGAGCGCGGGTAGCAGGCGGTCTCGATGTCGCCGATGCTCAACCGGACCTCGCCGTCGCTGTCGAGGACGACGACGGAGCCGTAGTGGATTCCCTCGATCACGCCGCCCCGGGTGACATGGGCGACGGGTGCATACCGGGGCTCGCGGATCGCGGGTGCGTCCGCCAGGAGACTGCTGTGCATCACTGCCTCGTTCGGTGGTGGGTTGCCGCGGGCCGGTGGCGGACGGCGGCCTCGCCGACCGCGGCCCCGGCCCGAGGGTCGGGCCGGGGCCGCGTCCGTCTCAGCCCTCGGTCCCGGCGGCGGCGCGCGCCACGCGGCCCCGGATCGCGTACCAGCCGGCGACCAGCGCCGCGGCGATCAGCGGCACGCACAGCACGGTGGTGCGGGCCGCCCCGCCGTCGGCGTACATGAGGACCAGGACGGAGGCGAGGAAGGCCAGCGTCACGAGTTCGGTCCACGGGGAGCCGGGCAAGCGGTAGCCGGGGCGGGTCAGTTCGCCGTCACGGGTCTTCCGCCAGAAGAGGAGGTGGCAGACCATGATCATGCCCCAGGTCGCGAGGATGCCGATCGCCGCGAGGTTGAGCACGATCTCGAACGCATCCGCCGGTACCACGAAGTTGAGGCCGACGCCGAGGACGCACATGCCACTGGTGAGCAATATGCCGCCGTACGGCACCTGCGTGCGGCTCATCCGGGCGGTGAACTGCGGGGCGGAACCGTTGACGGCCATCGAGCGCAGGATGCGGCCGGTGGAGTAGAGGCCGGAGTTGAGCGAGGACATGGCCGCGGTGAGGACGACCAGGTTCATCACGTCGCCGGCCGCCGGAACGCCGATGTGGGACAGCACGGTCACGAACGGGCTCTGGCCGGTGCTGTACTTGTTCCACGGCATCAGCATCGACAGGAGGACGACCGAGCCGACGTAGAAGAGGCCCACGCGCCACATGATCGAGTTGATCGCCTTCGGCATGATCTTCTCGGGGTTCTCGGTCTCCCCGGCCGTGACGCCGACCAGTTCGACGGAGGCATAGGCGAAGACGACGCCCTGGACGACCAGCAGCATGGGCAGCAGGCCGTTGGGGAAGATCCCGCCGTTGTCGGTGATCAGGGACGGACCGGGCACGGCGCCGTCGACGGGGTGCCGGGTGACCAGCAGGAAGATCCCGATGCCCATGAAGACCACCAGCGCGCTGACCTTGACGATGGCGAACCAGAACTCCAGTTCGCCGAAGATCCGCACCGAGATGAGGTTCACGGTGAGGACCACGGCCAGGGCTATGAGCGCGATCACCCACTGCGGGACGTCGGAGAACAGACGCCAGTAATGGGTGTACGTGGCGACGGCGGTGATGTCGGCGATGCCGGTGGTCGCCCAGTTGAGGAAGTACATCCAGCCTGCGGTGTAGGCGCCCTTCTCCCCCAGGAACTCCCGGGCGTACGAGACGAAGGCGCCGGAGGACGGCCGGTACAGGACGAGCTCGCCGAGCGCGCGCACGACGAGGAACGCGAAGGCCCCGCAGACGGCGTACGCGACGAACAGTGAGGGCCCGGCGTTCGCGAGGCGTCCGCCCGCGCCGAGGAAGAGCCCGGTGCCGATGGCCCCGCCGATGGCGATCATGTTGACGTGCCGGGCCTTCAAGGACTTGCTGTAGCCGGTGTCCCCGGCATCGACGTGACGGGTCGTGGGGCGTTTCTCGTCTCTGAGGAACTGCTCGCTCACGCCTCGGGTCCGCCTTCCATGGGGGTGTCCGTGCGCTTGGGGCGCACGATGTCGGTGAGGGTCGTTTCGACCCGGAGGAGGTGGTGGGACATGGCCGCTACCGCGTCGTGCTCGGAACCGTCGATCAGCGCCTCGACGATCGCCCGGTGCTCGCAGTTGGACTGCTCGCGCCGACCACCCAGCTCGTTGAGGAAGGTCGACTGACGCGCCAGTGCGTCACGGATCTCCTCGATGACCCGGCGGAAGACCGGGTTGCGGGAAGCCTCGGCCACCGCCAGGTGGAAGACGGTGTCCATGGCGACCCACGCGGTGGTGTCGGTCTCCTGCTCCATCCGGTCGAGCAGGTGGGCCAGGTGGTCCAGGTCCTCCGGGGTGCGGCGCAGCGCGGCGTACCCGGCGACCGGGATCTCGACGTGCTGGCGCACCTCCAGCAGGTCGCTGGCGGCGTAGTCACCGAAGGTGGGTTCCTCGACCGTGTTCGCCACGACGAAGGTGCCCTTTCCGGTCTTGGAGACGGTCAGGCCCATGGCCTGAAGGGCCCGGAGCGCCTCCCGCAGCACGGGCCGGCTGACCTCAAGGGTCCGGCACAGCTCCGCTTCGGACGGAAGCTTGTCGCCCACGGCGTACTGACCGCGCTCAATGGCGCTGCGCAGGTGGCCGAAGACCGCTTCCATCGCGCTGACGCGCCGCGGGACCCCACCACCTGTCTGGCTGTCTGACAGGTTCACGTGGCGATCCTGTGGGCTGCGGCGCAGGGTGTCAAGACACCGGCCATGAACCGGCTGCTCGCGCCGGCCTCGAGTCCCGTGGCCCTACCGGCCGGGCGTCGTAGGCCCCGTCCCCCTGGTCGAGCAGCGTCCATCTGTGGTCGGCGGTCCCGTTGTCCGACCACTGCAGGACGGTCGCGTCGTCTGCCGTGGGCATGTTCAGGATGCCCAGGGGGAGACCGCTGCCCACGCTGACGAGACGGACGCTGCCGCCGGCGTTCCAGTAGGCGGTGTAGTTGTGGCCGTGCGCGTCGTGGAACGGGCCCAGGTTGACGGTGGAACCGTCGTCGTTGGCCGCTCGCACGACGACCCGCGTGGGCAGGCGGACGGTGACCGCGTCGCCGGAGGCCCACGAGCGGCTGAGGGTGGCGTAGCTGCCGGGCGTGGTGGCGACGTTCTGCGCCGCGCCGTTGACGCTGATGTCCGCCGTTGCTACGTCGCAGCTAGTGTTAACGCTAACAATTCACCGGTCAAGCCCCCGTCGCGACCGCGTCTCCGCTTGCCCCGCGCTATATCCAACGGTGATCTCCGGGCCCTTGACGCGGTTTCTGTGAGCGTTAACACTCATGTAACGCCAGCCCAGAGGGCACCCACCGGGGCCTCCAGCGGGGTTCACTCACCCCGCCGCCCGGTCGGCCGTACCGACCCCGAACGAACCCGGCCCCCTCCACCCCGGGCCGGTGCTCGACCCCCGCTCGACCCGATCCGAGGCCCCTGCCGAGGTCGCGGCGATCGCGGCATACCACTGGAGGAATAGTGCGCAAGGTTTCGATGGGCCTCGCTGCTGCGGGCCTCACGTTGGCCCTTACGGCCTGCGGCCAGAGCGCCAACGGTGCGGGCGACGGCGCAAGCGGCGGTAACGCCAAGGGTGGCCTCGTCGGCATCGCGATGCCCACCAAGTCGTCGGAGCGCTGGATCAACGACGGCGACAACATGGTCAAGCAGTTCCAGGCCAAGGGCTACAAGACCGACCTGCAGTACGGCGACAACGTCGTCGAGAACCAGGTCTCGCAGATCGAAAACATGATCACGAAGGGCGCCAAGCTGCTGGTGGTGGCCGCCATCGACGGCTCCTCGCTCACGAACGTCCTCCAGAAGGCCTCCGATGCCAAGATCCCGGTGATCTCGTACGACCGCCTGATCCGCGGCACCGGGAACGTCGACTACTACGCGACCTTCGACAACTTCAAGGTCGGTGTCCTGCAGGGCAGTTACATCGCCGACAAGCTGGGTCTCGCGAGCGGCAAGGGCCCGTTCAACATCGAGCTGTTCGCCGGCTCGCCGGACGACAACAACGCCACCTTCTTCTTCCAGGGCGCGATGAGCGTGCTCCAGCCGTACATCGACCAGAAGAAGCTGGTCGTCCAGAGCGGTCAGACCAGCCTCAGCCAGGTCGGCACGCTGCGCTGGGACGGCGGTGTCGCACAGTCCCGGATGGACAACCTGCTGAGCAAGTCGTACACATCGGCCGGGGTCGACGCGGTGCTCTCCCCCTACGACGGCATCTCCATCGGCATCCTCTCCTCGCTGAAGGGCGTCGGCTACGGCAGCCCGGGCAAGGCGCTGCCGATCGTCACCGGCCAGGACGCCGAGCTGGCCTCGGTGAAGTCCATCATCGCGGGCGAGCAGACGCAGACCGTCTACAAGGACACCCGCGAGCTGGCCAAGGTCGCGGTGCAGATGGGCGACGCCCTGCTCACCGGCGGCAAGCCCGAGGTCAACGACACCAAGCAGTACGAGAACGGGGTCAAGGTCGTCCCGGCGTACCTGCTGCAGCCGGTCAGCGTCGACAAGGAGAACTACCGGAAGGTGCTGGTCGACGGCGGGCAGTACACCGCCGACCAGCTCAAGTAGCCACCGCGGCCCCGCACGCAGGGCCGCACCAGAGCCGGGCGCGTACGGGCGGGGCAGTCGACCTGACAGGCCCCCGCCCGTACCGCCCCTGTCGAACGGATGCACCACCATGGCCGGACCCGTCCTCGAGATGCGTTCGATCAGCAAGTCCTTCCCCGGTGTCCAAGCGCTCTGCGACGTCACCCTGAGCGTCGCCCCCGGCGAGGTCCACGCCGTCTGCGGTGAGAACGGCGCCGGGAAGTCCACCCTGATGAAGGTGCTCAGCGGGGTCCACCCGCACGGCTCCTACGAGGGCGAGATCCTTTTCCAGGGCGAGTCCTGCGCCTTCAAGGACATCCGGGCCAGCGAACAGCGCGGCATCGTGATCATCCACCAGGAGCTCGCCCTGGTGCCGTACCTCTCCATCGCGGAGAACATCTTCCTCGGCAACGAGCACGCCACCCGGGGCATCATCAGCTGGAGCACAACGCTCACCCACGCCAAGTCGCTCCTGCGGCGGGTCGGCCTCGACGAGAGCCCGCACACCCGGATCGCCGACATCGGCGTGGGCAAGCAGCAGTTGGTCGAGATCGCCAAGGCGCTCGCCAAGGAGGTCAAGCTGCTGATCCTGGACGAGCCGACGGCCGCCCTGAACGGCGAGGACAGCCGCAAGCTGCTCGACCTCATCCTGGAGCTCAAGGCTCAGGGCATCTCCTGCATCCTCATCTCGCACAAGCTGGGCGAGATCGCCCAGGTCGCGGACTCCGTCACGATCCTGCGCGACGGCCGGACCATCGAGACCATCGCGGTCGGCGCCGAGGGCATCTCCGAGGACCGGATCATCCGGGGCATGGTCGGCCGCGATCTGGAGCACCGCTACCCCGAGCGCACCCCCGAGCTGGGCGAGGTCGCCTTCGCCGTCGAGGACTGGACCGTCCACCACCCGATCGACCATCAGCGCAAGGTCGTCGACGGCGTGTCGCTCGAAGTGCGGCGCGGCGAGATCGTCGGTATCGCCGGCCTGATGGGCGCGGGCCGCACCGAGCTCGCGATGAGCGTCTTCGGCCGCTCGTACGGGCGCTGTACCGGTGGCCGGGTGCTGCTGGACGGCGAGGAGATCCGCACGCGCACCGTCCCGGAGTCGATCGGTCACGGCATCGCGTACGTCACCGAGGACCGCAAACACCTCGGGCTGAACCTGATGGACGACATCAGTCGCAACATCTCGCTGAGCGCGCTCGGCAAGGTCGCTCGGCGCGGGTGGGTGAACGAGCACGAGGAGACCCGGGTCGCGGAGTCCTTTCGCAAGACCATGAACATCAAGGCCCCTTCGGTGTTCGCGGAGACCGGGAAGCTCAGCGGCGGCAACCAGCAGAAGGTCGTCCTCAGCAAGTGGATCTTCTCCGAGCCGGACGTACTGATCCTCGACGAACCCACCCGGGGCATCGACATCGGCGCCAAGGCCGAGATCTACACCGTCATCGCCGAACTCGCGGCCGAGGGCAAGGCGGTGCTGATCATCTCCTCCGAACTCCCCGAGCTGCTCGGCATGTGCGACCGCATCTACGCGATGGCCGAGGGCCGGCTCACCGGTGAGGTGGACCGCGCGGACGCGACCCAGGAATCACTCATGCGCCTCATGACCGTGAGCGCTGCGACCGAGAACGAGCAGGTGTAAGGCATGGCCCAGACAGAGACCACGGACACCCCGGGCACCACGGACCTCAAGACGGCCCTGCCCGCCCGGCCCGGCGGCGGTGGCGGCATCGGCCCCCTGCTGGTGCGGGCGCTGCGCGGCAACATACGCCAGTACGGCATGCTGGTCGCGCTGGCGCTGATCGTCGTGGTGTTCCAGATCTGGACCGACGGCATCCTGCTCCAGCCCCTCAACGTCACCAACCTGATCCAGCAGAACAGCTACATCCTGATCCTGGCCATCGGCATGATGATCGTGATCATCGCCGGTCACATCGACCTCTCGGTCGGTTCGCTGGCCGCCTTCGTCGGCGCCGCCGCGGCCGTCATGATGGTCAAGCACGACGTGCCGTGGCCGCTCGCACTGACCGCCGCCCTGCTGATCGGCGCGGCCGCCGGTGCCTGGCAGGGGTTCTGGATCGCGTATGTCGGCATCCCGTCCTTCATCGTCACGCTGGCCGGCATGCTGCTGTTCCGCGGCGGGACGCAGATCGTGCTGCAGGGCCAGTCGGTGGCTCCCTTCCCCAAGGGCTTCCAGGAGATCAGCAGCGGCTTCCTGCCGGAGGTCGGCCCGCAGACCGACTACCACAACCTCACCCTGCTGCTGGGGCTCGTCGTGCTCGTGGTGGCGGTCCTCCAGGAGGTCCGGGGCCGACGGCAGGCCGCCCGCTACGGCCTCGACCTGCTCCCGCTCGGCTTCTTCCTGGCCAAGCTGGGCGCCATCGGCGCCGCGGTACTGGTGTTCACCCTGCTGCTGGCGAGCTACCACGGCTTCCCGATCGTGCTGCTGATCCTCGGCGTGCTGCTGGTCGCCTTCGGCTACCTGATGCGCAACTCCATCCTGGGCCGCCACACCTACGCGATAGGCGGCAACGAGGCCGCGGCGAAGCTGTCGGGCGTCAAGAGCAAGCGCGTCGTCTTCCTCGCCTTCGTCAACATGGGTGTGCTGGCCGCGCTCGCCGGCATGGTCTTCGCGGCGCGTCTCAACGCGGGTACGCCGCAGGCCGGCATCAACTTCGAACTGGAGGCGATCGCCGCCGCGTTCATCGGCGGCGCCTCGGCCTCCGGCGGCGTCGGCACGGTGCTCGGCGCCCTCATCGGCGGCCTGGTGCTCGGCGTGCTCAACAACGGTATGTCGCTGGTCGGTGTCGGCACCGACTACCAGCAGGTCATCAAGGGCCTGGTGCTGCTGGCCGCGGTCGGTTTCGACGTCTACAACAAGCGCAAGGCCGGTTCCTGAGCCGCTGCGTCCGGCCGCACCCCGTGGGGGCGGCCGGACGCAGCGGCCATTGCCGGTGGAAGGTGGCGTCAGCCTTGGCCAAGGTGGTGCTGACGGGCTGGACGTGGAGCAGGAAGTCGTAGTGCCGCAGGTACTGGCCCGGAGCGCCGTACGACTCGTAGGAGACCGTTCCTAGTCAGGTGGTCGGCGTTGGTGTCCACACCGATCACACCGTGCGCGAGGGCGGCCTCGAACGGGATGGTCTTCGTCGGCGGGTAGTGCCAGGAGGCGGTCAGGTACCAGCGGCCCCGGTCCGTGTCGTAATCGATGCGGTAGGCGACGGCCCGGTTCGCTTCCACACGGTCGGCCCACTCGGTGCCCCGGTGCGGGAACGTGACACGGGCGGCGAGGGCGTACCGGCCGTGCCCGGCGTTGGCCAGACCTGCGAGCGGGGCGGGTAGCTTGACCGACACTTCGCCGTCGGGGGTGACGCGGATCGTCTCGTTCCCGAACCTTTTACCGGACTCACCGTCCGCCTGGAGGAACCAGCGTGCGGCTTCCCAGCGCCGGCGCCACTGGGCCTCGGTGAGCTGCGCGTCGGCGAGGTGGTGCCGGGTACCCAGGAGTCGTTTGCCGCCCCGTGCGACCCGGACCCGTCCGGCCTCGCGGTCGTTCCGCGCACGGGCCGGCCGGTCTTCCAGAATGTGCAGGCGGCGGGTCTTGGCGAACCACTCCTGCCGGGTGCGGTAACCACCCGGTGCACGTTTGCTGCCCTTCTCGCCGATCGGCAGCGACAGGCGGTGTGTGATCGCCTGGATCCCGGCTTCCAGATTCTGGATGTGCGCCGTCTGGCCGCGCCGGGCCGGCGCCCACTGGTCATGCGACGCCTTGGTGAGAGCCCCCGCCCACCGCGACGACGAACGGTGGTGAGTTCCCGCTTCCGGGTCGCCCACGTGTCCGCGGAGTGATCCAGCCCGTCGGTGCACCGCGTCTTGAGATCGCGCGATGCCAGGGCTCCGAGATGCGAGCCCATCAGGCGCAGCACCTCCTCATCGCGCGGCGTGAGGTTCTTCAGCCGGGTCCGCACCGCGACACCGGGCGCGGGGGCGGGTGGGGGCATGCCGGTCCCTCCTGGGCGCCGTGAGCGCGCACGGTCGGGCGCGGCCGGGCGCCGCCGGGTCAGCCGGGGTCCACCGAGAACCGGTAGACGGTGGTCGAGCGGTACTCCTCCCCCGGGCGCAGGACGGTGGAGGGGTAGCAGGGGCGGTGCGGGGAGTCGGGGAAGTGCTGGGTTTCCAGCGCGATCCCGGCGAAGGCCCGGTACGGTGCGCCGCCCGGGCCTGTCAGCGAGCCGTCGAAGAGGTTCCCGGTGTAGATCTGCAGGCCGGGCTCGGTGGTCAGGCACTCCATCCGTCTGCCGCTGGCGCGGTGCGCCAGTACCGCCACCTGCCGCGGGTCCTGGCCCTCGTGCGGACGGAGCACCCAGTTGTGGTCGTAGCCTCCGCCGGCCAGGGTCAGCTGCGGGTGGTCGGCCGTGATCCGCTCGCCGACCGGGCGCGGCTCGGTGAGGTCGAACGGGGTGCCCTCGACCGGGAAGTGCGGGCCGTACGGGATCAACTCCCCGTCCACGGGCGTGTACTGGTCCGCGTCGACCTGCAGCACGTGGTCGAGGATGGTGCCGCTGCCCTCGCCGGCCAGGTTGAAGTAGGCGTGGTTGGTCAGGTTGACCACCGTGGGCGCGTCGGTGGCGGCCTCGTACGCGAGTGTGAGCGAACCCGCACGGTCCAGCAGATAGGTCACCTGGACGGTGAGCGCGCCGGGGAAGCCCTGGTCGCCGTCCGGGCTGTGCAGCGTGAAGCGGACGCCGACGCGGCTCGGCTCGCGCACCTGCGTGGCGTCCCAGATGCGCGCGTCGAAGCCTTCGGGGCCGCCGTGCAGGGTGTGGCCGTTTCCCTGGGTCCGCAGCCGGTGGACGGCGCCCTCGACGGGCAGTTCGCCGCCTGCGATCCGGTTCGCGTAGCGGCCGACCGTCGCCCCGAAGTACTTCGCCTCGCCGAGCATGTCCGCCACGCTCGCGCCGCCCAGCACGATGTCGGCGCGGTGCCCGTCCCGGTCCGGTGCGTACAGCGCCTGGAGCCGGGCGCCGAGGCTGAGCACTTCCGCCATGACGGCGCCCTCGGAGCCGAAGGCCCAGCGGTCGACGACCCGCCCGTCCGGGAGGGTCGCGTACGGCTCGCGGCGGATCGTCAGGGAACCGTCGTCGAGGCGGGTGGGCGCGTCGGGCATGGCTGTTCGTCACTCCGATTCGGGGGACGGGGGCGGGTTCGGGAGGACCGAAAGGGCGGCGGCGGCGGCGGCCCGGGAGGCCCCCCGCCCGCCGTCTGCGTCAGAAGCCCTGGGCCAGGCGGTGGTAGGCCTGGTTCCAGCGGATCTCCTTGGTGAACTGGCGGATCGTGGTGTCCGCGTCGATGACCAGCAGCTCGGTGGAGAGGATGTCGGCGAGGTCGCCCAGCTCCTCGGTCCCGATCGCGCTGGACAGCACGGTGTGGTGGGGCGCGCCGGCGGTCAGCCACGCCTCGGTCGAGGTGCGCAGGTTCGGGCGCGGCTGCCAGACGGCGCGCGCGACGGGGAGGTTCGGCAGCGGCTCGAGGGGCTCGACCACGTCGATCTCGTTGGCGACCAGGCGGAACCGGTCGCCCATGTCGGCCAGCCCGACCACGACGGCGGGACCGGTCCGGGCGTCGAAGACGAGGCGGACCGGGTCCTCGCGGCCCCCGATGCCCAAGGGGTGGATCTCGCAGGACGGCACGTCCGATGCGATGGTCGGGCAGACCTCCAGCATGTGCGCGCCGAGGATCAACTCCCGCCCCGGCTCCAGGTGGTAGGTGTAGTCCTCCATGAAGGAGGTGCCGCCCTGCAGCCCGGTGGACATCACTTTGAGCGTGCGCAGCAGGACGGAGGTCTTCCAGTCGCCCTCGCCGCCGAATCCGTAGCCGTCGGCCATCAGCCGCTGCACCGCCAGGCCGGGTAGCTGGCGCAGGCCGCCGAGGTCTTCGAAGTTGGTGGTGAAGGCGTGGAAGCCGCCGTCCGTCAGGAATCCGCGCAGGCCGAGTTCGATGCGCGCGGCGTAGCGCAGAGAGTCGTGCCGGTCCCCGTCCGCGCGGAGTTCGGGCGCGAGGCGGTAGGTGTCCTCGTACTCCTTGACCAGTTCGGTCACGCCGGCGTCGGCGGCCGCGTCGACGGCTGCGACCAGGTCGTTGACGCCGTACGTGTTGACCGAGACGCCGAAGCGGAGTTGGGCCTCGACCTTGTCGCCCTCGGTCACGGCGACGTCGCGCATGTTGTCGCCGAATCGCGCCAGCTTGAGGCTCTGCAGCTCGGAGCGGCCTGCCGCGGCCCGGGCCCAGGAGGCGATCCGGGCAGCGACCGAGGGGTCGCCGACGTGTCCGGCGACGGTCTTGCGTGCGACGCCGAGCCGGGACTGGATGTAGCCGAACTCGCGGTCCCCGTGGGCCGCTTGGTTCAGGTTCATGAAGTCCATGTCGATCGACGCCCAGGGCAGTGCGGCATCGGCCTGGGTGTGCAGGTGGAGCAACGGCTTGCGCAGGGCGTCCAGGCCGGCGATCCACATTTTCGCCGGGGAGAAGGTGTGCATCCAGGCGATGAGGCCGATGCAGGTGTCGTCTGCGTTGGCGTCCAGGCAGACCCGCCGGATCGCGCCGGCGTCGGTGAGTACGGGCTTCCAGACGATGTTCACCGGGATGCCCGAGTCGCCGAGTGCGTCGGCGATCCGGCGGGACTGCTCTGCGACCTGACGCAAGGTGTCGTCGCCGTACAGCCCTTGGCTGCCGGTCAGGAACCAGACTTCGCGGCCCTGGATTGCCTTCTGTGCCTTCATGGGGGCGTGGGTCTCCTTAGCGGGCAGCGGGTTGCTGGCCGTACACGTTCTGGTAGCGGTGGTTGAGGCGGTCGATGTCGTCCTGCGCTATCGGCAGGGGTTCGCCGAGCTGGCGGGAGATGTGGACGGTGCGGGCGACGTCCTCGCACATCACGGCGGCCTTGACGGCGGCCTTGGCGTCCTTGCCGATGGTGAAGACGCCGTGGCTCTTCATCAGGACGGCCGGCGAGCGGTGGCCCCGGAGGGTCTCGACGATGCCCCGGCCGATGGAGTCGTCGCCGATCAGCGCGAAGGGGCCGACGGGGATCTCGGCGCCGAACTCGTCGGCCATGGCGGTCAGTACGCAGGGCACCGCCTCTCCGCGCGCGGCCCAGGCGCTCGCGTACGTCGAGTGGGTGTGCACCACTGCGCCGACCTCGGGGATGTGGCGGTAGACGTAGGCGTGCGCGGCGGTGTCCGAGGACGGGGACTGGTCGCCCTCGACGACCTTGCCGTCCAGGTCGCAGAGGATCATGTTCCGGGGCGTCAGCTCGTCGTACGAGACGCCGCTCGGCTTGATGACCATCAGGTCCTCGCCGGGGACGCGGGCGGAGATGTTGCCGGCCGTCCAGACGACGAGGCCGTAGCGGACCAGCTCCTGGTGGAGGTCGCTGACCTGGCGGCGCAGCAGATCGATCGGGGAACTCATGCTCGGACCTCGCTCTTCTGGGCGGCCAAGGTGGCCTCGGGGTCGGTTCGCGGGGCGGTGAGCGCCGCGTTGCGGATGGCGCGCAGGCGGTGGAGGAGCTTGTCGGGGCCGGTGCCGAAGTGGTCGTGCAGGGTGCGGTACTCGGCGTAGAGGCGGTCGTAGGCGTCGGCGCGCGCGGTGTCCGGTTGGTGGACTCCGCGGCGTACGCGGCCCATGGCGGCGGCCGCGGTGCGTACGTCCGGGTGCGCGCCGGCGGCGACGGCGGCGTGGATGGCGGAGCCGAGGGCGGGGCCCTGGGCGGACTCGGCGAGGGAGACGGGCCGGCGCAGCACGTCGGCGTAGATCCGCATGAGCAGGGGGTTCTTCTTCAGTCCGCCGGTCACGATGAACTCCGTGACGGGGACGCCGCCCTGCTCCAGGGCGTCGATGATGGTGCGGGTGCCGAAGGCGGTGGCCTCCAGCAGGGCGCGGTAGATCTCCTCGGGGCGGGTGGTGAGGGTGAGGCCGACGATGACTCCGGAGAGGTGGTGGTCGACGAGGGTGGAGCGGTTTCCGTTCATCCAGTCGAGGGCGACCAGGCCGTGGCCGCCGACGGGCTGGTCGGCGATCTTGCGGGACAGCAGTTGGTGCAGGTCCTCGCCGGTGGCTTCGGCCTCTGCGCGGTAGTGGGTCGGCACGCCTTGGCGCAGCCACCAGGCGAAGATGTCGCCGACCGCGCTCTGCCCGGCCTCGTAGCCGTAGGCGCCCTCCACGATGCCGCCGTCGACGACTCCGCAGATTCCGGGGACGTCGGCGAGGGCGGGGCCGTTGACGACGTGGCAGGTGGAGGTGCCCATGATGGCGAGCAGCTGGCCGTTCTCGACGGCCTGGGCGGCAGGGGCCGCGACATGGGCGTCGACGTTGCCGGTGGCGACGGCGATGCCCTCGGGCAGCCCGGTCCAGGCGGCCGCCTCGGCGGTGAGGGAGCCGGCCCGGGATCCCAGCGGCGACAGCGGATGCTCCAGCCGGGTGCGCGCGAAGTCGGCGAAATCGGGGTGCAGGGCCGCGAGGTAGTCCTCGCTGGGGTAGTGGCCGTCCTGGTGGATGCCCTTGTATCCCGCCGTGCAGGTGTTGCGGGTCTCGACGCCTGCGAGCTGCCAGACGATCCAGTCCGCGGCCTCGATCCAGCGCTCGGTGGCGGCGTAGGTGTCCGGGTCCTCCTCGAGTACCTGGAGCGCCTTGGCGTACTGCCATTCGGCGGAGATCTTGCCGCCGTAGCGGGAGATCCACTTCTCGGCGCGCAGGTGGGCGAGGTGGTTGATGCGGTCGGCCTGGCTCTGGGCCGCGTGGTGCTTCCAGAGCTTGGGCCAGGCGTGCGGGCGAACGCCCAGCGCGGTCTCGGCGAGCGGGGTGCCGTCGGCCCGTACGGGCAGGACGGTGCAGGCGGTGAAGTCGGTGGCGATGCCGATGACGGCGGCCGGGTCGATGCCGCTCGCGGCCACTGCGGCGGGGACGGCGGTGCGCAGCACCTCGCGCCAGTCCTCGGGGTGCTGGAGGGCCCAGTCGGGCGGCAGGGGCTGACCGGTGGTGGGGAGTTCACGCTCGATGACGCCGTGCGGGTACACGTGGACGGCGGAGCCGACCTCCTCGCCGTCGCGTACGCGGACCACCACGGCCCGGCCGGAGAGAGTGCCGAAGTCGACACCCACGACATGGCTCTCCGCGGTCTGGGGGGGAGGGGTCACGGTCACTTCACATCCTTCGTACGGAGCCCCGAGAGGGCGCAGCGATGCCGCCGGGGCGTCGTCCGGCGATTGTTAGCGCTAACAATTGGCCTGTCAAGGGCGGGCTCGCCTTCAGCCGATCAGACCTTGCGACGGCCGGCGATCAGGCGCTGGAGCAGGATGAAGACGAACAGCAGGCCGCCGACCACGATCCTGGTCCACCACGAGCTGAGCGTGCCCTGGAAGCTGATGACGGTCTGGATCAGGCCCAGCACGAGCACCCCCAGCGCGGTCCCCAGCAGGTATCCGGACCCCCCGGTCAGGAGCGTCCCGCCGATCACCACGGCCGCAATCGCGTCCAACTCCAGGCCCACCGCGTGGAGCCCGTAGCCGGAGAGCATGTAGAAGGTCAGCAATACTCCCCCGAGCGCCGAGCAGAAGCCGCTGACGGCGTACACGGCCATCTTCGTCCGCCCGGCCGGGAGCCCCATCAGCCGGGCCGACTGCTCGCTGCCGCCCAGCGCGTACACGTTCCGGCCCAGCCGTGTGTAGTGCAGGACCACGAATGCGATCACCAGCACACCTACCGCGATCAGAACGCTCGGCGAGACGAACAGGTCGCCGGGCAGGGGGATCCGGGTCTGGGCGAAGGCCGTGTAGGCCGGGTCGGTGAGGGAGATCGAGTCGATGCTGATCGTGTAGCAGAGGCCACGGGCCAGGAACATGCCGGCGAGCGTCACGATGAACGGTTGGATCTCGAAGGAGTGGATCACCCATCCCATCGCGAGCCCGGCGCCCGTCCCCACCGCCAGGACCAGCGGGATCACCAGCAACGGCGGCCAGCCGTGCTGTTCCACCAGCCAGGCGGAGATCATCGTCGACAGTGCGACCATCGCGCCGACCGACAGGTCGATCCCTCCGGTCAGCACCACGAAGGTCATCCCGATGGCGACCACCAGCAGGAAGGCGTTGTCGATGAGCAGGTTGAGCAGCACCTGCCCGGAGAAGAACCCGTCGTACTGGACGGATCCGGCACCGAACATCGATATCAGCAGGGCCGATGTGACCAGCAGCGGGATGTACGCGCGGCCACGCGCTGCCGTGATCGCGCTCATGCCCCCACCTCCGTGTTCTCTGTCGTCAGCGGACGCGGCCTCGTGCCGCGCCCGGTCCGGGCCCGTCGGCGCGCGGCCTTGGCCCGGAAGGCGGGTGACTGGATCAGGCAGACCGCGATCACCACGAAGGCTTTGAAGACCAGGGTGGTCTCCGGCGGGATGCCGATGGTGTAGACGGTGGTGGACAGGGTCTGGATGATCAGCGCACCGATCACCGTGCCGCCGAGCGAGAACCGCCCGCCGGTCAGCGCGGTGCCGCCGACCACCACGGCGAGGATGGCGTCCAGCTCGATCCAGAGCCCGGCGTTGTTGCCGTCCGCACTGGAGACGTTCGAGCTGATCATGAGCCCGGCGACCGCGGCGCACAGCGCGCTGAAGACGTACACCAGGCATATCAGGCCCATCGCCCGGATGCCGACCAGGCGGCTGGCGACCGGGTTGCCGCCGACCGACTCCAGCAGCAGCCCGAGCGCCGTACGCCGGGTCAGCAGCGACGTCAGCAGCACCACCACGACCGCGAGCAGGATCGCGAACGGCATGGTGAGCCAGTATCCGCCGCCGATCAGCTTGTAGGGCTCGCTGGTGACGGTGACGATCTGGCCGTCCGTCACCAGCTGGGCGACACCGCGTCCGGCCACCATCAGGATGAGGGTGGCGATGATCGGCTGGACACCGACCCCCGCCACCAGTACGCCGTTGATCAGCCCCAGGACGAGGGCCACCGCCAGGGCGATGGCGACGGCGCCGAACACCGTGCCCGGGCTTGCCGGGTCGGCCGCGCCGCTGATGTGCAGGCAGGCCAGCGCGCCCGCGATGGCGACGGTGGAGCCGACCGAGAGGTCGATGCCGCTGGTCGCGATGACCAGCGTCATGCCCAGCGCCACCAGGATCAGCGGGGCGCCGAAGTGGAGGATGTCGATCAGGCTCCCGTACAGGTGCCCGTCCTTGACCCGGATCGCGAAGAAGTCCGGCGTGAACAGCACGTTGGCCAGCAGCAGGGCCGCGAGCACGGTGGCGGGCCAGAAGAGGCGGTGCTTGGTCATGACCGGGCTCCGCTCGCGATCGTCGCCATGATGCGCTCGGGAGTGAGCGATCCGTCGTTCGGCAGCTCGGCGACCAGCCGGCGGTCCCGCAGCACGCCCACCCGGTGGCTGAGCCGCAGAACTTCCTCCAGTTCGGCCGAGATGAACAGCACCGACATGCCGTCCCGGGCCAGCGAGGCCACCAACTTCTGGATTTCGGCCTTGGCGCCGATGTCGATGCCCCGGGTCGGCTCGTCGAGGATCAACAGCTTGGGGTCGGTGATCAGCCAGCGAGCCAGCAGTACCTTCTGCTGGTTGCCGCCGCTGAGATGGCGCACCAGCGCCTCGGGGTTGTCCGGGCGGATGTCCAGTGACCGGATCCAGCGCAGCGCGATCTCGTCCTGCTTGGAGCGGGAGAGCGGACGCGTCCAGCCGCGGGCCGCCTGCAAGGCCAGGATGATGTTCTCGCGTACCGTCAACTCCGCCACCAGACCCTCGTTCTTGCGGTCCTCCGAGCAGAAGGCGATCCCGTACGAGATCGCGGCGCGCGGCGTGCGCAGCGCGACGGTGGCGTCCTCGATCCGCACCGAGCCCTGGGAACTGCGGTCGGCACCGAACAGCAGGCGGGCCGCCTCCGTACGCCCTGACCCCAACAGCCCCGCAAGTCCTACGACTTCACCGGGCCGGATGGTGAGGTCGTACGGCTCGATCGCGCCGGTGCGACCCAGGCCGTCGGCGCTCAGGAACGGCGTGGTTCCGGCTTCGGCGGCGGGCTCGTGACGAGTGGCGCCCGACAGCTCCTCCAGGCTCCTCAGTTCGCCGCCGATCATGCGGGCGACCAGTTCGACCTGGCTCAACTCACTGATCGGGTACTCGCCCTCCAGCTTGCCGTTGCGCAGGATGGTCATCCGGTCGCAGATCTCGTAGATCTGGTCCAGGAAGTGCGAGACGAACAGGATCGCCACGCCCTGGTCGCGCAACCGGCGTATCACCGCGAACAGTTGCCGCACCTCGTCGCGGTCCAGGCTGGAGGTCGGCTCGTCCAGGATCAGCACCTTGACCGAGACGTCCACCGCCCGGACGATCGCGACCAGTTGCTGGACCGCGATCGAGTAACTGCCCAGTGGGGCGGTGACGTCGATGTCCAGGTCGAGGTCGGCGACCAGCTCTGCGGCGCGGCGACGGAGGGCCGACCAGTGGATGAGTCCGAGGCGGCGCGGTTCACGGCCGATGAAGATGTTCTCTGCGACCGACAGGTTCAGGCAGAGGTTGACCTCCTGGTACACCGTGCTGATCCCGGCCTGCTGCGCCTGCAGCGGGCCGGGGATGTGCACGGGCCGGCCGCTCAGCACGACCTCGCCGCCGTCCGACGCGTAGACGCCGGTGAGCACCTTGATCAGCGTGGACTTGCCGGCGCCGTTCTCACCCATCAGGGCGTGCACCTCGCCGGGGAAGAGCCGGAAGTCGACCCCGTCCAGAGCCACCACGCCCGGGAACTCCTTGCGGATCCCGTGTACTTCCAGGACCGGTTGCTGTGCACGGTGCGCAGGCATCCGCCCCCTCCTCTCGTGGTCGCGACCGGGGCCGGCCGGGTCGGATCCGGGTAGCCCTGGTCAGCGGGCCGGTCAGTACTGGCGGGTCGGCAGGGCGGCCGCGGCCTGGTCCTGGGTGAAGACGCCCTCTTCGGTCTTGATCCGGCGCGGCACCTGTTCGCCGGCCTTGACCTTCTTGATCAGGTCCATCAGCTGGTCGCCCAGGAGGGGGTTGCACTCGACGAGGACGTTGATCTTGCCCTGGCTCATCGCGGTGAAGGCGTCCTTGACGCCGTCGACCGAGATGATCTTGATATCGGTGCCGGGCTTCTTGCCGGCTTCCTCGATGGCCTGGATGGCGCCGAGTGCCATGTCGTCGTTGTGCGCGTAGAGCACGTCGATCTTCGGCTGGGACTTCAGGAAGGCCTGCATGACCTCTTTGCCCTTGGCGCGCGTGAAGTCACCGGTCTGGGAGGCCGTGATCTTGAACTTGGCGTCCGCCTTGATGACGTCGGCGAAGCCCGATCTGCGGTCGTTGGCCGGGGCCGAGCCGGTGGTGCCCTGCAGCTCCACGATGTTCACCGCGTCGCTCTTGCCCTGGTACTCCTTCACCAGCCAGTCGCCGGCCTTCTTGCCCTCCTCGGTGAAGTCCGAACCGAGGAAGGTGGCATAGAGCGACTCGTCCTTGGAGTCCACCGCGCGGTCCGTCAGAACGACCGGGATGTGGGCGGCCTTGGCCTCCTTGAGCACGGTGTCCCAGCCCGACTCGACCACCGGCGAGAAGGCGATGACGTCCACCTTCTGCTGGATGAACGAGCGGATGGCCTTGATCTGGTTCTCCTGCTTCTGCTGGGCGTCGGAGAACTTCAGCGTGATCCCGGCCTTCTTGGCCGCATCCTGGACGGACTTGGTGTTGGCCGTGCGCCACCCGCTCTCCGCGCCGACCTGGGAGAAGCCCACGGTGAGCCGGCCACCGGAGCCCTTGCCGTCGGCCGAGCCACCGCCGGTGCCGCCGCCGCCGGAACCGCAAGCGGACAGAACGGTGACCATCGCGGCGGCGACCAGGGCCGCCGCAGCTCTCTTGGACATCTTGGGATTCCTCTCGAGTGGGGAGGCCGCTCTCGGCGCGGACGGATCGACCGCGGGCAGATCGACCGGGCAGGCCGACCGGCGCGGGAGGCGGTGGGAACACCGTCGGGGGCGATAGGCGCCCGGTGCGGCGTTGGTGCAGGCGGCGGTGCGGTCCGCACCGTCCATGTGAACGGGATGTAGCGGTGCCGTTTCGCCTGAGGGAGATTGTTAGCGCTCACAATTCCATGGACAAGGGGGCCGCCATGCCGTTACCCAATCTTGACCAGGCCGTCCGCGGGCTGCCGGCTATCGACGCGCCACCGGGCCGGCACTGCGCCGCAGCACCATCTCCGGCGAGATCAGCACGTGGCTGCGGGCGTGGCCGACGCCGGTGAGCTCCTCCACCAGCAGCTCAAGAGCGCGGCGTCCCAGCTCACCGAAGTCCTGACGCACGGTGGTCAGCGGTGGGGCGAAGTACGCGGCTTCGGGAATGTCATCGAACCCGACCACGCTGATGTCCCCCGGAATCGCCCGTCCCGCTTCATGGAACGCGCGGAGCAGGCCGAGGGCCATGTGGTCGTTGGCGCAGAAGACCGCCGTGACCAGGGGATCCTCGGCGATCCGCAGTCCGGCCTCGTACCCGGACCTCGCGCTCCAGTCGCCGCTCTGTACGGGTGGCACCTCGGCGCCGCCGGCCTCGAGGGCCCCCCGCCAGCCGTCCTGCCGGGTCTTGGTCTCCAGCCAGCCGGGCGGGCCGGCGACGTGGTGGACCGTGGCATGCCCGAGGTCGAGCAGGTGTCGGGTGGCTGCCAGCGCGCCCGACTCGTTGTCGACGGCGACCATCGGCACTCGGGACTGGCTGCCCGACCCGACCGCGACCACCGGCACCGCGCTGGACAGCTTCGCCACCGCGCTCACCGCCGAGATCTGCGGCGCGATGACGACGATGCCCTCCACGCCCTGGTCGCGGAGCCGGTCCACCGCCTCCTGTACGGAGCGGCTGTCCAGCGAACGCAGGCTCGCGACGCTGACGAAGTACCCCGCACTGCGCGCGGCCTGCTCGATCCCGTCCAGCATCGAGGCGGGCCCGTAGAGTGCGCTGCCGAAACTGACCACACCCAGGGTCTGGGAGCGGCGGGTGACCAGCGCGCGGGCTGCCGAGTTGGGACGGTAGTCCAGCTCCCGGATGGCGGCGAGCACCCGGTCCCGGGTGTCGGGCCGGACGTGCGGTGCACCGTTCAGCACCCGGGACACGGTCTGGTGGGACACGCCGGCGACCCGCGCCACATCCGCCATCACGGGCTGGCGGGACTCCGGCTCGGTGCTTGCAGTTCCCACTCAAGGCCCCCTCATCGGTCGTACCAGTGTGGATCACAGCCGTTCAGTGCCTACGAGTGATGGCGCTCGGCGGTTGGACCGCTGTCGGGATCCGGCCGATGGCGCAGGGCTTCGCAGACCTTACGACTGTCTCATGAGTGCTCACGAGAGTGTATTTGTTCGCGATCACATGGCCTGTCGCGGCCTGCGAGGTCCGCTCCCCCGGGGCGGTCCCGGCAACCCCTGCTGCACACCCTGTCCGACACCTTCTTCCTGGACGGCTGCCGCGGCGCTGCTTTCGACGTGGCAGAACTCGTCCTTCGCCTCTCCCGCGTCCCCGGCCAGGGTCCCGGCCCGCATCGCATCGTCGCCGCGCTCTCCGGCCCCGCCTTCGCCTCCCGCTGCACCTCAAGAGGTCCCGTGGTGACAGCGACGAGGCCTCCTGCAGCGACCGGCAGTCCCAGTACAACGTGCGCCGGTGGTCACCCCGCCGATCAGCGAAATCGCCCCCGCCGACAGGCGGCAATTCATCGCCGTGGGTGCGGTCCTTTACGGACAACGCCCACTCCAGACACCCAAGGTAGTCGCGCGATGGCTTCGAGTGATCGCCTCGTGTCTCAGGGTCCTTCCTGGGTGCGGAGTGTGACGGGGCGGCCGCACGTGCCTGGTGGCCATGCCGTGCTCGTTCACGACCGTGGAGGCATGAGGCCCAGCGCCTTGGCCTCACGCTCGACCGATGGGGAGACCTTTCATGACCACCGTCTGGTCCGCCGCCGCCGTCACCGTCGCCTGCGGGCCGATGCCCGAGCCGTTCGCGGCTGGAGTCCGTACGGCCTCGACCTCCGCTGCCCCCTGCTCCCGGTCGCCCCCCACACACATCCCACCGCACCCGAAGCCCGCCTCTCCGGGCGCCAAGCGCACCAAGATCCGGACCGTTTCCGGCCCAGCCATCGTATTCACCGCGGCCCGGTCCCGATTCTTTCGCCACGGGCCGCTGGAGCACCTGCTCAACGGCGCCACCACGCAGGCGGAGTCCCTCCGATGAGGTCTCAGCTCTTCGCCCAGCCTGCCGTCGGAAACCGCCGCGCACGTCGGCCGGCTTGCTGAACGGACGCGACAGCCCTCCCCCCTCCCCGATCTGACGCTGGAACGATGCGGTCTCAGTGGCCCGGGACCGGACTTCGGCGGGCGGCAACCTTTTCCGGAGCGGCGGCAACTGACGGGCACACCAGAAGGCGATCACACCCACGGGTCGCCCGATCCCTCGCCGCATGCCGCCGCGCACCGCTGAACTGAGCGGTTGTACGGGGCAGGGCCGAAGCAAGGAGTAGCCCCATGAACGAGACGGATCCCACGGCGGACGGCCGCAGCCGGCGCAAGGCCGCGGCTGGTGGCGAGCGGCGTACGCGGGGGCGCCACCGCCGGCGCGGGATAACGATCGGCCTGATGCTGGGCGTGCCCGGAGTCCTCGGCCCCTACCTGCTGTTCGTGCAGGCCGATTCGAACGCCGCGACGGTGGATGCCGACGCCTACTACACGCTGACCTCTGTCCGCAGCGACAAGGTGCTCGACGTGCCGGGGGCGGACACGTCGGACGGCGTCTGGATACGGCAGGCGAGCCGCATGGCAGGTGCCGCGAGTCAGCAGTGGCGGCTGAGGCAGGCGGGGGACGGCTACTACGAGGTGGAGAACCGCAGCAGCCACAAGGTCCTCGGAGTGCGCGGCGCTTCCAAGGAGTCCGCGGCGGCCGTCGAGCAGCAGACCGACCGCGGCTTCGCCACACAGCAGTGGAAGATGCAGGACGTGGGCGACGGGGCGGTGAAGTTCGTCTCCCGGAGCAACGGCATGGTGCTGGACGTGTGGGGCGGCTCCACCGGCGAGGGGGTGCCGCTCATCCAGTACGCCGACCGGGGCAGCGCCAACCAGCAGTGGAAGCTGGTGAAGGCGGCCGGCTCGGGC
Source organism: Streptomyces sp. NPDC050448 (assembly GCF_040655295.1). NCBI lineage: Bacteria > Bacillati > Actinomycetota > Actinomycetes > Kitasatosporales > Streptomycetaceae > Streptomyces > Streptomyces sp. NPDC050448. The sequence continues at coordinate 193,721 of NZ_JBFAJR010000009.1, read as the reverse complement.
AGTTACACCTGGCACAACGCGCAGATCGTCGGTGGCGGGTTCGTCACCGGGCTGGTCTTCAACCCCGCCCGCAAGGACCTGCTGTACGCACGGACCGACATCGGCGGTGCCTACCGCTGGGACGCGACCGCCGCCCAGTGGACCTCGTTGACCGACTGGATCGGTGGATCCGACTGGAACCTGCTCGGGATCGAGAGCCTGGCGACCGACCCCGTCGACCCGAACCGCCTGTACCTCGCGAGCGGCACCTACACCAACGACTGGGCGGGCAACGGCGCGATCCTCCGCTCCACCGACCAGGGCAAGACGTTCCAGCGCACCGACCTGCCGTTCAAACTGGGCGGCAACGAGGACGGCCGGTCCATGGGCGAGCGGCTGGTGGTGGACCCCGCCAACCACGGCACGCTCTACCTGGGCACCCGCAAGAACGGGCTCTGGCGCAGCACCGACTACGGCGTGACCTGGAGCCAGGTCGCCGCCTTCCCCGTCAAGGACGGTGCGAGCAGCGGCGTCGGCCTGTCCTTCGTGACCTTCGGCCCGGCCGGCAGCCGGACGATCTACGTCGGGGTGGCCGACAAGACCACCTCGCTGTACCGCTCCACCGACGGCGGCAGCAGCTGGCAGGCCGTGTCCGGCCAGCCCACAGGGCAGCTGCCGCAGCACGGTGTGCTGTCCGGTGACGGCTCGCTGTATCTCACGTACACCAACGCCCCGGGCCCGAACGGAGTGACGGCCGGTTCGGTGTGGAAGTACACGCCGTCCACCGGGGCCTGGAAGAACATTTCACCGTCCAGCGGTAGTTACGGCTTCGCCGGGCTGGCTGTCGATCCGCAGCGCCCGTCCACGGTGATGGTCACCACGCTGGACCGCTGGTGGCCCTCGGACGAGGTGTACCGGTCGACCGACGGCGGCGCCTCCTGGAAGGCGCTCGGCGCGACCTCGGTGCGGGACAACTCCGCTGCGCCGTACGTGGGCACGGGCATCGGGCACTGGATGGGCGCGCTGGCCATCAACCCCTTCGACTCCGGGCACGTGCTGTACGGCACCGGGTCGGGGATGTGGGGCAGCAACGACGTGACCGCGGCGGACAAGGGGGGTGCCACGCACTGGACGGTCCCGGCCAAGGGGCTGGAGGAGACCGCGGCCCTCGGGCTGATCAAGCCCCCGGGCCTCCCGCTGATCAGTGCGCTCGGCGATGTCAGCGGATTCCGGCACGAGGACCTGACCAAGGTACCCGCCAAAGCACTCTCCGGACCGCTGTTCTCCAACACCACCGGCATCGACTTCGCCCAGGCGAAGCCGGGGTTCGTGGTCCGGGTCGGTCTCGGTGGCGAGCAGCACGGCGCCTATTCGACCGACGGCGGGGCCGGCTGGACGCCGTTCGCCGCGGAACCCGTTCGCGGAGCGGGCGGCGGGGCCGTGGCGGTCTCGGCGGACGGCGCCGCCATCGTCTGGACGCCCGCGGGCCAGAGGCCGTTCCACTCGACGAACCGCGGTTCGACCTGGACGGCCGCCTCCGGTCTGCCCGCGGACTCGGCCGTGGTGGCCGACCGTTCGTCGGCGAACACGTTCTACGCCCTCAAGGGCGGCACCCTGTACACCAGCGCCGATGGCGGCAAGAGCTTCACCGCCCGGGCCACCGGCCTGGGTGACGGACAGCTCAAGGCGGCCCCGGGCGTCGCCGGTGACCTGTGGATCACAGGCGGAAGCAACGGACTCCTGCACTCCACCAATGGCGGGGCGAGCTTCAACAAGCTCGCCGGCGTGCAGCAGGCGTACGGTGTCGGCTTCGGCAAGCCCGCCCCGGGCGCCACCTACCAGGCCCTCTACCTCAGCGGGACGCTGAAGGGCGTCACCGGGGTGTTCCGCTCCATCGACGGCGGTTCGACCTGGGTCCGGATCAACGACGACCAGCACCAGTTCGGCGGGAGCGTCATGTCCGTCATCATCGGCGACCCGGACGTGTACGGCCGGGTCTACCTGGGCGGCTACGGCCGTGGCGTGGTGTACGGCGACGTGTCCTGATCGCCTCGGGCCGGGGCGGGCGGCCGTGCGCGGCGCCCGCCCCGGTCCCGGCGACATCGGCACCGGACCGGACCGAAGCGGAGCGGATCGGAGCGGCAACCTTTTCGCCTTCGGCGGCCACTGAGAAGTGCGACGTCGACTCGATCTACCGAACGGATGGGCATGAGGACAACGAAACACGATGCTCCGCGGCCGCGGCCGCGGAGCAGACGCGGGGCGGCCGTCGGCATTCCGTTGGCGGTGATGGCCGTCGGTGTGCTGGCCTGCCTGGCCCTCACGCTCCTCCCCGGGAGCCGGTCCGGTGCCGGGCTTCCCACCGACGCATCCGTAGCGGCTGCCCCAACGAACGCACCGTCCAGTTCCGGGTCGTCGGCAGCAGCGGTCGGCGCCGCGACCGCATCGACGCAGCCGACGGTCACGAGCCCGCCCCCGCCGTCAGCCGCCAGTGTCCCGACGCCCTCGGCCTCCAGCCCGGCACGTACGGAGTCGGCAGCATCTTCGGCGGGACGGATCAAGCCCTCGGTCAGCTACCAGGGAGTCGCGACTTCCTATGCCGCGGGTGACGGCAATGGTGCCTGCCTGTACGGACCGTCCGGTGACCTCATGATCGCGGCGATGAACCACACCGACTACGAGTCGGCCAAAGCGTGCGGGGCGTACGTGCGGGTCCGCGCCGCCAACGGGAACTCCATCACGGTGCGGATCGTCAACGAGTGCCCCCTGCCCTGCGCACCCGGGCAACTCGACCTCAGCCGACAGGCCTTCGCCGAACTCGCGAACCCCTCACTCGGCCGGATCCCGATCACCTGGACGCTGCTGAGCCCCGCCGTGCCCGACACGCTCTCCATCCGGTACAAGACCGGGTCCAGCCGCTCTTGGTGCGGCGTCCAGGTGATCGGGCATCGGAACCCGGTGGCGGTGCTCGAGCTCCGGACCGCCAACGGCTGGCGGAAGCTGCCCCGCACCGACTACAACTACTTCCTCTCCACCGACGGCAGCGGATGCGGCGGAGCGATCAGGGTCACCGACCTCTACGGAGAACAACTGGCCGTCGAGGGGATCGCACTGAAACCGGACGTCGCGCAACAGACCCGCGTCCAGTTCGCCCGGCATTGACCGTGCCGTCCACCCACCGTCACGGCTCCGCCCCCGGGGTCGGCCACTGTCGGGCTGCGGTGAGGGGCACTGTTACGCTCGAGCCGATTGTTAACGCGCACATCGCAGGGAGAGGGCGACCGGGGGAGATGCTCCTTCATGACGCGTCCGCGGAGTTCCACGACTTCTTCGAACGCCATTACGCCGAACTGGCCCGTCTCGCCCATCTCCTGACCGGCGAGACGGATGCGGCCGACGACCTCGCCGCGGATGCCCTGGTCGCCCTGTGGCAGCGCTGGGACCGGCTTCGCAAGGCTGACCATCCGCTCGCCTACGCTCGCGGCGTTGTCGCCAACATGGCGCGGGAACGGATCCGCAGTGCGGTGCGCGAGCGGCGCCGGATCGCGCTGTTCTGGTCCCGCAGTCCGGAGCAGGTGGAGGGGCCGGACGTGGCGGCCGTGCTGGACGTACGTACGGCGCTCGCCCGGCTGCCGTTCCGGAAGCGGTCGTGCGTGGTGCTGCGCCACGCCTTCGACCTGTCGGAGAAGGACACCGCGGCGGCGCTGGGCATATCGGTCGGTACGGTCAAGAGCCAGACCTCGAAGGGAATGGCCGAGTTGGAACGGATACTTGGCACACGAGCGGTCGGCGACCTGGTGGCGGGGAGGAGGAACCGGTGAACGAGGACATCACCCGTCGGCTGCACGCCGCCGCCGAGGCCCACCAGCCCGATCGCGCCAGGATGCTGGCCCGCGTGGAACGCGGCGCGGCCGACGGCACCGTCCGTCACCGCACACCGTCCATCGGGAGATCGTGGCCCAAGGCCGCCCTCGCAGGCCTCGCCATCATCGCCACCCTGGCCACGGGTGGTCTCGCGGCCGCGGGCATCGTCCGGACTCCTCCACCGTCGGACAGCGCCGCCACCCCCGCGACCCCGTCCCCGACGGTTCCTTCCCGTCCGACGACGTCGGCTCCCACCACCCCCGCCGCCCCGGCCCCGACTCCTACCACCACCGCCCCGGTCGGCCCGCGCCCCACTCCGCTGCCCAGCAGCCGGGTTCAGAACGGCCCCCTGTCGTCGGACGGCTCGGTGGATCCGCACAGCACCGTCTACTGGGCCCAGAGCAACCTCACTCTCAAGACCACACAGCCGCTCACCTCGCTCACCGTGGAACTGCGCATCGCCCAAACCGGCGGCGTGCAGAACACCGGCAACTGGCGCACCCTGCCGAGTGAGGACTTCAGCTTCACCGTTCAGGAGGCCGGCGGAGCGCTGGTCTACCGCTGGGTCCTCAAACCGGGCCGTACCGTGCCGACCGGGCAGCATGAATTCGCCGGCCAGTACAATCACGCCACCGGCGTGCGCAACGCCACGGACGACGGCTACCGCGTCGACACGCAGACCTCGGGCGGCTCCGTCGCGGTCTGGGGAAGGTTCACCCCGGCACGGTAAGGACCGGCCAGGTTCCGGCCGAGGAGTCAGGGGCCTCGCGGCGCGAGCCGATCGCCTCCTCCAGGAGCCTCTCGGCGCGATCCAAGACGGCGGCTTCCGGATACACCCGGAGCCGCACCAGCTGACGCCCTTCGCGGCGAGATCCGGCCGTGGTTGAGGGAGGTGGGAATGGGGCTCATGGATGCGGGCCACGCGGGGCTGGTCGTCGCGGCGCAGGCTGGTGACGATCGGGCGCGCGAGGAGCTGATCGCCGCGTACCTGCCGGTGCTCTACAACATCGTCGGGCGAGCGCTGAGCGGACATGCCGACGTCGACGACGTCGTCCAGGAAACCCTGCTGCGCGTGGTGCGCGACCTGCCCGCCCTGCGTGCCCCGGAGAGCTTCCGGTCCTGGCTGGTCTCGATCACGCTCCGCCAGATCAGTACCCACCGGCACCGGCAACGCGCCTTCGCCGGCCGGAGCACGGTCATCGACGAGGCACACGAGATACCGGACGCCGGCGCCGAACCTGAGGACATGACGATTCTGCGTCTGCATGTGTCGGACGAGCGCCGTCAGGTTGCCGAAGCCGGCCGGTGGCTCGACCCGGACCATCGAGTGCTGCTGTCGCTGTGGTGGCAGGAAGGCGCCGGCTCGCTGAGCCGTGACGACATCGCCGCCGCGACGGGGCTCACGGTCGCCCACGTCGGAGTGCGCCTGCAACGCATGCGCGAGCAGCTGGAACTGAGCCGGACGATCGTCGCCGCGCTGGAGGCCGACCCGCGCTGTCCGCAGTTGGACGAGGCCGTCATCGGCTGGGACGGTCTCCGTACATCGGTGTGGCGCAAGCGGATCGCGCGGCACACCCGCGGATGCCCGGTCTGCGCGGCGACGGCGACAGAACGGGTTCCGGTCGAGCGACTGCTCCTCGGTCTCGCACCACTGGCGGTCCCGGCCGGGCTCATCGCCGCGCTGGCCGCCAAGGGCCTGCTGTCGGGTACGGCCGCGAGCGCCGCCGGGCTGGCCACGGCACACGTCCCCGTCGGCACGGCGACGGGGGGAGGCGGCCTGCACAGCTTGCTGATCGGCAAACTCCACGCGGTGACCGCTCATCCGCTGGTGGCCCTCGCCACCGGCGCGGTCCTCATCACCGGGACCGCCACCTACGTGACCTGGCCCGAACCGGCGCATCGGGTGCCCGGCGCCATCGCCGCTCCCACGGTCGGCAATCCCACCCCGATCCCGTCGCGCACCACCACGTCGGCCGGACCGTCCCCGGTGAGTCCGTCGGCCGTCGCGGGCACTGTTCCGCTGGGCGCACAGTCGCTGGAGTCGGTGGACGAGCCCTCCCTGTACCTCACGTATGCCGGCGACTTCGCGACGCTCGGCCGAGTCTCGGCGTCCAGCAGCGCGCAGACACGGCAGCGGGTCACCTTCACGGTCGTCGGGGGGCTGGCCGACACACGGTGCGTCACCTTCCTCGCCGCGGACGGCCGCTATCTGCGCCATCGTGACCTGCGGCTACGGCTGAGCACCAACGACGGCAGCGAACTGTTCCGCGAGGACGCCACCTTCTGTCCGCACCCCGGGACGGTCGCCGGGTCGGTGACCTTGCACGCGCACAACTATCCCGGTTCCGTCCTCCGCTACCGCGACGGCGGCATCCGGCTCGATGGCTCCGACGGCACTCGGGCCTTCGCCGACCAGGCTTCCTTCATCATGCGAAGGCCCTGGGCTTGAGAACCGCTCCTTGAGCATGTGGACCGAGTCGCGCAGCGACAGCTGGTGATCCTGCACCACGATCCCGCACCACGCTGTTCTCGACCCGGCAGCGAGCCGAGTGCTGCGCCGAAACCAGCTTCGGTCCGCGTTCGTCGACGGCTGACTCGGCGTGACCGGCTTGAAGGCTGATCACCGCGACCGCCACCGACAACACCTCGCTGGTGATCAGGGCGGCGCCCTTTCCACAGGACGACCGGAAGGCAGGGCTTGGCGTAACGGTTTTTGCCCGCGAGATGCATCACTGGGCAATCTTCCGGGCGGCGCCACTTTTCTGTTACGAGGCCGTGAGTTCGGAGGCCTCCATTGTGTGGGGTGCTCTTCCCGCCGCTCACCTTGACGGGCCGGCGTGGCGGGTCCCCCGACTTTCCCCGTTGACGTATCCCCTGAAGAAGGCCGCTCCAATGACGCCACACACCCACGCCTCCCGGGCGATCGGCAGGCAGGAACGGGCCCACACCCTGCCCCGCACCCGACCCGCGACGGATCAGGCCGTACCGGCCGATGCGCGCACGATCACGGCACCCAGGGCGACTCGCGGCCCCCGAGGAGAATCATGAAGGGCCTGCACCGGCTCGGCCGGCGTCGCCGAACAGTGGTGATAGGACTGTCGGCCGCGGCGCTGGTGGCTGGTGCCGTGACGCTCCTGCCCAGCTCCGCCGGAGCCGCCGCCCTGGGCACGCAGGCGGCCCCCTCGGGCCGGTACTTCGGCACTGCTGTGGCCGCAGGCAGGCTCGGCGACTCGAAGTACGCCGCGATCGCGGACCGGGAGTTCAACATGATCACCCCGGAGAACGAGATGAAGTGGGACGCCGTCGAAGCGTCCCGCGGCAACTTCAACTTCGGCCCCGCCGACCAGATCGTCAACCGCGCCATGGCACACGGCCAGCGCCTGCGCGGCCACACCACGGTCTGGCACTCGCAGCTCCCGTCCTGGGTCAGCTCCATCGGCGACGCGAACACGCTGCGCAGCGTGATGAACAACCACATCACCACCGAGATGACCCACTTCAAGGGCAAGATCTACGCCTGGGACGTGGTCAACGAGGCCTTCGCCGACGGAGGCAGCGGCCAGCACCGCAGCTCGGTGTTCCAGAACGTGCTGGGCAACGGCTTCATCGAGGAGGCGTTCCGCACCGCCCGGGCGGCCGACTCCTCGGCCAAGCTCTGCTACAACGACTACAACCTCGAGAACTGGTCGGACGCCAAGACCCAGGGCGTCTACAGCATGGTCAGGGACTTCAAGTCCCGCGGCGTGCCGATCGACTGCGTCGGCTTCCAGAGCCACTTCGGGACCGGCGGCCCACCGTCCAGCTTCCAGACCACCTTGTCCAACTTCGCCGCCCTGGGCGTGGACGTCCAGATCACCGAGCTGGACATCGCCCAGGCGTCGTCCACCAACTACGCCAACGCGGTCAACGCCTGCCTGTCCGTGACCCGGTGCACCGGCATCACGGTGTGGGGCATCCGTGACAGCGACTCCTGGCGCAGCGGCGAGAGCCCCCTGCTGTTCGACAACAACGGCAACCCCAAGGCCGCCTACACCACCGTCATGAACGCCCTCAAGGCCGCCTCCGGTACCGCCCCGGGCGGGACGCCCGGCGGAACCGGTACCGGGCAGATCAAGGGTGTCCCCTCCGGTCGTTGTATCGACATCAACGGTTCCAGCACGGTCAACGGCACCCAGGCGCAGCTGTCGGACTGCAACGGACAGACAAACCAGCGCTGGACCTACACCTCCGGCAAGCAGCTGATGGTCTACGGCAACAAGTGCCTGGACGCCATGGCCAGGGGCACCAGCAACGGCACAAGGGTGGTCATCTGGGACTGCAACGGCGGCGCCAACCAGCAGTGGAAAATCAACACCAACGGCACGATCGCCGGCGTCCAGTCCGGGCTGTGCCTCGACGCCGTCGGCGCGGCCACCGCCAACGGCACCAAGATCCAGCTGTACTCCTGCGCGTCCGTCGACAACCAGAAGTGGACCGCCCCGTCCGGGACGGGCGGCGGCACGTGTGCTCTTCCCTCGACGTACAAGTGGAGTTCGACGGGTGCCCTCGCACAGCCGTCGAACGGGTGGGACGCGGTGAAGGACTTCACCACCGTGACGTACAACGGCAAGCACGTGGTCTACGCGTCGAGCGCAGCGGGAAGCTCGTACGGCTCGATGGCGTTCGGTCCCTTCACGAACTGGCCGGACATGGCGTCGGCCGGCCAGACCAAGATGAACCAGAACGCGGTGGCGCCCACGCTGTTCTACTTCGCGCCGAAGAAGATCTGGGTGCTGGCGTACCAGTGGGGTGCGTCGCCCTTCAGCTATCGCTTGTCGAGCGACCCCACCAACCCCAACGGCTGGTCCGCGCCGCAGCCGCTGTTCACCGGCAGCATCCCCAACGCCGCCCCGATCGACCAGACCCTGATCGCCGACGACCAGAACATGTACCTGTTCTTCGCCGGTGACAACGGCAAGATCTACCGGGCGAGCATGCCGATCGGGAACTTCCCGGGCAGCTTCGGCTCGTCGTACACGACGGTCATGAGCGACACGGTGAAGAACCTGTTCGAGGCGCCGCAGGTCTACAAGGTCCAGGGCCAGAACCAGTACCTCATGATCGTTGAGGCTCGGGGTGCGAATGAGCAGCGCTACTTCCGCTCGTTCACGGCATCCAGCCTGAGCGGTTCGTGGACCCCGCAGGCCGCCACCGAGAGCAACCCCTTCGCCGGCAAGGCCAACAGCGGAGCCACCTGGACCAACGACATCAGCCACGGCGACCTGGTCCGCAACAACCCCGACCAGACCATGACCATCGACCCCTGCAACCTGCAGTTCCTCTACCAAGGCAAGTCCCCCAACGCGGGCGGCCCCTACGACCGACTGCCGTACCGGCCGGGTGTCCTCACCCTGCAGCGCTGACCTGCCCGATCCACGGTGATGCGCAAGGAGAACACCTCCCGATGAAGAACCCCACAGCCGGCGGGCGCGCCGGCTGTGGGGTTCACCGCCGTCGCTGGAGCGCCACCGGTCTGCTGCTCGAGTGTGCGCTGGTGATCCCCGGTCAGCGGCGGCGGGTGGCCAGGGTGACGAGGAACTGGCCGCCGCCCGGCTCGATGTCGGCGGTCACCGGCAGCCCCGGTACGAGTCGGGAGAACCGGTCCACCAGCCAATCCGCCGCCTCTTGGGCGTCCCGCCTGGTCGGACAACGGCCCACGATCTCGCGGCCCCCCTTGCGCTCCAGCCTCCCGGCAACGGTGATCAGCGGCGCGGGTTCGACCACGTACAGGCGGTCCGGCCAGGCGATGAGCACCTTGACCGCACCCTTGCGGGTGTTGCATCCGCGGTGCGCGAGCCGCTCGGCGACCTTGGCCTTCCGGTCGGCAGTCCGGCTGTCGACGCTGGGCCCCCGCGGGTCGTTCACCGACTCGTCGGGGTCGACCGCTTCGTCACACACCCAGCAACGCCAGCCGTCGCGCTCGGCCACATCATCAAGGAGACTCATCCGAGCAAACTAGCCTGCTCGGCCGCCACCCCGTGCACCAGGCCCCGGCAAGGTCTTTAACACTGGCCAACGATGCTGCAACGCTTGACAACCGGCATCACCGCTGCTTTGACCTGTGTGAATGCCGATACCTTGATGGTCCACCCGCCCGCACCACAGCCCGCGCCGGACCGCGACCCGCATCGAGCGGCGGATCATCAAGGTCCGCACCCTCCGGCGGTGGGGACCGGCCCGCATCGCCGGACTGCTGGACGTGCCCGCCACCGTCGAACGCGTCCTGACCGACAACGGCGCCTGCCACAACGCTTGTGGGCCACCGCCAGCTGCACTGGTTCTCAGGTCGGCCAGGGCCGGCGCCCGCTCTCCGCCACGTGGGACCACGACGCCTCCGTAGTGCTTCTTGAACGAGCTGTTGAGGTGGTCGGGCACTCCACCCGCGGCGACGATCGCGCCGAGATCCCGCACGGCCGCTCCGGCGTGCTCGGCTCGGCGGGCGGCCGTGCTCAGCTTCGCGTGCGCCGAACGGCTACCCCGATCGGGGTGCCTTCCGGCACTCCGTTATAGCTGGTCGAACGATCTACCGCTTACTTCAATTGCATGGCGAAGATTGAACCGCCCGATCGGATGACATCGCTATTGGCGAAATCGAAGGAAGGTCCCATGAGCCTGCCCCAGCATTGGTGGAGTGCAAGTCAAAGTTATGTCTCGGAGATCCTGTCACTGCTCGCAGCAGCGCCGGATCGCGATGTCGTTTATTGGCGTGGCGAAGCCTTCTCCGGTGGTGACCTGATTCGGTCCGTGACTGAAACGTTCCTTGCGCTGCGCAATTGCGGAGTGGGTAAGGGGGATGTAGTAGCGATTCTGGTCGCACCCAACAGCCCTGAGATGCTCACCGTGCGGTACGCGGCACATCTGCTCGGGGGCGCCGTGTGCTATGTGCGAACCACTAATCCTGGTACCAGAGCAACGGTCCTTCCGATGGATCACCAGATCCAAATCTTGCGCGACACCGGAGCCGTGACCATCTATGCCGATGCCGAAGGTTCGGAGCGCGCGACAGAGCTCGCCGATGGTAGTGGGATCCCTGTAACGCGACTTCACCATGGGGAACGCAGTGAGGTCGGCCGGGTCGATGCCGCCGATACCCCGGACGCCGTGTCATGGGAGCCTGATGCGCTCGCCTTCATCGGCTTCACGAGTGGCAGCACGGGACGACCCAAGGGCATCCGGTTGTCGGGCCGCGCATGGGAAGCCACATTGCGTGCATGGATGGAGGTTGGTCGTGAATACGACTGTGCGTCGATCCTGGTGTCGACCCCTCTGAGTCATGGGGTTGCCCCGATGGCAGACGCAGTCCTCGCCTCGGGCGGAGCGCTCTATCTCCATGAGAGCTTCGATGCCGAGAAATTCGTGGACACCGTCTCCGCGGAGAAGGAGATCTCGTGGACGTTCATGGCGACGAATCACGTGTTCCAAGTCATCGATCATCTGCTCGAGCGAGGAATCCGCGACCGTGACGCCGTGGAAGCTGCGGGCCTGTCTTCGCTGAAGCGGATCGTCTACGGCGGCAGCCCCGCGGCACCCGCCAGAATTACCCAGGCTTTTCGGCTTTTCGGCCCTGTTCTGGCGCAGGGGTATGCCACGAGTGAGAGCGGTCGGATCACGATCCTGACGCCTGAGGAGCACGGCGACCAGGATCTCGCGGCCACTGTCGGCCGGCCGTTCCCCGGGGCGGAGGTCGTCGTCTGCAGCTCGGATTCGGGCGCGCAGCTGGCGACGGGGGAAATCGGCGAGGTTCGCGTCCGTTCGCCTCAGATGATGGACGCCTACAACGGCGACCCGGAACTGACTGCACAAGTTCTTCGTGACGGCTGGTATTTCACCGGGGACATCGGCTGTCTCGACGAGCGGGGCTATCTGACTCTCCTGGGTCGGGTGGCCGACGTCATCAAGGTCGGTGGCGTCAAGGTTCATCCCATAGTTCTCGAGGCGGAAATTCTTGCCCACCCGGGTGTCCGGCACGCTGCCGTCTACGGGGTGCGAGACGAGGATGGAAGCGAGCACGTCCACGCCGCAATCGAATGCGATCCGGCTGAGAAGGTCGAAGTGGAAAACATCCGCGCGGGAATTGCTGAGGCGCTCTCCCCGATTCACGTGCCCGAGAAGATACATGTCCTGAGCACTCTGCCTATGAACGGCAACGGCAAGCCCGACAAGGTGCTCCTGAGGTCGCAGTGCGCATAGCGTGGACCTTTCGGTTCGCAGGTCAATCCAACCGCTACGTCGAGAAGGCGAGTGAATGAACGTTCACCTGGCATCATATCTGAGTGGGAAAACCGCGGAAGACGTTGCTGAAAGCAAGCGCGATTTCCTGGAGATCGGCCGTCGTTCCGGTAAGTACCCCATAGCGAGTGCGCGGCGCAATGGGGTGGATTCCGAAGTAAACGTCTGGTGCAGCAACGACTATCTGGGAATGGGCCAGAATCGCCAGGTGATCGCGGCCATGCAGGCTGCGATCGATACCCACGGCGTAGGCTCCGGAGGTTCCCGGAACATCGGTGGAACCAACCACTATCACGTCCGTCTCGAAAATGAGCTGGCGGATCTGCACGGCAAGGAATCCGCTCTCCTTTTCACGTCGGGGTACACGGCGAACGAGGGATCTCTCTCCGTGCTGGCGGGGCTCCCGAAAGACACCATCGTATTTTCCGACGCGAAGAACCATGCCTCGATCATCGACGGTCTCCGGCACAGCGGTGCGAAGAAGCACGTCTTCAGGCACAACGACGTCGCCCACCTGGAAGAACTGATCGCGGCCGCTCCCGCCGACAGCCCGAAGCTCATCGTGGTGGAATCGGTCTATTCCATGTCGGGCAACGTCGCACCGCTCGCCGAGATAGCCGACATTGCGGACAAGTACGGTGCCACGACCTTCATCGACGAGGTCCACGCGGTCGGCATGTACGGCCCGCAGGGTGCCGGCATCGCCGCGCAGGAAGGCATCGCCGATCGGTTCACGGTCGTGATGGGCACCCTGGCAAAGGGGTTCGGAACGATCGGCGGCTACATTGCGGGACCGGCGGCCCTCGTGGACGCGGTGCGGACCTACTCGCGCTCGTTCGTCTTCACCACCTCGCTGCCGCCGGCGGTCGCGGCCGGTTCGCTGGCGTCGGTTCAGTACCTGCGGTCCTCCGATATCGAGCGGAAGAACCTCTCGGAGAACGCGCAGCTTCTGCACAGCCTTCTGATCGAGGCCGACATCCCGTTCATTTCGACGGACTCCCACATCGTTGCGGCCTTCGTCGGTGATGACGACCTGTGCAAGCGGGCCTCCCAGCTGCTGTTCGAGCAGCACGGGATCTACGTCCAGTCCATCAACGCCCCCAGCGTGCCCGCGGGCGAGGAGATCCTGCGGATCGCTCCGTCCGCCGTGCACGATCAGAGCGACGTCGAGAACTTCGCCCACGCCCTTCACGGAATCTGGAAGGAACTGAACATCCCGACCGCGAGCGCCCGGGACTGGTTCACGTCCGAGCTCCGCGGTGGCGGCGCCCGCACCGCCGCGAAAGACGGACTGCAGGCGGGATGACCATGTCAGTTGCCGGCGTGCTGGCCGACACGGCGGCGCAGCGACCCAACCACTCTGCCCTGATCTACGAGTCCGAGCATTTCACCTACGGGTGGCTGTGGGAGCAGGCGCGTCGCTACGCCTCCGTGCTGCGGGCCAACGGGGTACGGCCAGGAGACCGGGTCGCCATGCTCCTGGTCGACACCCCGCAGTTTCCCGTTGTGTATTTCGGCGTGCTGGCGGCCGGCGCCGTCGCGATCCCGCTGAGCGTCATGTCCACCGCCTCGGAGATCGGTCACGTACTGACCGATGCGGACGCCCGTTTCCTGGTGTGCGCCGCCTCCTTGCTCGCCCAGGCGGGGCAGGCGGCGGAGCCGCTGGGCACGGCGCTCCTCACCGTCGGCCCCGGCCCCGCGGGCACGGTCGACCTGGAGAGCGCGGCACAGGACACGGCACCGATCGACGATTTCGTGGTGCGGGAACCCGACGATGTCGCGGTCGTGTTCTACACGTCCGGTACGACGGGTGAGCCGAAAGGCGTGATGCTCACGCATCGGAACATTCTGTACAACGTCGAGAGGATGGTCACCACTCCGTACGCGTTCCGGAGTGACGACGTACTGCTCGGGTGTCTGCCGCTGGCGCACGGCTTCGGGCAGATCTGCGGCATGCTGACCGGCTTCCGCGCCGGTATATGCATCGTCATGATGCCGAGGTTCTCCGGGCGCGAGGCCCTCGCACTCATGGCGGAACACCGGTGCACGGTGTTCATGGGTGTGCCGACGATGTATTTCAGGTTACTCGATGCGGTGGCCCAGGGAGAGCAGGTTCCTCGGCTCGACCGCGTGTACAGCGGGGGATCGGCGCTTCCGGTCAAGACCCTCGAGGATGTCCGAAGCACGTTCGGATGTCCTGTGTACGAGGGCTACGGGATGACCGAGACCTCTTGCAGCGTGGCCTATCACTATCCCGGCCTGACTTTTCGCTCCGGAACAGTCGGCGTTCCGATCACTGGCGTCACTGTCGGTATAGCTCGGCCGAACGCCGACACGATCGACCTCCTGCCCGTCGGTGAGGTGGGCGAGATCGTGGTGCGCGGTCCGAGCGTCATGGCCGGATATCTCGGTTGCCCGGATATCACCGCCGAGGTTCTGATCGACGGCTGGTTCCTCACCGGCGATCTCGGCAGGCTGGATGGCGACGGCTACCTTTCGGTCGTGGGCCGTAAGAAGGACTTGATTCTGCGTGGCGGCTACAACGTCTATCCGCGCGAAATCGAGGAGATCCTCGTCGGGCATCCGGCCGTGGCGCAGGTGGCGGTCATCGGTGTTCCGCACCCTCGGCTCGGTGAGGAGGTCTGGGCGATCGTCGTGCCTGCCCGGCCGGAGGACGTCACCTCTGGATCGGATGAAGAGATCATCGAATGGGGCAAACAACGTCTCGCCGCATACAAGTACCCTCGTCGGGTCGAATTCACCGACGCTCTCCCGATGGGGCACAGCGGAAAAGTTCTCAAGCGGATGCTCGTCTCGAAATATGAGTCGACCGCCAGCTCGTAGCTGCAAACGAAACGAGTCAACTGTCTGACGGACTCGTTCTTCGGTGCCCTGAAGAACGAGTCCCTTCGAGGTGCTGCCCGGAATCCGACGGGCCCCTCGCTCTCGGAGCCGGCTTTGGCTCGTCCAGTTCCCCATGCGGCTGACCGGCCGCCACAGAATCAAATCGGCGTAGCACCCGCGGCGCGGCTGCGGGTGCTACGCCTCCGCTCAGGCATCGTACGCAACAATAGGTGGGGCGACTCGACCATGGTTGAATTCAAAGCTGACACGTCGACATCGACCGAGGCGATCGCCATCGTCGGTATGTCCTGCCGACTGCCGCACGCGGAGAACCCCGCGCAACTGTGGCAGCTGCTGCGCGACGGCCGCAGTGCGATTGGCGCGCCCCCAGCAGGCCGCCCCGAGCTGCTCTCCCGGCCGGGGGGCTATCTCGAGGACGTCAGCGGCTTTGATGCAGGCTTCTTCGGCATCAGTCCGCGTGAGGCGTCGTCGATGGACCCGCAGCAGCGGCTGATGCTTGAGCTCGCCTGGGAGGCACTGGAGGACGCCAGGATCCTCCCGTCCGATCTTGCCGATAGCCGGACCGGTGTCTTCGTCGGCGTTATTGCCGACGATTATGCTGCCCTCACGCGTCAGCACGGGGTCGAAGGCATCACCCGCCACACCCTGACCGGTCTCAACCGCGGTGTCGTTGCCAACCGGATCTCCTACACCCTGGGTCTGCACGGACCGAGTGCGGCCGTGGACACCGGCCAGTCCTCCTCGCTGGTCGCTGTGCACCTGGCGGTCGAGAGCCTGCGCCGCGGTGAGTCCGCCATGGCCATCGCCGGCGGTGTCAGCCTCAATGTGGTGCCGGACAGCACCCTCGGCGCGGAGCGCTTGGGCGCACTTTCACCAGATGGTCTCAGCTTCACCTTCGACGCCAGGGCGAACGGATATGTACGCGGTGAGGGCGGCGCGTTCGTGGTGCTCAAGCCGCTGCACGCCGCCATGGCAGACGGCGACCCGGTCTACTGCGTGCTGCACGGCAGCGCGATGAACAACGACGGGACGACCGAGGGCCTCACCGTACCGAGTCCGGCCGGCCAGCAGGATGTCCTGCGGCAGGCGTACGAGCGTGCCAAGGTGTCCGCGGAGCAGGTGCAGTACGTCGAATTGCACGGCACGGGTACCAAGCTGGGCGACCCGATCGAAGCGTCGGCTCTGGGCGCGGTGCTCGGTGACGGCCGTGTGGACGGAGCCGAGCTGCGGGTCGGATCGGTGAAGACCAACGTCGGACACCTTGAGGGTGCCGCCGGCATCGTCGGCTTGCTGAAAGCGGCGCTCTGCATCCGTAACCGCGAGCTCGTGCCGAGCCTGAACTTCGAAACCCCCAACCCCGATATTCCGTTCGACGAGTTGAAGCTCGCCGTGCAGCGAAGCGTCGAGGCGTGGCCGCGGCCGGACGAGCCGCTCTACGCAGGTGTCAGCTCGTTCGGTGTGGGCGGTACAAACTGCCACGTCGTGCTGTCGGACTGGCGCACCGAGCTCGCGGCAGAGGAGGAGTTGCCCGGCGCTGAGTCCGGCTCGGGTGTGGTGCCGTGGGTGGTGTCGGGTAAGTCGGCTGAGGCCGTGGCCGGTCAGGCAGGGCGGCTGCTGTCGTTCCTCGAGGGGCGGCCGGGGCTGGATGCCGCGGCGGTGGGTCGTTCGCTTGCGGTGTCGCGTGCTCGTTTCGATCACCGTGCGGTGGTTGTGGGGGAGACGCGCGAGGAGCTTCTGGCGGGTGTTCGGGCGTTGGCTGCGGGTGCGCCTGCGGCTGGTGTGGTGTCGGGCCGTGCGGTGCCGGACGGTGCGGGTAAGACGGTGTTCGTCTTCCCCGGTCAGGGTTCGCAGTGGCAGGGCATGGCGCTTGAGCTCTTCGACTCCTCCCCGGTGTTCGCAGGGCGGCTGGTGGAGTGTGAGCAGGCTCTGGCGCCGTTCACGGACTGGTCGCTGCTGGACGTTCTGCGCGGTGTGGAGGGTGCGCCCGGTTTCGACCGGGTGGATGTGGTGCAGCCCGCGTTGTGGGCGGTGATGGTGTCGTTGGCGGCGTTGTGGCGTTCGGTGGGCATCGAGCCGGATGCGGTGGTCGGTCACTCGCAGGGTGAGATCGCGGCGGCCGTGGTTGCCGGTGCGTTGTCGCTCGAGGATGCGGCGAAGGTCGTCGCGTTGCGCAGCCGGGCGATCGTGAAGCTGGCCGGTACGGGTGGGATGGTGTCGGTGGCCCTACCGGCCGGCGAGGTTCGCGAGCTCATCGCCCCCTGGGGCGGCGCGATCGACATCGCCGCACACAACGGCCCCCTGAGCACGGTCGTCTCCGGCGATCCGGAGGCCCTGGCCGACCTCGTCGCACAAAGCGAGGCCAAGGGATACCGTGCCCGCACCATTCCGGTCGACTACGCCTCTCACTCCGCCCACGTCGACTTGCTGGAGGATGAGCTGCGGGAGCTGCTGGCCGGCGTCACGCCGCGTACCGGTGACATCAGGTTCTTCTCCACTGTCACCGGTCAGCCGCTGAACGGTGAGGAGCTCGACGGCGGGTACTGGTTCCGCAACCTCCGCCGGACCGTCCAGCTGGAAGAGGCCACCCGTGCTCTGCTCGGCGACGGGCATCGCGTCTTCATCGAGGTCAGTGCCCACCCGGTGCTCACCTCGGCCCTCAGTGACACGGCCGACGAGGCCGGCGTCGGCGGCACTGTTGTCGTCGGATCGCTGCGGCGCGACAACGGTGGATGGGACCGTTTCCTGGCCTCGGTCGCAGGGGCCCACGCCAACGGTGTGGGGGTGGAGTGGGAACAGTTCCTGCCGGGTTCGGGTCTGGTGGACCTGCCCACGTACGCCTTCCAGCGTCAGCGTTTCTGGCTGGACGGTCCGGAGATCGGGCCGGTCCAGGTCCGGACCGTCGCGGCAAGGCGGAGCGGTCCTAAGCGGTCCGCGCCGCGCGGCGATGAGCTGGAGCTGGTGCGTGCGCACGTGGCAGCAGTGCTCGGCCACGGATCGGCACGCGACGTGGACGTTGACACGACCTTCAAGGACCTGGGCTTCGACTCCCTCTCGGCCGTCGAGCTTCGGAACGAGCTGAACAGGGCCACCGGGCTGTCGCTGCCCGCAGGCCTCCTTTTCAACTACCCGACCCCGGCCGTACTCGCCGAACACCTCCGTGATGAGCTCCGCGGCCTGGACCAGGACCAGGGCCAGGGCCAGGATGACGAAGCGTACGAGGCCACAGCCCTTGACGAGCCGATCGCCATCGTGGGCATGGCATGTCGGCTGCCGGGAGGGGTCGCCTCTCCGGAGGACCTGTGGCGTTTGGTCAGCAGCGAGGCCGACGCGGTCGGCGGATTCCCGACCAACCGAGGCTGGGACCTTGATTCGCTCTTCACCACCGATCCGGACAGCCCCGGCAAGACCTACGCCGCCAGAGGTGGTTTCCTGCACGACGCGGACCGGTTCGATGCCGAGTTCTTCGGCATCAGTCCCCGCGAGGCGGCGGCGATGGAGCCCCAGCAGCGGCTGCTGCTGGAGACGGCCTGGGAGGCCTTCGAGCAGGCGGGCATCGACCCCGCCGCACTGCGCGGCACCCGCACCGGTGTGTACGTGGGCGCGACGGCACAGGAGTACGGGCCGCGGCTGCACGAGTCGTCCGGCGGGTACGACGGCTACCTGCTGACGGGCAACGCCGCCAGTGTGGCCTCGGGCCGGCTGGCCTACACCTTCGGGCTGGAGGGCCCGGCGGTGACGGTCGACACCGCCTGCTCGTCCTCGCTCGTCGCGCTCCACCTCGCCGCGCAGTCGCTGCGCCAGGGCGAGTCCTCCGTGGCCATCGCCGGCGGTGTGTCCGTCATGGCCACGCCCGGCATGTTCGTGGAGTTCTCCCGGCAGCGCGGGCTGTCGCCGGACGGGCGTTGCAAGGCGTTCTCCTCGTCGGCGGACGGTACGGGCTGGGCCGAGGGCGTGGGTCTGCTGGTGCTGGAGCGGCTTTCGGACGCGGAGCGCAACGGGCACCGGGTGCTCGCGGTGATCCGTGGTTCCGCCGTGAACCAGGATGGTGCGAGCAACGGTCTGACGGCCCCGAACGGGCCTTCGCAGGAGCGGCTCATCCGCGCCGCGCTGGCCAACGCCCGCCTGTCGGCGTCCGAGGTGGACGCGGTGGAGGCGCACGGCACGGGCACCAAGCTCGGCGACCCGATCGAGGCGCAGGCGCTGCTGGCCACCTACGGCCAGGACCGTGAAGAGCCGCTTCGACTCGGCTCGCTGAAGTCGAACATCGGTCACACGCAGGCCGCGGCGGGTGTCGCGGGCGTGATCAAGATGGTCATGGCCATGCGTCACGGGGTTCTCCCGGCGACGCTGCACGTGGACGAGCCGACCTCGCACGTCGATTGGTCGGCCGGAGCGGTGGAGCTGCTGACGCAGGCCCAGGAGTGGCCGGAGCTCGACCGTCCGCGCCGGGCGGGCATCTCGTCCTTCGGTATCAGCGGTACCAACGCACACCTCATCGTCGAGCAGGTCACGGAGACCGAAGCTCCGGTGGAGGAGCTGCCGGTGTCGGGTCCGGTGCCGTGGGTGGTGTCGGGCAAGTCCGGGGCTGCTCTGTCCGAGCAGGCGGATCGGCTGGTGTCGCTCCTGGAGGAGCGGCCGGAGCTGGACGTCGTGGCCGTGGGCCGTTCGCTGGCCGTATCGCGTGCTCGTTTCGATCACCGTGCGGTGGTCGTGGGGGAGACCCGCGAGGAACTCCTGGACGCTCTGCGGGCGCTGACCCCGGGCGAGGCCGTCTCGGCGGGTTCGGTGGCGTTCCTGTTCTCCGGGCAGGGTAGTCAGCGTGTGGGTATGGGCCGTGAGCTGTATGCGGCGGAGCCGGTGTTCGCGGCTGCGTTCGACGAGGTCGTCGGGGCGTTGGACGTCCACCTGGACCGTTCGCTCGCCGGGGTGATCAAGGGTGAGCCGGAGCTGCTCCAGCGGACGGCGTTCACTCAGCCGGCGCTGTTCGCGGTCGAGGTGGCCCTGTTCCGTCTGCTGTCCCACTACGGGGTGACCCCGGATTATCTGGTGGGTCATTCGGTGGGCGAGCTGGCGGCGGCCCATGTGGCGGGTGTGCTGTCCCTTGAGGACGCTGCGCGGTTGGTGTGCGCGCGGGCGCGTCTGATGGAGGGTGTTGCCGAGGGCGGGGCGATGGTTGCCCTGAACGCGGGTGAAGCGCGCGTTGCCGGGTGGCTTGAGGGTCGTTCCGGTGTGGAGGTGGCCGGGTTCAACAGCCCTGCCAGCACCGTGATTTCGGGTGACGAGACGGCAGTGCTCGAAGTCCTGGAGCTGGCTCGCGGGGAGGGTGTGAAGGCGACGCGGCTGAAGGTGAGCCACGCTTTCCACTCCGCGCACCTGGACGGAATGCTGGCGGAACTCACCGAGGTCGCCCGGACTCTGACCCATTCGGCTCCCCGGATCCCGGTCGTTTCGAATGTCACCGGTGAGGTGGTCGAGGAGTTCACTGCCGAGTACTGGGCTGCTCAGGCCCGTTCGGCGGTCCGTTTCGCCGACGGCATCGCCACGCTGGCCGGCCTTGGTGTGACGGCGTTCGTGGAGCTGGGTCCCGACGGGACGCTCGCGGGTCTGGCGGGCGAGTGCCTGGCCGACACCGAGGGCATCGTCGTGGTTCCCCTGCTGCGCAAGGACCGCGCCGAGAAGCGTTCCCTCCTCGCCGCCCTGGGCGCTGTGCACGCACATGGCGCGGATGTGGACTGGGAGCGGTTCCTGCCGGGTTCCGGTGTGGTGGAGCTGCCCACGTACGCCTTCCAGCGTCAGCGTTTCTGGCTGGACGCGCCGCGTTCCGGTGATGCGGCGGGTCTGGGTCTGACGGCTGTGGACCATCCGTTGCTGGCTGCGGTGATCACGGAGCCCGATGGTGATGCGGTGCAGTTCTCGGCCTCGGTGTCATTGTCTTCGCATCCGTGGCTGGCCGATCACGCGATGGGCGGGACGGTCCTGGTGCCGGGGACGGTGTTCCTGGAGCTCGCGGGCACCGCGGCCGAGCAGCTGGGTTACGCCACCGTCGAGGAACTCACCCTCCAGGCACCCCTGATCCTCTCGGAGAGGACGGGCGCTCAGCTGCGGCTGACCGTCGACCGGGCCGACGCGCGCGGCGACCGTCAGTTCACCGTGTACGCGCGGACCGGCGAGGAGCAGTGGACCGCCCACGCGGCCGGCCTGCTCACGTCCTCCGTCCCCTCGCCGGGCGTTTGCCTGGACCAGTGGCCCCCGGCCGATGGCACCCCCATCCCATTGGACGGCGTCTACGACCGCCTCGACGACTTGGGCTACGGCTACGGGCCGGCCTTCCACGGCCTGCGCGCCGCCTGGCGCGCCGGCGACGACCTCTTCGCCGAGGTCGTCCTGCCCGACCAGCTCCACGCCGAAGCCGCGCGCTTCGGCGTGCACCCCGCCGTCCTCGACGCGGTTCTGCACCCGCTCGTGCTGGAGGCCGCGGCCTCGGCGCAGGACGACAGCACGATCCGTCTGCCGTTCTCGTTCTCGGGCTTCGTGCTGCACGCGGTCGGTGCCACGGTGCTGCGCGTCCGGTGGACCCGTACCGGCCAGGACACGGCCCGGCTCGCTCTCGCCGACGGCGCCGGCGCTCCGGTGGCGGTGATCGAGTCGGTCGCCCTGCGGCCGATCGCCCGTGATCAGCTCGCCGTCGCCGGACCGGCCGTGGAATCCCTGTACCAGGTGGCCTGGGAGGCCGTCCCGGCGGCCGAGCCGGTCGCCGACCAGCGGTGGGTCCGGCTGGGCGAGGCGCCCTACGCCGACCTCGCCGCGCTCAGCGCCGCGGTCGACGCCGGAACCGCCGTACCGGAGTTCGTGGTGATCGGCGAGCGGGAACTCGTCGTGGGCACCACCGGTGACGTACTCGACCAGACCCACGCCACGGCGGCGCGCGGGCTGGAGACGGTGCGGGAATGGCTGGCCGCCCCGCAGTTCGCGGAGAGCCGCCTCGTCCTCGTCGTGCCGGACGGCGCGCTGCACACGGCCCCGCTCGTGGGCCTGATCCGTACGGCGCAGACCGAGCAGCCCGGCCGACTGGTCCTCGCCCACGTGGATGAGGGTGGTCCGGAGCTGCTGCCTGCCGTGTTGGCTTCGGGTGAGCCTGAGGTGGCGGTGCGGGGCGGCGGGCTGTTCGTGCCGCGTCTGGCGCGTGCTGCCGGTGTCGTGGCGGGTGCGGTGGAGGGTCTGGATCCGGAGGGTACGGTCCTGGTGACCGGTGCTCTGGGTACGTTGGGCCGTCTGGTGGCGCGTCGGCTGGTGACGCATCACGGTGCGCGGCACCTGCTGTTGGTGTCGCGTCGTGGTGGTGAGACTCCGGGTGCTGCCGAGTTCGTGGCGGAGCTGGCGGAGCTGGGTGCGCGGGCTCGGGTGGCGGCGTGTGACGTGTCGGACTTCGACGCGCTGGCCGGTCTGCTGGACGAGGTGGCGATCGAGCGTCCGCTGACTGCCGTGGTGCATACGGCGGGTGTCCTGGACGATGCGACGGTCGCCTCGCTGTCGGCCGGTCATCTGGAGCGGGTGATGCGTCCGAAGGCGGACGCGGCCTGGAACCTCCACCGCCTCACCGAGTCCCTCGGCCTCGCCTCGTTCGTCATGTTCTCGTCCATCGCGGGTCTCATGGGCAACGCCGGCCAGGCCAACTACGCGGCCGCGAACACCTTCCTCGACGCCCTCGCGCAGCACCGCCGCGCCCAGAACCTGCCCGCCACCTCCCTCGCGTGGAGCCTGTGGGCAAGCGCCGACGGCATGGCCGGAACCCTCGCCGACGCCGACGTCGCGCGGTGGAAGCGGAGCGGAATCGTCCCGCTGACCCCGGAACTGGGTCTCGATCTGTTCGACGCTGCGCTCGCCTCGGCGGAGCCGCTGCTGGTCCCCGCCGAACTCGACCTGGGCGCCCTGCGGGCCCGGGCCGAGGAGAACGCGCTCCCCGAGCTGTTCACCGGCCTGGTCCGCGTCCGCCGCCGGCAGGCGGCCGTCGCCGCCCGCGGCGACGGCACGTCGTGGGTCCAGCGGCTGAGCGCGCTGGCCGCGCAGGAGCGGGCGCAGGCCGTACTCCAGACCGTACGGGAGACCGTGGGGCTGGTTCTCGGGCACGGGGCCGACGCCGACATCGACCCGGCCAAGGCCTTCAAAGACACCGGTTTCGACTCCCTCACGGGTGTCGAACTGCGCAACCGGCTCAACTCGGTGACCGGTCTGCGACTGCCCACCACCCTCGTGTTCGACCACCCCTCGCCCCAGGCGGTGGCGGACTTCCTGCTGGACCGGCTCGACGTGACCGGAACCGCCGTCGTCCCGTCGGTGACCGCCCACGCCCAGGGACTGGACGAGCCGATCGCCGTGGTCGGTATGGGCTGCCGCTACCCGGGCGGGGTTTCCTCGCCGGAGGACCTGTGGCGGCTCGTGGCGGAGGGCCGGGACGCGATCGACGAGTTCCCGTCCGACCGCGGCTGGGACGTGGAAGGCCTCTTCGACCCGGACCCCGAGAAGATCGGCAAGTCGTACACGCGCAAGGGCGGATTCCTCTACGAGGCCGCGGAGTTCGATGCCGAGTTCTTCGGTCTGAGTCCGCGTGAGGCGATCGCGACCGACCCGCAGCAGCGTGTGCTGCTGGAGGTCGCGTGGGAGGCGCTGGAGCGTGCGGGAATCGACCCCGCCTCGCTGCGCGGTTCCTCGACCGGTGTCTACGCGGGTGTGATGTACAACGACTACGGGTCGCGGCTGGGGAGTGCTCCGGAGGGCTTCGAGGGGCATCTGCTGACGGGCACGATCTCGAGTGTCCTGTCGGGCCGGGTGGCTTACACGTTCGGTCTCGAGGGGCCGGCGGTGACGCTGGACACGGCGTGTTCCTCGTCGCTGGTAGCGGTGCACCTGGCCGCTCAGGCGCTGCGCCAGGGCGAGTGCTCGATGGCACTCGCCGGCGGTGTCACCGTGATGTCCACGCCAACGACCTTCGTCGAGTTCTCGCGTCAGCGTGGTCTGTCGCCGGACGGGACCTGCAAGTCGTTCGCGGCTTCGGCGGACGGTACGGGTTGGTCCGAGGGCGCGGGCATGCTGGTGCTGGAGCGTCTGTCGGACGCTCAGAGGCTCGGGCACAACATCCTTGGTGTGATCCGTGGTTCCGCGGTCAACCAGGACGGTGCGAGCAACGGCCTCACCGCCCCCAACGGGCCCTCGCAGGAACGCGTCATGCGCCAGGCCCTCGCCAACGCCCGCCTCGCTCCGCACGAGGTGGACGCGGTCGAGGCGCACGGCACCGGTACCCGGCTCGGTGACCCGATCGAGGCCAACGCGCTGCTGGCCACCTACGGCCAGGACCGCGCAGAGCCGCTGCGTCTGGGATCGATCAAGTCGAACATCGGTCACACGCAGGCTGCCGCGGGTGTCGCGGGCATCATCAAGATGCTGATGGCGATGCGTAACGGGGAGCTTCCGGCGACGCTGCACGTGGACGAGCCGACGCCGCACGTCGACTGGTCGACGGGTGCGGTGGAGCTGGTCACCGAGCGTCGGGCGTGGCCGGAGGTGGCGCGTCCGCGTCGCGCGGCCGTGTCCTCGTTCGGTATCAGCGGTACGAACGCGCATGTGGTCCTGGAGCAGGGCCCGGAGCCGGTCGTGGCCGGTGAGCCGGTGGTGGCGGGGCTTCCGCTGGTGGTCTCGGCGAAGAGCGAGGCGGCCCTGGCGGCGCGTGCCGGCCAGGTGCGTGAGCTGCTGGCCTCGGAGATCGCCGATCCGGCGCGGGTGGCTTCGGCTCTCGCGACCCGGGTCCCGCACCTCCCCTTCCGGGCGACGGTTTCGGGCTCCGGCCGGGATGAGCTGTTGGCGGGTCTTGAGGCGCTGGCCTCGGGTGGGTCCGCGGCGAACCTGGTGCAGGGTGCGGTCACGGGCTCGGGCAAGACGGTGTTCGTGTTCCCGGGTCAGGGTTCGCAGTGGCAGGGCATGGCTCTGGAACTCCTCGACTCCTCCCCGGTGTTCGCAGGGCGGCTGGTGGAGTGTGAGCGGGCGTTGGCGCCGTTCACGGACTGGTCGCTGCTGGACGTCCTGCGTGGTGTGGAGGGTGCGCCCGGTTTCGACCGGGTGGAGGTGGTGCAGCCGGCGCTGTGGGCGGTGATGGTGTCCCTGGCCGCGTTGTGGCGTTCGGTGGGCATCGAGCCGGATGCGGTGGTCGGTCACTCGCAGGGTGAGATCGCGGCGGCCGCGGTGTCGGGGGCGCTGTCGCTGGACGACGCGGCGAAGGTCGTGGCGTTGCGCAGCCGGGCGATCGTGAAGCTGGCGGGTACGGGCGGGATGGTCTCGGTGGCCCTGCCGGCCGGCGAGGTCCGCGAGCTCATCACCCGTTGGGACGGCGCCATCGACATCGCCGCACACAACGGCCCGCGTTCCGTGGTGGTCGCCGGAGAGGTGACCGCTCTCGAGGAGATGGTCGCCCACTGCAAGGACAACAACATGCGCGCCAAGCGCATCCCGGTCGACTACGCCTCCCACTCCGCGCACGTCGAAAGCCTGCGGGACGAGCTTCTCGACGCCCTGTCCTCGCTCACCCCGCGCGCCGTCAAGGTGCCCTTCCTCTCCACCGTCACCGGGCAGCCGCTGGACGGCACGGAGCTCGACGGCTCGTACTGGTTCCGCAACCTCCGCCAGACCGTCCAGCTGGAGGAGGCCACCCGGACCCTGCTCGACCAGGGCCACCGCGTCTTCATCGAGGCCAGCGCCCACCCGGTGCTGACCATCGCGCTCCAGGAGACGATCGACGACACGTCGTACGACAGCGCCGTCACCGTGCCCTCGCTCCACCGTGACGAGGGCGGACTCGACGACTTCCTCGCCTCCGCGGCGCAAGCCCACGTCTCGGGTGCCCCGCTCGACTGGGCTGCCGTGGTCGGCGGACCCGGTGCGGTCGTCGACCTGCCGACCTACCCCTTCCAGCGCCGGCGCCACTGGCTGGAGGGCCCGGCGCCGGCCGGGGACGCGGGCGGGCTCGGCATGGCCGCCGAGCGGCACCCGCTCATCGGCGCCGCGCTCTGGATGGCCGACGAGGACAAGCTGGTCCTGAGCAGCAGGATCGCCCTGAACACGCAGCCCTGGCTGGCGGACCACGCCGTGGCCGGCACCGTGCTGCTCCCCGGTACCGCCTTCGTGGACCTCGCCATCCGGGCGGGTGACCACACGGGCCTCGACCAGCTCGACGAGCTGACCCTCCAGGCACCGCTGGTGCTGGCCGGCCGCGGCGGAGTACAGCTCCAGGTCGTGGTCGACGCTCCGGACGAGGAGGGCCGGCGCGCGCTGTCGGTCCACTCCCGCCCGGAGCCCGAGTCCGACGACGCCGCGATCCACCCGTGGACCCTGCACGCCACCGGCGTACTGGGTCACGCGCAAGGGCGTGCGGGCGTACCGGCCGACACCGCCTGGCCCCCGGCCGGCGCCGAGCCGGTCGACCTGACGGCGGCGTACGACACGCTCGCCGAGCGGGGCTTCCAGTACGGACCCGCCTTCCAGGGCCTGCGGGCGCTGTGGCGCGCCGGCCAGGAGATGTTCGCCGAGGTCGCGCTCCCGAAGGACGTCCCCCTGGGCGAGTTCGGGATCCACCCGGCCCTCCTCGACGCCGCCCTGCACCCGCTGGCGCTCGCGGAGGCCGGCCGCCTGGTGCTGCCGTTCGCCTGGACCGGCGTTCGGCTGCACGCGGTGAACGCCAGCGTGCTGCGCGTACGGATCACCCCGGAAGGCTCGGGTGCCGCCCTGTCCCTCGCCGACGCGAGCGGTGCGCCGATCGCGTCGGTGAAGACGCTCAGCCTGCGGGCCGTGGACCCCGCGCAGCTGGCCGGCTCGGGCACCCCCCGCCGGCCGCTGCTCCAGGTGGAGTGGACGACCGCCCCGGAGGCCGCCCCGGCCGCCGGATGGGCCGTCCTCGACGAGTCCGGCCACGGTCTGCCCGCCCCTCTGGGCAGCTACTCGGACCTCGCCGGCATGGTCGAAACCCCGCCGCTCGTCGTGGTCCCCTTCCCCGGCGAGGACGGCCCCGGCGCCGTGGCACACCGGGCCCTGCGGCTGGCCCAGGAATGGCTCGCCGAGGAGCGGTTCGCCGACTCGCGCCTGGTCTTCGTGACCCGTGACGCGACCACCGCCCGCACGGAGGCCGGACTCGGCTCGGCTCCCGTCTGGGGGCTGGTGCGTACCGCCATGGCCGAGAACCCCGGCCGGTTCGGCCTGCTGGACCTGGCGGACTGGGACCTCTCCGAGGCCGAGCTCGGCCGTGCGCTGGCCGTACCGGACGCGCAGGTGAGCCTGCGGGACGGGGCACTGCTCGTACCGCGGCTGGTCAAGTCGCCCACGACGGGCGACACCGTGCCCGCCCTGAACCCCGAGGGCACCGTGCTCATCACGGGCGCCACCGGCACCCTGGGCCAGCTGTTCGCCCGCCACCTCGTCGCCGAACACGGCGTACGGCACCTGCTGCTGGCGAGCCGCCGCGGCCGGGACGCGGCGGGCATGCTGGAGCTGGAGGCCGAACTCACGGCCCACGGAGCCGACGTGTCCGTGGTCGTCTGTGACACGGCCGACCGCATGGCGGTCGCCGCGATGCTGGACGCGATCCCCTCGGAGCACCCGCTCACCGTGGTCCTGCACACCGCCGGCGTCCTCGACGACGGCACGCTGCACGCCCTCACGGCCGAGCAGCTCGACACCGTACTGCGCCCCAAGGTCGATGCCGCCCGGCACCTGCACGAGCTGACGGCCGGCCTGGAACTGGACGCGTTCGTTCTGTTCTCCTCGCTGGCCGGTACGGTCGGCACCGCGGGACAGGCCAACTACGCTGCGGCCAACACCTATCTGGACGCCCTCGCGCACCACCGCCAGGCCCTGGGCCTGCCCGGTACGTCGCTGGCCTGGGGCCTGTGGGCCGAGGGCAGCGGGATGACCGGTCACCTGACCGACGCCGACCTCGCCCGCATGTCCCGGGGCGGCATCGCCCCCATCGGCAGCGAGCAGGGGCTGGCGCTGTTCGACGCGGCCCTCGCGACCCGTCGGCCGGTGCTCGTTCCGGCGCTGCTGGACTACACCGGACTGCGGGCACAGAGCGAGGACGGCACCCTGCCCGCGCTCTTCCACGGCCTGGTGCGCCCGGCGCGGCGCGCCGCCGTCGGCGAGCAGGCGGGCGGGAACTCCCTCCAGGAACGCCTGGCGCCCCTGGCCCCCCAGGACCAGGAGCGCGCGCTGCTGGAACTGGTCCGCGGCGTGGTGGCCTCCGTGCTGGGGCACACCGACGCCGGCCAGGTCGCGCCCGACCGGGCCTTCAACGACCTGGGCTTCGACTCGCTGAAGGCAGTGGAACTGCGCAACCGGCTGAACGCGGCCGCAGGCCTGAAGCTGCCCGCGACGATGGTGTTCGACCACCCGAACACGGTCGAGCTGGCCGGCTTCCTGCGGACCGAACTGCTCGGCTCGGCCGCCGCGGTGGCCGCGGCCGAACCGGTCGTCGGCGCCTGCGACGAGCCGATCGCGATCGTCGCGATGGCCTGCCGCTACCCGGGCGAGGTCAGCTCCCCGGAGGAGTTGTGGGCGCTGCTGTCCGACGAGCGGGACGCCATCGGCCCGTTCCCGAACGACCGCGGCTGGGACCTGGACGGCCTGTACGACGCGGACCCCGACCACCTGGGCACCTCGTACACCCGGCACGGCGGATTCCTCTACGAGGCTCCGCAGTTCGACCCCGAGCTCTTCGGGGTGAGCGCCCGGGAGGCCACCGCCATCGACCCGCAGCAGCGCCTGCTGCTGGAAATCTGCTGGGAGGCCTTCGAGCGCGCGGGCATCGACCCGACCTCTCTCAAGGGCAGCCAGACCGGTGTGTTCGCCGGTGTCATGGCCAACGACTACGCGGCACGCCTGAAGGACGCCCCCGAGGCCCTGGAGGGCTACCTGGCGGTCGGCAGCACGGTCAGTGTCGCCTCCGGCCGCGTCGCCTACACCTTCGGCCTGCAGGGACCGGCGATCACCGTCGACACCGCCTGCTCCTCCTCGCTCGTCTCCGTCCACCTCGCCGCGCAGGCGCTGCGGAACGGCGAATGCGGGCTGGCCCTGGCCGGCGGTGTGACCGTACTGGCCGCGCCCACCCTGTTCGTCGAGTTCAGCCGACAGCGCGGCCTGGCACCGGACGGCCGGTGCAAGTCCTTCTCCGCGCAGGCGGACGGGGCGGCCTGGGCCGAAGGCGCCGGAATCCTCCTGCTGGAGCGGCTCTCCGACGCCCAGCGCAACGGCCGCCGGATCCTCGGCGTGATCCGCGGAACCGCCGTCAACCAGGATGGTGCGAGCAACGGCCTCACCGCCCCCAACGGCCCCTCCCAGGAGCGGGTGATCCGCCAAGCCCTGACCAACGCGGGCCTGACCACCGCGGACGTCGACGCGCTGGAGGCCCACGGCACCGGCACCACGCTGGGCGACCCGATCGAGGCCCAGGCCGTACTCGCCACCTACGGGCAGGAGCGCCCGTCGCCCCTCCTGATGGGCTCCCTGAAGTCCAACATCGGACATTCCCAGGCCGCCGCCGGTGTGGCCGGCGTCATCAAGATGGTCATGGCGATGCAGCACGGGGTGCTCCCCAAGAGCCTCCACATCGACGCGCCCAGCCCGCACGTGGACTGGTCCGCCGGCGAGGTGGAACTGCTCACCGAGGCGGTGCCGTGGCCCGAGTCCGAGCGGCCGCGCCGGGCAGGCGTGTCCTCCTTCGGCATCAGCGGTACCAATGCCCACGTCATCGTGGAGCAGCCGCCGACCGAGGGGACGGTCCCGCCGGCCGAGCCGATGCCGGTCGTGCCGCTGCTGCTGTCCGCGCACAACGACGCGGCCCTGCTGGCGCAGGCCGGCCAGGTGGGCACGGCCCTCGCCGACATCGGGCAGCAGGACCTGGCACCGACGGGCCGGACCCTGGCCGTCGGACGGGCCGGACTGCCGCACCGCGCCGTGGTGGTGGCCTCCACCGCCACCGAAGCGGTCGACGGACTCGCGGCACTGACCGTGCGGGGTACACCCGTGGACGGCCGTACGGCCTTCCTGTTCACCGGTCAGGGCAGCCAGCGACTCGGCATGGGCCGGGAGCTGTACACCGCCTACCCCGCCTACGCCGAGGCCCTGGACGCCGTATGCGAAGAGCTCGACCCATGGCTGGAAACGCCGCTGCTCGACGTCCTCTTCGGTGAGGACCCGGCGCCGCTGGACCAGACCGGCTTCACGCAGGCCGCCCTGTTCGCAACCGAGGTCGCGCTCTTCCGGCTCCTCGAAGGCTGGGGCGTACGGCCGGACTTCCTCGCGGGCCACTCCATCGGTGAGCTGGCCGCCGCGCACGTCGCCGGCGTCCTCTCGCTGGCGGACGCGGCGCAGCTCGTCGCGGCCCGCGGCCGGCTGATGCAGGCACTGCCCGGCGGCGGCGCGATGCTCGCCGTGCAGGCCGAGGAGCAGGAGGTGCTGGCGCTGCTCGCCGGACGGGAGGACCTGCTGGGCATCGCCGCCGTCAACGGCCCCACCTCCGTGGTGCTCTCGGGCGACGCGGAAGCCGTCGACGCCATCGGAGCCGAACTCTGCGCCCAGGGACGCAAGACCAAGCGACTGCGCGTCAGCCACGCCTTCCACTCCCCGCACATGGACGCGATGCTGGACGAATTCCACACGGTCGCGAAGGGGCTCACGTTCGCCGCGCCCACCATCCCGATCGTCTCCACCCTGACCGGGCAGCCGGTCGGCGCCGAGGAACTGACCTCGCCCGAGTACTGGGTCCGGCACGTCCGCCGGCCCGTGCGCTTCCTGGACGCGGCACGCGCCCTGGAGGCCGAAGGCGTACGGACCTTCCTGGAGCTCGGCCCGGACGGCGTGCTCAGCGCGATGGGGCAGGACTTCCTCGACGCGGGATCGCTCCTGGTACCGGTGCTGCGCGGCGGGCGCCACGAGCCGCACACCGCCGTCACCGCCCTGGCCCACGCCCACGTACGGGGCGTGCCGGTGGACTGGCGCGCACTGTTCGGCGAGAACGCCGGACCGGCCGCGGACCTGCCGACCTACCCCTTCCAGCGCCGGCGCTACTGGCTCACGGAGGGGCCCGGCGGCGGCGACGTCACCTCGGCCGGACTCGACTCCGCACGGCACCCGCTGCTCGGGGCCGCGGTTGCGCTCGCCGACTCCGACGGTGTCCTGTTCACCGGCCGGATCTCGGCCCGCAGCCATCCCTGGTTCGCCGACCATGCCCTCGCCGGCACCCTGCTGGTCCCGGGCACGGCCCTGGTGGAGCTCGCGCTCCACGCGGGCGCCGCACTCGGCTGCGCGCGGCTGGAGGAACTCGTCCTCCAGGCACCCCTGGTCCTTCCCGACGAGGGTGCGCTCCAGCTCCAGATCACCGTCGGCGGCCCCGACGGAGACGGCCGCAGGCCCGTCGCCGTCCACTCGCGCGGGGACCGGGAAGGCGACGTCTGGAACCGGCACGCCACCGGAACCGTGGTGGCCGCCGTTCCCGGCGGCCCCGAACCCGACCTCGCGTCCTGGCCTCCGGCCGGCGCCGAACCCCAGCCGGTCGAGGACCTGTACGACCGCCTCGCCGACCAGGGCTACGGCTACGGCCCCGCCTTCCAGGGCCTCCGGGCGGCATGGCGCTCGGGCGAGGACCTCTACGCCGAGGTACGGCTGCCCGTCGACCCTGATGGATTCGCCCTGCACCCGGCACTGTTCGACGCCGCGCTGCACGCACTGCTCCTGGAGGAGTCGGCCGAACTACGGCTGCCCTTCTCCTTCGGCGGCGTCCAGCTGACCGGGTCCCGGACCGGCACCCTGCGGGTCAAGCTGTCGGCCGGCCCGGACGCAACGGTCGCGGTCGGCATCGCCGACGAGACGGGCGCGCCGGTCGCCACCGTCGCCTCGCTCGCCCTGCGGGCCCTGCCGGCGGGAACCGCGCTGACCCGCCCCTCCGACCAGCACGTGTACGCGGTGGAGCGGGCCGGTGTGGAACTCCCCACCGGTGGCGACACGGCCATCGTGGTCCTCGGCGAGGCCGACCTCGGACTCGTCGCCGAGCACCACGCCGACCTCGCCGACCTGGCCGCCTCGACGGCGGACGGCGCGGCCGCACCCGACGTGGTCGTCCTTCCGGTACGCCCGGCCACTCCGCAGGAGACCGGCCGGGTCACGCAGGAGGTGCTGGCGGTACTGCGGCAGTGGCTGGCCACCGACGCGCCGGCCGGAGCGCGGCTCGCCGTGGTCAGCACCGGGGAACTGGCGCACAGCGCACTCTCCGGGCTGATGCGGACCGCCGAGTCGGAACACCCGGGACGTTTCCAGCACGTGATCACGGACGGCCTGCCGGCCGGCCGCGAGCTGCTGGCCGCGGCCCTGGCCGACCCCCGACCGCAGCTCGAACTGCACGAGGGACAGGCCTACGTGACCCGGCTCGCCAAGGTCCCGTACCCGGCCCGGACTTCGGACGTCGACGACGCGTTCGACCCGGAGCGTACGGTGCTGATCACCGGTGGCACGGGCGCACTCGGAGCCCAGGTCGCCCGGCACCTGGTGACCGGCCGCGGCGCCCGACGCCTGCTGCTCACCAGCCGGCGAGGCGGGGCGCAGGACCTGGTCGCCGAACTGACGGCGCTCGGCGCGGACGTACGGGTCGCGGCATGCGACGCGGCCGACCGAGACGCGCTGGCCGGGCTGCTCGCCTCGATCCCGGACGAGCACCCGCTCACCGCGGTCGTGCACGCGGCCGGAGTCGTCGAGGACGCCACGCTGGAGGCCATGAGCCCGGAGAGCCTCTCCCGGGTCCTGCGGCCGAAGGTGGAAGCCGCCTGGAACCTGCACGAGCTGACCGCCGGACTGGAGCTGACGGACTTCGTCCTCTTCTCTTCCGTCGCCGGCCTGGTGGGCAACGCCGGACAGGCCAACTACGCCGCCGGCAACACCTTCCTGGACGCGCTCGCCGAACACCGGCGCGCCGAGGGCCTGCCCGCCGTGTCCCTCGCCTGGGGCATGTGGCAGGACGGCATGGCGAGCGACCTCGACCGTGCCGACCGGGCCAGGCTCGCACGCAACGGGATCCTGCCGATGCCGACCGGCCGGGCACTCGCGGCCCTCGACACGGCCCTCGCCGGATCCAAGGCGCCACAAGCCGACGGCGAGGCGGGGACCCGACCGGTGCTCGCGCCGGTGGCACTCGACCTCGCGGTACTGCGGAGCCTCGGGGACGCATTGCCCGAGCTGTACCGGGGCCTGGTGCGCACCGAGCGCCGAGCCGGCCGGCGCACCTCCGCTCCGGCGGAGATCCCGCTGGCGCAGCGGCTCACGGGCCTGAGCGAGGCGCAGCAGCAGCAGCTGCTGCTCGACTTCGTCAGGGAACAGGTCGGCATCGTCCTTGCCCACCCGGCCCCGCGGACGATCGACGTCCAGCGCGGACTGCTGGACCTGGGCTTCGACTCGCTCACCGCGATCGAATTCCGCAACAGGTTGGACACCGCCGGCGGGCTGCGGTTGCCCAGCACGCTCGTCTTCGACCACCCGACCACGCAAGCCGTCGCCGAATACCTGCGGGGCGAGCTGGTCGGCGAAGTGGCGGACCCGGTCCAGGCGGCCCTGGACACACTCGAGGCCGCTCTCTGGGCCTCCGGCGCGTCGGACAGCGACGGACCGGCAGGAAGGTACACCGCGCGACTGCGCGGCCTGCTCCGGGCGATGGACGGCGGCCCCGACGGCGCCGACCTGGACCTGGCAACCGATGACGAACTCTTCGCAGCACTTGACAACGAACTCGGCAGGTAGACATGAACAACGAGCAGAAACTTCGCGACTACCTCAAGCGGGCAACGGTCGACCTGCGGGAGAGCCGTCAGCGTGTGCAGGACCTGGAGGAGCGCGCACACGAGCCGATCGCGATCGTGGGCATGGCGTGCCGGCTCCCGGGCGGTATCGCCTCCCCGGACGACCTGTGGGACCTGCTGAGCGCCGAGCGTGACGCGGTCGGCCCCTTCCCGGAGGGCCGCGGCTGGGACCTGGAGAACCTGTACCACCCAGACCCCGACCACCTCGGGACCTCGTACGCCCGCGAAGGCGGCTTCCTGTACGAGGCGGACCGGTTTGACGCCGAGTTCTTCGGCATCAGTCCTCGCGAGGCGGCGGCGATGGATCCCCAGCAGCGGTTGCTGCTGGAGACGGGTTGGGAGGCCTTCGAACACGCAGGCATCGCCCCGACCGCGCTGAGGGGCACCCGTACCGGGGTGTACATGGGCGTCATGTACGACGACTACGGCTCCCGGATCCCCCAGGCGCCCGAGGACTTCGAGGGCTACCTGCTGACCGGAAGCGCGGGCAGCGTCGCGTCGGGTCGTCTGTCCTACACCTTCGGCTTGGAGGGGCCGGCGGTGACGGTCGACACCGCGTGTTCCTCCTCGCTCGTCGCGCTTCACCTTGCCGCTCAGTCGCTGCGCCAGGGTGAGTGCTCGATGGCGCTTGCCGGCGGTGTGACGGTGATGGCGACACCGGGCACGTACGTGGAGTTCTCCCGGCAGCGCGGGTTGTCGCCGGACGGGCGGTGCAAGGCGTTCTCGTCGTCGGCGGACGGCACGGGCTGGGCCGAGGGCGTGGGCGTGCTGGTCCTGGAGCGGCTGTCGGACGCCGAGCGCAGCGGGCACCGGGTGCTGGCGGTGATCCGTGGTTCCGCGGTGAACCAGGACGGTGCGAGCAGCCAGCTGACGGCGCCGAATGGGCCTGCGCAGGAGCGGGTCATCCGCGCCGCGCTGGCCAACGCGCGGCTGTCGGCGTCCGAGGTGGATGTCGTGGAGGCGCACGGTACGGGTACGCGGCTGGGCGATCCGATCGAGGCGCAGGCGCTGGTGTCTGCTTACGGCCAGGCCCGGGGGGACGACAACCCGTTGTGGCTGGGTTCCCTCAAGTCGAACATTGGTCACACGCAGGCCGCGGCGGGTGTCGCGGGCGTGATCAAGATGGTCATGGCGATGCGCAAGGGGGTCATGCCCTCGACCCTGCACGTGGACGAGCCGACCCCCGAGGTCGACTGGTCGGCGGGCACGGTGAAGCTGCTGACGCAGGCTCAGCAGTGGCCGGAGCTCGATCGTCTGCGTCGTACGGGCGTGTCCTCCTTCGGGATCAGCGGGACCAACGCCCACGTGATCCTCGAAGAGGCGCCGCGCGAGCCCGCTGCCGATCCGGTGACAGGACCGGATGCTGCTGTACGACAGTCGGAGTCGGGCCCCGCGACGCTGCCGGCACCGTGGTTGCTCTCGGCCAAGTCGGAGACCGCGCTCCGGGCACAGGCGAGCCGGCTGCTGGCCTGGCTCGCCGACCACCCCGAGGCGGATGACGCCGATGTCGCTGCCGTCCTGACCGCTGGGCGCGCCCAGCTGGGCCGGCGCGGCGCGGTGCTCGGCGCCGACCGGGCCGGTCTGCTCGCCGGCCTCACGGCCCTGGCCGCGGGTTCGGCATCCCCGCATGTCGTATCAGGTGCGGCCGCCACCGGCGAGACGGCCTTCCTGTTCACCGGTCAGGGCGCGCAACGTGTCGGCATGGGCGCAGGGTTGGCCGCCGCGTTCCCCGTGTTCGCCGCCGCCCTCGACGAGGTGTGCGCGGAATTCGACGCCCTGCTGGGGGTATCGCTGCGCGAGGTCATGTTCGGCGAGACCGGGGGTGCCGGGAACGGCGCCGACGACACCGAGCGCAAGGCCCTGCTTGACCGGACGGAATTCACGCAGCCCGCGCTGTTCGCGTTCGAGGTGGCGCTGTACCGCCTCCTGGAGTCGTTCGGCGTGACCCCGGACGTGGTGGTCGGGCATTCGATCGGTGAGCTGGCCGCGGCCCATGTGGCCGAGGTGTGGTCGCTGGCCGACGCGTGCCGGCTCGTTGCCGCCCGTGGTCGGTTGATGGGCGCGCTGCCGACCGACGGAGCGATGCTCGCCGCCGCGGTGTCGCAGGAGCGGGCGCTGGAACTGCTCGCGGCCGGGACGGTCTCGCTGGCGGCCGTGAACGGGCCCGCGGCGGTGGTGTTCTCGGGCGAGACGGCGGCGATCGTCGCACTGGAGGACCAGCTGGTCCACGAGGGTGTGAAGACGACCCGGCTGACGGTCAGCCACGCCTTCCACTCGGCGTTGATGGAGCCGATGCTCGCCGAGTACGAGCAGGTCGCCCGATCGGTGGAGTACCGGGCGCCCCGCATGGGCGTGTGCTCCACGGTGTCCGGAGAGCCCGCCGGTCCCGAACTGCTGACGCCGCAGTACTGGGTGCGGCAGGTGCGCGAGGCCGTGCGGTTCGCCCCGGCGGTGCAGTCGCTCGTCGACTCCGGCGTGCGCCGGTTCGTCGAGGTGGGTCCGGACGCGGTGCTGGCGGCGCTGACCCGCCAGACACTGAACGACGAGGTGGCGTCCCGCTCGCTGGTCGCGGCGGCGTCACGGCGCAGCGTCGATGAGGTCGACCAGTTCCTGCGGTTGCTCGCCGCCGCCCATTGCTCGGGCATGACCGTCGACTGGGCGCCGCTGTCACCAGGAAGGCCGGTCACCCACCTCGACCTGCCCGTCTACGCCTTCCAGCAGCGCCGGTACTGGGTGCAGCCCGACGACGACGCGCTCGGTGACATGGGCCGCGCCGGTCTCTCCACGCTCGACCATCCGATGCTGCGCGTCGCCGCGCCGCTCGCCGGTCGCGACGAATGGCTGTTCAGCGGCAGGCTCTCCACCACCGACCAGCCGTGGATCGCCGACCACACGGCCTTCGGAGCAGTGCTCCTGCCCGGCACCGGGTTCGTGGATCTCGCGCTGGCCGCGGGTCGCCGCCTGGAACTGCCCGTCGTGGACGAACTCGTCCTGGCGACGCCGCTGCTGTTCGACGGTGACGCTGCCGTGGACGTGCAGCTCTCGGTGACCGAGCCCGACCACACCGGCCGTCGACGCCTGTCGATCCACTCGCGTGCCGTCACCGGCACCGAGGGGACCCACCCCGGCGAGCCGGACTGGACGCTGCACGCCACCGGCACCCTCGCCCCCGCCGACGGCGTGACACCGGCCTGGACCGACCCCGACTGGCCGCCGGCCGACGGCACGCCGATCGACGGAACGCGTCTGTACGACCGGCTCGCCGACCTGGGATTCGGCTACGGCCCGGGCTTCCAGGGCGTGCGCGCCGCCTGGACCAGTGGCGACGAGGTGTTCGCCGAGGTGGCACTGGACGAGGCGACAGCGGGCCGGGCGGCGGGCTTCGGGGTGCATCCGGCGCTCCTGGACGCGTCCTTCCACGCTGCCATCGACGTGCTCGCCGAGGACCTGCCCGACGGCAGGCTGCCGCTTCCGTTCTCCTTCAACGGCGTCCGTGTGTACCGGGCCGGCGCCACCGCGGTCCGCGCCCGCATCATCCGTTCGGGTCCCGAGAAGGTGCGCATCGACGCCTGCGACGCCACCGGCGCCGCGGTGCTGTCGATCGACGCCGTGCTCGCCCGCCCCGCGGACGCGACCGCTCTCGCCGGTACCCGCAGCCCGCTCTACGCCGTCGACTGGGCGCCGGTGACGGCGCCTGCGGTGCCGGACCGGCAGCTGGTCGCACTGGGCCGACCCGTCGCAGGCTGCGCCGAGACGTTCGAGGACGTCGCGGCGTTCGCGACAGGCGGGGGCCACACCGGCGCGGCTGTCGTCTGGTCGCACGAAACGGTGTCGGCGGACGGCGACGACGTCCCCGCGACCATCCGCACCGCCGTGCACAACGCCCTCGCGGTGCTGCGCGACTGGCTCACCGAGCCGGGCTGCGCCGACTCGACGCTGATCGTGCTGACCCGCAATGGAGCGGGTCTGCCCGGTGAGGCGCCGGCCCCCGCGGCAGCGGCCGTCCGCGGCCTGGTACGCAGTGCGCAATCGGAATACCCCGGGCGCATCGTGCAGGTCGACCTCGACGACAACGACCTCGCGGACCTGCACCAGCGGATCGCCGCCGCGGTCGCCGCGGACGAACCACAGCTCGCGGTCCGCGGCGGCGCCACGCTGGCGCCGCGGCTGATGCGTGCGACCCCCCTCGAACCGGCCGGCGGGCACTTCGGTGACGGCACGGTCCTGATCACCGGCGGCGCAGGCGGACTGGGCGCCGTTACCGCACGCCACCTGGTCACCCGGCACGGGGTGCGCAGCCTGTTGCTCGTCTCGCGCCGCGGCCTCGCCGCGCCGGGTGCCGAGGAGCTGGTCACCGAGCTGACCGCGCTGGGCGCCGACGTACGCGTTGCCGCGTGCGACGTCAGCGATCGCGCCGCGGTCGCGGCGCTGCTGGAATCCGTACCGGCGCACGAACCGGTGACCGCCGTCGTGCACACCGCGGGCGTGGCCGACGACGGCACCATCGAAACCCTGACCGCCGAGCAGGTGGACCGGGTGCTCGCCCCGAAGGCCGATGCCGCCTGGCACCTGCACGAGCTCACCCGCGACATGGACCTGTCGGCGTTCGTGCTGTTCTCCTCCGCCGGGCCGCTGCTCGGTGGGCAGGGCCAGGGCAACTACGCGGCCGCGAACGCGGCGATGGATGCGCTCGCCCAGGCGCGCCGCAGCGCCGGTCTGCCCGCGCACTCGCTGGCCTGGGGCCTGTGGAAGCTCGGCATGGCCGAGGCGTTGAACGACCCGGGTGCCGAACATCTGGTGCGTCAGATCCGCACGCGTCTCGGTTTGTCCCCGATCGAGCCGGACACGGGCATGCAGATGTTCGACAATGCGTTGACCACCGGCGAACCGGTGCTGATGACCGCGCTGCTCGACACACCCGCCCTCACCGCGCTGGGCCGGCTCGGCACGCTGCCTGCGCTGCTGCGCGGGCTGATTCACGTACCGTCGCGCGGCCAGATCGCCGACAGCCCGCTGCGCCAGCGGTTGCTCGACGCCCCCGCCGATCAGTGGGAGGCGCTGATCCGCAACGAGGTCCGCGCGATCGCCGCCGGGGTCCTCGGCCACGAGTCGGCCGACGCCATCGACCCCGAAACACCCTTCTCAGGTCTGGGCTTCGACTCGCTCGGCGGAGTCGAGTTCCGCAACCGGGTGACCGCCGCCACCGGTGTACAGCTTCCGTCCACGCTGGTGTTCGACTATCCGACCGC
Source organism: Streptomyces sp. NPDC050448 (assembly GCF_040655295.1). Taxonomy (NCBI): domain Bacteria; kingdom Bacillati; phylum Actinomycetota; class Actinomycetes; order Kitasatosporales; family Streptomycetaceae; genus Streptomyces; species Streptomyces sp. NPDC050448. Next base: position 154,621 of record NZ_JBFAJR010000009.1, on the reverse strand, counting down.
CGCCGCCGTCGCGGGCTTCCTGCGTACCCGGGTCGACGCCGCGGCGCCGACGCGACCGCGCCCCGCCTCGACCAGTGCCAGGGGCAGGGCCAGGGCCGACGAGCCGATCGCGATCGTCGGCATGAGCTGCCGGTATCCCGGCGGCGTCGAGAATCCCGACCAGCTCTGGGAACTGATCGCCGGGCGCGTCGACGCGATCGCCCCGATCCCGGGCGACCGCGGCTGGGACCTCGACCGCCTGTACGACGCCGACCCCGGCAAACCCGGCAAGATCTACACCCGAGAAGGCGGATTCCTGCATGCCGCAGGTGATTTCGATGCCGCCTTCTTCGGAATCGGGCCCCGCGAGGCAGCGGCGATGGACCCGCAGCAGCGGTTGATGCTCGAGGCGTCCTGGGAAGCGCTCGAAGACGCCGGTATCGATCCGACCTCACTGCGGGGCAGCGATACCGGGATGTACGCGGGCGTCATGTACCAGGACTACGGCTACTCGGCGCGCGATGCCGCCGGCGGTGCCGCGGAAGGCTACCTGGCGACCGGAGCGGCCGGCAGCGTCGTCTCCGGCCGGGTGTCCTACGCCCTCGGTCTGGAAGGACCCGCGGTGACGGTGGACACGGCATGCTCGTCGTCGCTGGTGGCCCTGCACGTGGCGGCGCAGGCACTGCGCGCCGGGGAGACGTCGCTGGCCCTGGTCGGCGGAGTGACGGTCATGTCGACCCCGCTGCTGTTCGTGGAGTTCTCCCGGCAGCGGGCGCTGTCACCGGACGGGCGCTGCAAGCCGTTCTCGAATGCTGCGGACGGTGTCTCGTGGGCCGAGGGCGTCGGCGTGCTCGCCCTCGAGCGGCTGTCCGACGCACAGCGCAACGGGCGCCCGGTGCTGGCCGTGATCCGCGGTAGCGCAATCAATCAGGACGGTGCGAGCAACGGCTTGACCGCACCGAACGGTCCGTCCCAGGAGCGGGTGATCGCGCAGGCACTGGTCAACGCAGGCGTGGCCGCGGCCGAGGTGGACGCGGTGGAGGCGCACGGCACCGGCACCATGCTGGGTGACCCGATCGAGGCGCAGGCGCTGATCAACGCCTACGGACAGGACCGCGCCGAGCCGCTGCGGATCGGGTCGTTGAAGTCGAACATCGGGCACACGCAGGCGGCTGCCGGTGTCGGCGGTGTGATCAAGATGGTGCAGGCGCTGCGGCACGAGGTATTGCCGCCCACCTTGCATGTTGACGCGCCGTCGCAGCACGTGGAGTGGTCGGCGGGCGCAGTACGGATCCTGACCGAGGCCGAGCCGTGGCCGGCCGGGGAGCGTCCGCGCCGGGCGGGAGTGTCGTCGTTCGGGCTCAGCGGGACCAACGCGCACGTGATCCTCGAAGAGGCTCCCGCGGTCCCGCCGCGGCCGGTCGATCCACCGCGCCCGGAAGCCTTGCCGTTGCTGCTGTCCGCGCGGACGACCGCCGCGCTGAGGACCCAGGCGCGCCGTCTGTACGACGCGCTGGGCGAACGCCCGGAGCTCGACCTGACCGACGTCGCGGTGACGCTGGCGCTGCACCGCGCGCAGCTCGAGCAGCGCGCCGCCGTCGTGGGCTCGGACCGGGAGACGCTGCTGGCGGCCTTGGCGCGCCTGGCAGCCGGCGAGACAGGACCGGGCATCGCCAACGGCGCTGGTCAGACAGGCACGACAGCGTTCCTGTTCACCGGTCAGGGCGCGCAGCGGATCGGGATGGGCGCTGGACTGTACCGGGCGTTCCCGGCTTTCGCCGCCGCGCTCGACGAGGTGTGCGCGCAATTCGACGCACACCTGGGGCATTCGCTGCGGGACGTGATGTTCGGCGCGCAGCGCACCGGCATCGGGCAGGAGGCGAGTGAGCTCGACGCGCCGGCCGCTGCGAGCGGCGCGACTGCCGAGGCTCTGCTGGACCGCACCGAGTACGCCCAGCCCGCGTTGTTCGCGTTCGAGGTGGCGATGTACCGCCTTGTCGAGTCGTTCGGCGTGACGCCGGATGTGGTGGCAGGGCATTCGATCGGCGAGCTGGCCGCGGCGTACGTGGCCGGTGTGTGGTCGTTGTCGGATGCGTGCAGGCTCGTCGCGGCCCGGGGCCGATTGATGGGGGCGCTGCCGACAGGCGGGAGCATGCTGGCCGCCGCGGTGCCGGAGGGGCGGGCCGTGGAGCTGCTGGCGGCGGTCAATGCCGATCCGGCAGCCGCCGCGGTCTCGCTGGCCGCTGTGAACGCTCCCGATGCGGTGGTCTTCTCCGGAAACACCGAGGCGGTATCGGCGCTCGAGTCGAGGTTGGTGGCCGAGGGCGTCAAGACCAGCAGGCTGCGGGTGAGCCACGCCTTCCACTCCGCCTTGATGGATCCGATGCTGACCGAGTTCGCGGAGATCGCGGCGGGCCTGACATATCACGAGCCGCGAATACCCCTGTGCTCCACGGTTTCCGGCGCGTTTGCCGACGATTCGTTGGGTACGCCCGAGTATTGGGTACGGCAGGTGCGCGAGGCAGTGCGCTTCGCCCCGGCGGTGCAGTCACTGCTCGATTCGGGTGTGCGCCTGTTCGTTGAGCTGGGCCCGGACGCGGTGCTGACGACCATGACCCGCGCCACTCTGGCGACAGACCTCGCAGCGCGCGTATCGGTGGTCGCGGGATCCCGTCGCACAGTCGCCGAACCCGAGCAGCTGGTCGCCGCGCTGGCAACCGCGCACGGTGCGGGCAGGCCGGTGCGGTGGGCGGACTACTTCGGAGCTCGACCGCAGGCACGGATCACGTTGCCCACCTATCCCTTCCAGCACGAACGATTCTGGCTGCTGCCCGCAGAGGCCGCTGCGCCGCTCGCCGGTGCCGACTCCGTCGGTCATCCGCTGCTGCACGCCCAGGTGCAGCTCGCCGGCAAGGACGAGTGGCTGTTCACCGGCAGGCTCTCGCTGCGCACGCACCCATGGCTCGCCGACCACGCCGTCTTCGGCACGGTCCTGATGCCGGGTACGGGATTCGTGGAACTGGCTCTGGCCGCCGGTGCCCGGATCGGCGTGCCGCGCCTGGCGGAACTGGTGCTCGCGGCGCCGCTGGTTCTGACGCCCGATGGTGGCGCGGACATTCAGCTCGCTGTGGGCGAACCCGACGCCGACGGGCACCGGACCGTGGCCATCCACGCCCGCGCCGCCGACGCCTGGGTGCTGCATGCCCGTGGCCTGCTCACGCCCGCCGCGCCGGCCGTGGCGCCGGACTGGTCCCAGGCGTGGCCTCCGGCTGCGGGCGATGCGGTTGACGGGCAGCAGGTGTACCGCGCACTCGGCGACCTCGGCTTCGGGTACGGCCCGGTGTTCCAGGGTGTTCGCGCCGCGTGGTCGCGTGGGGAGGAAGTGTTCGCCGACCTGGCGCTCGACACCGACACCGCAGCGCGCGCCACCGCCTTCGGACTGCATCCGGCACTGCTGGACGCGGTGTTCCACGCGGCTGTCGGCCCTCTCGCCGAGGGCGGGCCCGACGGCCGGGTGCCACTGCCCTTCGCCTTCGACGGCGTCCAGCTGGCACAGTCCGGCGCGGGTGCCTTGCGCGTCCGCATCGCCCGCACCGCACCGAACACCGTGTGCGTGGAGGCGGTCGACGCGACCGGTGCCCTCGTGCTGAGCATGGAGTCGGTGCGGGCCCGCCCGATCGGGCAGCAGGAGCTGGCCCGGCTGCGCGGCGCGGCACCGCTGTTCGACCTCGAGTGGGTCGCCGTGCCTGCCGCCTCCGAGGCGGACGCCGGACGCGTCGTCGTGCTCGGCGACCCGGCGACCGTCGAGGCCCCCGAGCCCCCGACACGCTGTGCCGATCTCGCGGAACTCGCTGTGCTGCGGGATGCTCCCGACACGGTGGTGTGGTCGGCGCCCCGCGGAACCGGTGCCGACGCGGCGGACGTACACGCCGGCGTGCTGACGACGCTGGCACTGTTGCAGGGCTGGATGGGCGACGAACGCCCCGGCCGGCTCGCGATCGTGACGCGCACGGCCGCCGGACTGCCCGGCGAGGAACCCGACCTGGTCGGCGCCGCCGTGGCGGGCCTGGTGCGCAGCGCACAGTCCGAGCACCCGGGCCGGTTCCTGCTCATCGACCACGACCGCGACGTCCTGCCGATCAAGTCGCTCGCCGGTGCCGTGGCCCAGGACGAACCGCACGTGGCCGTTCGCGGGGGTCGGCTCCTGGCACCGCGACTGCAGCCGCTGCCCGCCACCGAACCGGGCGTGGCCCCGTCGTTCGACCAGGGCACGGTGCTCATCACCGGCGGCACCGGCGGCATCGGCGCGATCGTCGCCCGGCACCTGGTCGCAGCGCACGGCGCACGACGACTGCTGCTGACATCGCGGCGCGGTGCCGCCGCGGACGGCGCCGCCGAACTGGTCGCCGAGCTGACCGACCTCGGCGCCCGCGTACGGGTCGTGGCATGCGACGTCACCGAACGCAGTGCCGTCCAAGCCCTGCTGGCCGACATCGACACCGACGCCCCGCTGACCGCCGTCATCCATGCGGCGGGCGTCCTGGACGACGGCACGATCGACACCCTCACCACCGCGCAGACGACACGGGTCCTGGCACCGAAGGTCGATGCGGCACTGCACCTGCACGAGCTGACCCGCGACCTGGATCTGTCGGCGTTCGTGCTGTTCTCGTCCGCGGCGCCGTTGCTCGGCGGACAAGGACAGGGCAACTACGCCGCCGCGAACAGCGCGCTGGACGCGCTGGCACGCGTGCGGCGCAGCGCGGGCCTGCCCGCGCACTCGCTGGCCTGGGGACTGTGGACCGTCGGCATGGCGGGGATACTCAGCGGGGACGGCGCCGAGCAGTACGCCCGCCAGATCCGGGCCAGGCTGGGCCTGATCCCGATCGACCCGGATTCCGGGATGGCGCTGTTCGACAACGCACTCGCGACCGACCGGGCGACACCGATGACGGCACTGCTGGACACGGTGGCGCTCACCGACCTGGCGCGCGGCGGCACACTGCCCGCGGTACTGCGCGGCATGATCCGGGTTCCCCAGGCCGCCGCGAGTGCCGGTGTCAGCCTTGCGCGGCAGCTGGCCGCACTGTCCGACGCCGACCGCGACGCCGTGATCCTGCGAGAGGTGCGCAACGCCGCCTCGGCGGTCCTCGGCCACCTGTCCGGCGACGCGATCGACCCGCACGCGCCGTTCACCGAGCTCGGTTTCGACTCCCTCGGTGCCGTCGAATTCCGGAACCGGCTCGCACAGCTGACCGGGCTGGCGTTGCCGTCGACGCTGGTCTTCGACCACCCGACCGCCGCCGATGTGGCGAAGCTGGTGCTGTCTCGGATCGAGGAATCCGACACGGACGTGGTCGAGCAGGCACCTGCCGGCGTGCGCGGCACGATCACCGACCTGGTGTCGGCGGCGCATCGCCGCGGTGAGCTGGCAGGGGCGATGCCCCTGCTGACCGCGAGCTCGGCTCTGATGACCACGTACTCCGCCGGCGAGGCCGCCGCACAGCGCCCGGCTGCGTCGCAGCTCCTGGCGCGCGGCGCCGCGGCACCGGCGCTGGTCTGCATCCCCTCGTTCCTGGCGGGATCGGGCGCGCACCAGTTCGCCCGCCTGGCTCGCGAACTGGGCGGCGAGCGGCGGGTGAGCGCGTTGCGGCTGCCCGGTGTGCGCGCGGGCGACGACCTGCCGGCGACATGGGCGGCGGCGATCGAGAGCCTCGCCGCGGCCGTCGCGCCGGAACTCGAGCGAGGCCCGGTGGCGCTCATCGGCTACTCGGCCGGTGGTGCGATCGCCCACGCGGTCGCCCGGCGGCTCGAGGACGACGGCGGCGAGCTCGCGGGCGTCGCGATGATCGACACCTACTCCCCGGAAGAGCACGAACTCAACCGCCTCGTGCTCACCGACGCGCTGGGGCAGATCCTGTCCCGGGACAACGCACTGACCCCCGTCGACGACCACGGCCTGGTCTCCATGGGTGGCTATGTGCGCATCTATCCCGAGCGCGAGGCCAAGCCGATCGCCGCGCCGACGCTGAATCTGCGGGCCACCGTGACGCTGAGCAGTTTCGGGGACGTCGACCCCGTCCCCGACTGGCTACACCGTGGACCGGCCGAGTACATCGAGGCAGATCACTTCTCGATCATCGAGGAACAGGTGGGAGAGACCGCCGCGCATCTCCGGCGCTGGCTCGACTCGCTCAGCGGCCATTGATATCCGAACCGTCAGATTGGAGGAACGAGGACACATGGCAGCCCTGGACGAGCCCGGCCGCCCGCGCGGCGCGCTCGGGCGCCTGCGCCGAGCACTCGACGACGTTCACGCGGTCCACCGCTACTTGGGGCACGAGCACGACCCCGCAAGAGCGCCTCGACTTCGAGGAATGCATGAACCATGTGGCGCCGCCGTGGGACTGAGTACAAGGTCGAGGCTGCTCACCGCGTGATCGATTCGGGTCGGACGATCGCGGAGGTCGCCCGCGAGCTGGGCATCGACCCGGGGATGTTGAGCGTCTGGGGCAAAGACGAGCGACGCCGGATCACCGCGGCCGAGGTCCAACGGGGACAGACCCCTGGAGGCCGAGTACGCCGACTCCGACGAGTTCGCCGGGACCGCCGGCGCCCCCTCGCCCCGGCCCGCGCGGTGCGCGGGCCGGGGCGAGGGGGCGGCTGCCGGGCGTATCGGCGTCCGGCTACTACGCGCACGTGAAACCGGCCGTGGCAACGGTATTGACGCCGCGACAGCAGCGCCGGGCCGACCTCGAGGTGAAGATCGCCCAGGTGCACGAGGACTCCCGCGGGACCTGCGGTCGCCGCGGGTCACCGCCGAGCCGCGTGATCAGGGCGAGGCGGTCACTGCGAATACATTCGACGCGTCGTGCGGCAAGCCAACGGGCTCGGCTTCACCGCCCGTTTCGACCCGCTCGGCGTCGGCTGACCTCGGCACCCCGCCGGCCTGAGACCCGCCGGGGCGGCCCAGTCACGCCCACATCTCCCGTCCGCACGCCAATTATCAAGAAGTGCATTTTCGGACTATCCGTGCCGACGGATAGAACTTCGCCAATTGGTCGACACCTCATACAACGAGGAGCCCCGACTCTATGGCCCGAACGACTGCAAGAGTCCGATTTGGGCAGTTGAGCTTGGCCAGAATGATGCCGACCATGCGTTTGACTCCATGTTCAGAGGTACTCAGCGATCGAGCGACTTGTCGGTTACTGAGCCCCTCGGCGATCAGGCGCAGTACCTGGTGTTCACGTGCCGTCAGTGCAATCCTCGACGCGCGCTTCGAGGCGGTGTCATCACCGGCTTGTTCGGGTGCCGTTACGGATCGTCGCACCAGAGTCGCCGACACGTGAAATCGTCCAGCCTCCACGTCTACGATCGCTTCGCGCAGGGTCTCGGGACGGAGATCTGCCCAGTCCAGGAAACCGTTTGCGTGATCGACCCAGGATTTCTCGACAACGTCTGCTGGATCTACCAGGACCAGTACACGTACGTTGTGGATGCGCAGCTTTTCGGCGATCTCGTCAGGTACAGGTTCCAAAGCATTGCTGGATGAAATGATCAGCTGGCCGTTGCGGAATGTCGAGAGATCTTCGATAATCGCGCTGAATTGCACTGTCAACCGGATGTCGAGTGAACGAAGCATTCCCTCGATGCTGTATCGACGCATGTCGTCTTGGATTATCAGCATGATCTGGAGGTTGGTACCGAGGGCGCCGATCGGCCCCGCGATCTCAGTTTGCAGCGGGGATCGTCCAACCCAGGGGGAAGCTCGGCTGTCGCGTCTATCACCACTGCTCGAGATCGGTTGCCACGTCAACCTGTCGTTCACGCTATCCATATCAGCGATCCCCCGTTTTTCCCACGTTAAAATCTCGAAGGTCGGACCCCTGTAGATGAAAGGCCCGACTCCTATAGATGAGCGTGGCACCTAGTTGCGGGAACTGTCCAACCAGAACTAGTGGGTATCGAGCGCAATTCGAGGATCGTCATCGACACGTCGTGCCATTTCGTAATAGATGGCCAGCACGTGGATACAACGCCCAGTGCCATCCGGGCAGGAGCAGTCGACGCCTGCGTCTCCCGGGACATCGGCGCCACCTCGATGCAGGACACCGATGCGTTGCGGCCACGCTGGACAAAAGGCCGCACTGGGCGAGCCGAACCCAGTCCCGCCCCCACGCTGTGCAACCAAAGTCGTCGTCCGCCATATCATCACCATCGTCGAAGTGAATGACGTCGGCGCTGAGCACCAGCACTTTCGGACCATGGTCGGTCTGGAAGCGGCGGACGATGTCGGCCCGCTGTTCCTGATTCAAGCCGCCGTGGAAGAACGGGACAGACACACGGAACTGCTCGCCGAAGTGCCGCACGAGCGGCTTACCGGTCTTCCGGTATTGGGTGAAAATCAGTGTGGGCGAATCAGTTTCGAGGTTGTTGGCCACAATATCGGAGTTGCTGCTGTTCTACTGGCGTGGATCGGCCGGATAAAGCGACGATGGAACTGCGCCTCACAACGGCTGACACAAGGAGGTGGATCGGTCCTGGTGTCCGTGCCCGTGTCCGTGTCCGCGTCAGGAGTTCAACTCTCTGCTCACGACTGCGGCGATCTTCCACAATGCCCTGGACATCTCCGAGATCGTCCGCCAGCTGCTGGAAGAGGGCTGGGAGATCGATCCTGAGGACCTGGCCCATATCTCGCCGTACCTGACCGCGCACATCAAACGGTTCGGCGAGTACAGCACGCACGAACTCGGCATCGAACCCGACGCGTACGACCCGAAGCTCGACGTCGACTTGACCCTGCGCGCGAAGAAGATCTGAACATCGTCGGCTTGGACCGGGCCGCATGATGCCGGGTGCGGCCAGGAGCGGTGAGGCGGCGAGCAGCCCCGTGCGCGCGGGCCGGTGTCTGTACCGCGCCGGGTGCGCCCGCGGCGACGACGCGGGCGCCGAGCCGTCAGGCGGGCTGGGTGGTGATGGTGCAGAGGCGCTTGGTGGCCCGGGTCAGGGCTACGTACAAGTCCCTTTCCCCACCGGGGCGGGTCGTGATGATTTCCTCGGGGTTCATGACGACGACCCCGTCGAATTCCAGGCCGCGTGCTTCGGACGCCGGCACGATGCGTGCGCGGTGAGCGACGCCCTGGGCCGTCAGCTCGCTCACCCTGGTGTCCGCGCAGATCACTCCCAGAAGCTCGCCCGGGTGCGCGGTGCTCTGGGCGCGGAGTTCCTGAACGACGGCGGTGACCAACCCGTCCGCAGGCGTGGTCACGGTGCGAGGGCTCTCACCGCTTCGCAGCGACCGTGTGGGCTTCTGGTCCGGAGCGATCCGCGTGAGCAGGTCCCGGACGCTCTCCAGGATCTCCTGCGTGGTGCGGTAGCTGACGGTCAGGTTGTGCAGTTTGAACCGCGGTCCGACGTGGGGGCTCAGTGCTTCCTTCCAGTCGCGTGCTGTCGCGACCGGGCCTGCCTGGGCGAAGTCACCCACCAGCGTCATGGCCCTTGCCGGGCAGCGGCGGACGATCATCCGCCACTGCATGGCGGTCAGTTCCTGCGCCTCGTCGACGACGACGTGCCCGTACGTCTTCTCGGGGGGGCCGTCGACCAGGCTCGCCGCCTCGTCCAGCAACGGCACATCGGCATCGGTCCACGGGGCGTCCGGACCGCGCAGCAGAAGGGACCGCTCCTGCGCGGTCAGGCGGGGCAGGCGCTCGGCGAGAGCGCCGGCGTTCGTCAGGAGCGCCTTCACGAGGTCACCGGGTACCAGCCGCGGCCACAACACCTCGACCGCTCGGTCGACGCCGGCGTCGTCGAGGAGATCGGCCCGGATGGCGTCCAGGTCCAGCTCGTGGACCGGACCTGAGTCGGCCGCACCTTCGGCACGGCGCTGGGCGACTCCCGTGAACCGGTCGAGGTTGATGCCCGTCATCCTTTCGGCATCGGCGTCGATCTGCTCCAGGAGGTCGCCCATGTCCCGTTGCATCGCGTCGGTGACGGCGTCGACCAAGAGCTCTTTGAACACCTGGCGCGCGGGGTTGTGCCCCAGTACCGCTGCCACGGCGGCGTCGCGTGCCGTGGCCACTTCCTCGCCGGAGAGGCGAACCAGTTCCTGTCCGACCCGCACGGTGAAGTCACCGGCGGGGGCTTGGTGGACGCGCAGCAGGCCGGCCAAGGCGTCGGCGAGGTCGGAGCTGCCCTTGAGACGCGCCGTATCGAACGGGTCCACCGTGTCCGTGGACACACCGGCCAGTTCCCGGCAGGTCGCCAGAACGACGTCGTTCTCTCCGAGCGACGGAAGGACCTGGGAGATGTAGTCGAGGAACCGGGCGTTCGGGCCCACCACCAGGACACCCTCCTCCGCGGCGCGCGGGAACGCGTACAGGACATAGGCCGCCCGGTGCAGGGCGACCACGGTCTTGCCGGTGCCGGGCCCGCCCTGCACCACGGTCACCCCGCGGTGGGCGGAGCGGACGATCTCGTCCTGTTCGGTCTGCAGCGTCGCGACGGCCGCGTGCATCCTGCCCGTACGCCGTGCCGACAGAGCCTCGGTCAACGGGCCGTCCCCCACGACGTCCTCGTCGGTCGGGGCGGTCCCGTCCAGCAGTTCGTCGCTCACCGAGACGACCGTGCGCTCCTCGAGGCGCAGGTGCCGGCGCCGCCGCAGGTCCATCGGGTGGACCGGTGTCGCCTCGTAGAAGGGCCGCGCCGCGTTCGCGCGCCAGTCCACGAGCAGCGGCAGGTCATCCTCCTCCGTATGCAGTCCGATCCGCCCGATGCGCAGGGCCGTGCCGTCCGTCCAGTCGATGCGCCCGAAGACCAGCCCCTTTTCGGCGCCCTCCAGCCGGCCGATTTCCTTGGTCAGACGCTCGGCGGCGATTTCTCTCTCGTATGCCTCACCGGCGCTTTCCGCCGGGGCCTTCAGCACACTCGCCCGGTGTGCTCGCGCCTCGGAAAGCCGCTCGGTGAGCAACTCATACAAGGAGGACACATAATCCCGCTCCGAGTCAACCGCACGCACAGCAGGATCATTCATTTTCGACAACAGGGAGCTCCTTCGATTCGAACCACACCGTACGGTCAAAGTTCCCCAAAGGTAAGTCTTGACTTACTTGGGAAGTCATGGCCCTGTGGCTGAATCCATGACGGATGACCGTATGGCGTACCGTGCATTCCGCCGTTCCGTATATCGCTAATTGCGCTCCAGATGCCCGCCTGCCTTATGGGCGAGCCCGCCCTTGAATACCGGCGATGTTTTGCCGCGCTCGGGAAAGGGGGGAAGATCCGGCGAGGCGACCGGCGCCATCGAGCTCACTGCCAGGGGGCATCTGGTCGCTTCGTCTGGCGACCCGACCGACCGTCTCGACGTCACCAACGGGGGGCAATGGGGGGCGTAGCCGAGCTCCACGTCGTGCACGTTCGCTCCATCGGCCACCATCACGCTGGTGGTCATCGAGGGGTAGCCGCGTCGGCAGCGTCGACCTCGGAGCTGCGGGCCTCTTCGTAGTCCGGCTCCGGTGTCGGACCCTTCTTCTTTCCGACAGCAGGCAAGGTAATCAGCAGCACAGCTGCTCCGAGGAGTGCGATGACCGCGATCCAGCCCGCGCCCACATGCATGGCATGGATAAACGCATTATCGGCAGCCTGAGCGAGAGTGGGCTGGTGGATGGCGGTGGCGACGTGGCGGGCCTGTTCGGCGGAAACTCGCGCCTGATCCTGCACCGGACCGGGTACACCCTCCAGCGAAGGTTCGATCGCACGTCGGTACTCGATCGACATGATCGTGCCGCCTACGGCGATTCCGATCACACTGCCGGTTTGTCGCACGGTGTTGGTGACGGCCGATCCTGCACCGGCCTGCTCCAACGGCAGGTTGCTGATCAATGCGGCCGTAACGGGGCCGATCACCGTGCCGACCGAGAGACCCTGTATCAACAACAGAATCTCGATCCAGACGAGCGGGGTCTGCAGTCCGAGGAACCCGTACCCGCCCATGGTCAGCGCAGCCACGGTGAGCGCCGGCACGGCGACAGGGCGTAGCGACAGGCGGCGAACCAGGCGCGAGCCGAGGGGCGCCCCCGCGAGCGCGCCGAATGCGGTCGGGATATTGGCCAAACCCGCCTTCATCGGCGAAAACCCGAGCGCGCCCTGCAGGTAGAACGCGTTATAGAAGGTGATCGCGGTCACAGCGAAGAGCAGCAACCCGAGCGCCACATTGCCGCCACCGAATGCGCGTTGCGCGAGCAGTCGCGGATCAAAGCTGGGCACCTTGACACGCAGTTCGACGAGTACGAAAACGGCCAGCAGGACCAGACCGACAGCGATCGGCGCCCAGACATCGGTACGACTCCACGCAGCCACCTGCCCCGCCCGGATCAGCCCGTAGGCCAACGCCACGAGCCCACTGATCGACAGCAGCATTCCAGCGGGGTCCAGTGGCCGCAGCGTGGGGCTGCGGAAATTCGGAACCAGCACGGCGAGCCCGACCAACGCCAATACCGCGACCGGGACATTGATCAGAAAGACCGAGCCCCACCAGAAATGATCGAGCAGGGACCCCGCCAGCACCGGGCCGGCAGCCATTCCGACACCGGCCGACGTCGAGAAAATGCCGATCGCGGCAGCCCGCGCGGGGCCGGTAAAGGTCCACATGAGGATGGCCAACATGGCGGGCGTGATCAGCGCGCTGCCCACGCCCATCGCAGCTCGAGCTGCAATCAGCTGGCCCGCATCGCTTGCGTACGCCGCCCACAGCGAGGACCCGGCGAAGATCACCAACCCACTGGAAAACACAGTCCGGTGACCGAAGCGATCGCCCAATGTGCCTGCCGTGAACATCAGTGTGGCGAAGGCCAGAGTGTACGAGCCGGTCGCCCATTGCAGCTGACCGGGATTGGCCCCCAGTCCACGGACAGGGTCTGCAAGGGTCTCCAGCGTGGTGCTCAGGACGGTATTGTCCAGCCAAATCAGCAGCGAACACGACATAAGAACGGCAAGAATTAACTGCTGCCTGAACTTCGGCAACGTTGGAGGTGTGGTCATGAATACCTTCGATATCGATCGGCGAGGACCTGAACGACTGGACCATAAGCAAACTCCACGGCGCTGTCAAGCTTAGAGTTTCTTGTCGATGCTGTTGCGGCCGAACGGAATATATGTCCTCTGCCGGATTTGCGGACTGAGTAATTTTGTGCCCTCTGGCGGATTTTCGATTTGAAGGATTTCGTAAACTCCGGAGGGTTGCGACTGGGCGGATTTCATGTCCTCGGTGTGGTCGGGCGCGATGGCTGGTTCCGGTGCGGGGGTGCGGGGCAGGACGCCGACGCGCGGAGGGAAGCGGCTCGCGGCGTCGTCCACGACCGCGGCGAGTGCGTCGGCTTCGGCCGGCACCGTCTGGACGGGGTGCGGGAGGGGGGCGTCGTGGACGGTCTGGACGAGGCGTTCGGCGGCCCTCTGCAGACCGCGGCGGGCGTGTTCGGCCTCCACCATCCGTGCGTAGGCCGGTGCGTGGCGGGGCCAGGGGCAGACCTGGACGAGGGTGTGCAGGTACGAGGCGGTCAGTCCGCGCGCCTGCCCACGTCCCGTGGCGAGCACCTGGTCGAGCCATTTGGTGTTCTTCGCATGCTCGGCGGGGTCAGGCCTGCCTCGCCCTCCGTCCGCCACCTGCGGACCTTGTGGGCGGTGGCTCGCGACATACCCATCTCGGCGGCCACGTGGGCGAGCGGACGGCCCGATGCGACGCGTTCGACCAGCAGTCGCCTACCGAAGACGGTCAGCCGGGCATTACGGTGGGACACGAAGACCTCCGTGCGGTGAGTTCCTAGACAGCTCCCACCACACCGGAGGTCTTCGCCATGTTCAAGGCCCCATGTGTCAACAAAGTTCGTGATCAATGCACTTAGGGCCCTAGGCGCTTACCGTCGACGATGCAGCCAGCTGCATCGTCGCCTGTGTCAACACTCAGCAGCGTGATCACGCCCGGAAGCGGGCGCGGGAAGTGCTCGCGTGGCGTCATGTTCTCCAGCAGATCAGTGAGGATTCTGAGGAGGACCTGGTCCAAGCTCGCAGCAGCCCAGCGCGGCTGAAACGAAGCTCAAGGAAGCTGTCCTCAAAGCCTACCGGCACAACGCATATCTGCTGCGGGCAGGAGAAGAGCTGGTCGTTGAATTCAAGCGATATTCGAGGACGATGATAGGTCTGCGCTTCATGGCCGGCCTGCACAGCCACCGCATCGACCGACGCCGCTCGCGCCTGTTCGTGGTGGAGGTCAACACCAAGAGCGGTATCAAGGAGGGCAGGCGTGGGGGAGAGCGCCAGCATGTTAACGATGACCCACCACATGGAGTGCGTGGCGATCCTGGAGCTTCTCCGTGACGACGCCCGATCTGCGGTTTCTGTAGGGAGCGGCCCGGTCTTCGCTCGCAGCATCGCGGCACCCCGAGTCGTTGATGCCGAATCGAGGCGCGGTGTGAAGCCCTGTTCACGTCAGCCGTGCCGCGTCGTGTCCCGCTTTGGCGCGCTTGGTGTGCAGGGCGTCGACGTGGTGAGGATCGGTGCGAATCGGTCAATTGCTTGAGTCCCTGCCGATCATGGAGGACGGTCCGGGAGGATGGCGGGCGATGGACACGACTTCTCCCCGGCCGGGGGGCCCGTCGAACGGCTACGGGCCCTTCGCGCACCTCACCGCCCCGAACGTGCTGCTCTACCGCTCCGTGATGCGGGCCTTCCTCGTCGCCAAGGAGCGGTTCGCCGTACATCTGCGGCCCGAGGACGTGTACGCCGGGCTGCCCGCCCCCGTACGGCCCGGTGAGTTGGAAGGTGTCGTCGGCGCGCTGGACAAACTGGTCGAGTGGGGGAATCTGCGGGCGGACCCCGACACCGGGCGGGTCACGGCCGTAGAGGACTTCTACCGCAAGCGGTTCATCTACCAGCTCACCCGGGAGGGCGAGGCGGCGGAGGAGGCCCTGTCCGCGTTCGACGAGGCGCTCGGGCGACGGGGTGCGCTCCAGGCCGTCGCGCTGCACGACATCGTCACGCAGCTGCGTGCCCTTCTCGTGCTGGCGGCCGAGGAGGAGCCGGATCCGGCCAAGACGCATCTCGCGCTCGACGGGCTCGCCAGCCGGTTCGCCGCGCTCGCCGACAACGCGCGGGCCTTCATGGGGTCCCTCCAGCGCACCATCGACCTCCACGACGTGGGGGAGGAGGTCTTCCTGGCCTACAAGGACCAGCTCATCCAGTACCTGGAGCGGTTCATCCAGGACCTGATCACCCTCGGCGGTCGCATCGCCCGGCTGATCCTGGAGCTGGAGGAGGGCGGAAGCATCGGGCCCCTGCTGCACGCCGCTGCCGCCCGCGAGGCCGCGGACGCCACCCCGCAGGAGGCCGTGTACGCCGAGCAGGCCGCGTACGAGAGGTGGGCCGGCCGGTGGGCCGGGCTGGCGGCCTGGTTCCTCAGCCGGGACGGCCGGGAATCGCAGGCACGGCTGCTGCGCGGCCGTGCTCTCGGGGCGGTGCCCCAGCTGCTGGCCGTCGTGCGGTCGTTGAACGAGCGCAGGGCCGGGCGTTCCGACCGCTCCGCCGACTTCCGTACGCTCGCCCGTTGGTTCGCCGAGGCCCCCGACGACGATGCCCGGCACAGGCTGTGGCGCACCGCCTTCGGGCTGTACCCGGCCCGGCACCTCACGGTGGATGCCGAGACGCTGGCCGCCCGGCTCGCCCGGCCCGCTCCCGCGTCCACCCCATGGGCCGACGCCGAGCCGCTGCGCATCAGCCCGCAGCTGCGCCGTACCGGCAGCTATGAGCGGCGCGGCAAACCCCGCAAGGTGGAGGACCGCCAGGAAGCACGCCGCAGGCTCGCCGAGGTGGCCGTCAAACAGGCCGCGGAGATCGCGGCCGCGCGGGCCCGGCTCGTCACCGGCGGCATGACCCGGCTGTCCGAGCTAGGCGAGCTCGACCCCGCCAGTTTCCGGCTCTTCCTCCAGCTCCTCGGGGATGCCCTGGCCACCTGGCGGCCCGGTATGACGCACACGGTGGCCACCAGCAACGACGGGTCCATGGAGATCCGGCTCACTGCCCTGGCTGATGGATCCGCGGCCGAAGTCCGCACGCCGGGCGGCGTCTTTCGCGGCCCTGACCACACCATCGAGATCATCGAACTGGCGGAAGGAGGCGACGGACGATGAGTACCCCGCTGGCCGAAGTGCTGGACGGGCAGCATGCCGCCGAATTGCGCAAGGCCGCCCGCGCTCTGCTGAAACAGCCGCTGCTGCTCGCCGGCGGCGCGTACGCCGACGAATTCCGTCTGGTCCGGCGGCACGCCTCCGACCTGCGCGAGTGGTTCGACCGCAATACCGGCTGGTCCCTCCAGGTCGACGCCGAGACCGCCCGGCTGGGCAAGATCGCGGCCCAACTCGCCGATGCCACCCATCCGGCTCGCGATGCCACGCGCAGCGCCGCTCCTTTCACCCGCCGCCGGTACGTCCTGCTCTGCCTCGCCCTCGCGGCCCTCGAACGCGGCGAGGCACAGATCGCCCTCGGCCGCCTCGCCGGCCAGGTCGTCCTCGACGCCGCCGAGCCCCAGCTGGCTGCGACCGGCATCCGGTTCACCCTGGACCGCCGTGACGAGCGGCTCGACCTGGCCGCCGTCGTACGCCTCCTGCTCGGCCTCGGAGTGCTGAGGCGCGTCGCCGGCGACGAAGAGGCGTACGTCAGCGGGGCCGGAGACGTCCTCTACGACGTCGAACGGCGGGTGCTCGCCGGGCTGCTCGCGACCCGGCGCGGTCCCTCCACCGTGCGGGCAGCGACGCTGGACGAGCGGCTCGCCGAGCTCACGACCGAAACGGCCCTCGACAGTGACGACCTGCGCTTTCGCGCGATGCGCCGCTCGCTGACCCGCCGGCTGCTGGACGACCCCGTGCTCTACTACGACGAGCTGACCGACGCAGAGCTGGGCTACCTCACCCGCCAGCGCGGTTTCCTCACCGCGCGCATCACCGAACTGACGGGCTTGGTGGCCGAGGTCAGGGCCGAAGGCATCGCCATGGTCGACCCCGACGACGACCTCACCGACGTCCGCATGCCGGAATCGGGAACCCACGGTCACGTCACCCTGCTACTCGCCGAGTACCTCACGAGGGCCGAAGGGGCGCTCGTCTCCACGGCCGACCTCGAACGCCATGCTGCCGGACTGGCCGCCGAACACGGAGGCTTCTGGTCCAAGTCGGCCCGTGAGCCGGGAGCCGAGGGCGAGCTCGTGGAGCAGGCCGTCAGCCGGCTCGCCGCCCTGGGCCTGGTCTCCCGTACCGCCGAGGGGGTAATGCCGCGCCCGGCGCTCGCCCGGTACGCGGTCGGCGAGACCGTCGTCCTCGAACCCCGCACCGTCGGCGCCGCTCAGGTGCCCGCACAGCGAAAGGCCTACCAGCGTTGACCCCCCGTGCCGCACTCCCGGCCCCCGCACGTGCCCGCTGGCAGCCCCTGCGGATCGGTCTCGTCGACCTCTTTCACTACGACGTGGAGGAATTCCACTTCCGCGACGGCAGGCTGCTGCTCCGGGGGAACAACGGCACCGGCAAGTCCAAGGTGCTCGCCCTGACCCTGCCCTTCCTCCTCGACGGGGACCTCAGCGCGCGCCGGGTGGAACCCGACGGAGACGCCGGGAAGAGGATGGAATGGAACCTGCTGCTCGGAGGTGAGCACCCGCATTCCGAACGGCTCGGCTACACCTGGGTGGAGTTCGGCCGCCGCGACGAGGTGAGCGGCGAGGAGCAGTTCCGCACGCTCGTCTGCGGGCTCAAGGCCGTCAGTGGGCGCGGTATCGCCCGGCACTGGTGGGCAGTGACCGCTCAGCGGATCGACCACGCGCCGGCCGCGGCGCGGTCAGAGGGGTCGCTCAGCCTCCTGGACGCCACCGGCACCGTATTGTCCCGGGACCGGCTCATCGAGGCGGTCGCCGGACACGGCCTGGTCTACGACCAGGCCAAGACCTACCGCCGGGCCGTCGACGAGGCGCTCTTCGGACTCGGCGAACAGCGCTACGCCGCCCTGGTCGACCTGCTCATCCAGCTGCGCCAGCCCCAGCTGTCCAAGCGTCCCAACGAAGCCGCCCTCTCCCGCGCCCTCACCGAGGCACTCCCGCCGATGGACCAGGCGGTCATCGCGGACGTGGCCGAGGCCTTCCGCTCCCTGGACGAGGAGAAGGAGGAGCTGAGAGCCGCCCGCGCGGCCGAGCAGGCCGCCTCCGGATTCCTCGACCACTACCGGCGCTACGCTCGCATCGCCTCCCGCCGCCGGGCACGCCTCCCGCGTACCGAACACTCGAAGTACGAGCACCTGCTGCGCGACCTCGCCGAGGCACAGGCCGAGAAGGCCGCGGCCGAGGAGGAGCGGGCGGCGGCCGAGGAACGGCTCGCCGCGCTCACCGAGACGCACGCGAGACTGGAGGCCGTCGACGCAGCCCTGCGCGAGGGCCCGGAGATGCGCAGCGCCCGTGAGCTGGAACGGGCGGCCAAGGAGCTGGAGCGGTCAGAGCAGGACAGCGCGCGCGCCCGCGCCGACCGAGAGGGCGCCTCACTGCAGCACACGCGGGCGCTCGGCCGCCTCGGGGCGGCGGAGAACCGGTTTCAGGCCGCCCGGGACCGGGTCGAGGACACGCTTCGCCTGGCGCGGGACACGGCCGAGGCGGCCCGGCTGGACCTGCCCGGCGACGAGGGGCTGACGGCGGCAGAACTGCGCGCCGCGGTGGCCGAGGCGACCGACCGCCGCAGCCGCAGCCTCGCACACGTGGAGGAGCTCGCGGACCGGGCCGAGGGGGCGGCGGCCGAACGCCGGGCCGCCGCACTGCGGCTCGACGAGACGGAAACCGACCTGGCGCACGCCGCCGAGGCACAGGGCGCGGCCGACGAGACGGTGACAGCCGTGGGCCGGGCCCTGGTGGATGCCGTACGCGAGCACGCGGGCCGGTGCGAGGAGCTGGCGTACGCCGATCCCGTCGGATTGCTCGATGAACTCCAGGAGTGGACGCGGCACCAGAACGGGCCCTACCCGGCACGTCGGCATGGATCGGAAGCACACAGCGTCACGGCAGCGGTGCTCGCCGACCGGGCAGCGGAATCCGCGCAGCGCAGGGCGGCCCTGGCGGCCCGTGCCCGAGACGCGGAACAGGAGCTCACCGAGCTGGAGGCCGGCGGCCGCCGTGGTCCGCAGGCCTCGTACACCCGGACTCCTGGCCTGCGCGAACAGCTGCCCGGCGCCCCGCTGTGGAGGCTGGTCGACTTCCGGGACGAGGTCGCGGACCATGAACGAGCCGGCCTGGAGGCGGCCCTGGAAGCAGCGGGGCTGCTGGACGCGTGGGTGAGCCCCGACGGCGCGGCCCTGGCGGCGGACGGTCATGACGTACTCCTCGACTCGCGGAGGGGTCCGGTCGACGGCCCGTCGCTCGCCGACGTGCTGCGCCCGGCCGTTGACCGAGGGGACGCCCAGGCCGCCCATGTGCGTGAGGAGACGGTGGGCCGGCTCCTGGAGTCGGTCGGCCTCGGTGCGGCTACCGGGGACGCAGGGGCCCAGCCGACGGGCACCGAGCCGACGGGCGACACATGGGCCGCGCCGGACGGACACTACCGCGTAGGTGTCCTCACCGGCCGGTGGGCCAAGCCTGCCGCACAGTACATCGGCGAGGGCGCCCGGGAAGCCGCGCGGCGCACCCGTATCACCAGCCTGCGCGCCGAACTCTCCCTGCTCCAGGGGGAGGTGGCGTCCGAGGCCGCGCACGCGCATGCTCTGGCGACCCGGCGCCGCACCCTCGACGCCGAGCTGGCGGAGGTGCCCGACGACGGGCCGCTGACCCGGGCGCACGCCCGCGCGGCTGCTGCCGCCGACACCGCGCGCCAGGCCAGGTCCCGTTGCGAGGTACGGGCCGCCGACGTGCTGGCCGCAGCCGAGCGGTCGGAGCTGGCGAGCGCCGAGCTCCAGGAGGCCGCCGCCGATCTGGGGCTGTCCCCGGACCGGTCGGCGCTGGCCGCCGTACGGCAGGCCCTCATCGAACTCGCGGCCGTTCTGGCCGCACTCTGGCCCGCACTTCGCGAGAGGACGGAAGCGGCCCGGCAGGCGGACGAGGAGCGTGAGGAGGCCGGCCGGGCAGGCGAGCGCACTGCCGAACTCGCCCTGCGTGCAGAGGAGACGGCCCTTGAGACGGCAGCCGCGGACGAGCGGCTCGCCACACTGCGCTCGACCGTGGGTGAGGCCGTGGCCGAGTTGGAACGGCGGCTCACCCTGACCGCAGAGGCCCTGCGCGGCTGCACGGCCGATCAGCGGTTGTGCCAGGAGCGCCGCGCAGGGGCGGACCGGCGGGCCAGCCGAGCCGAAGGCCGGATCGACCAGCTGGAGAAGGCCGTCACGCAGGCCGCAGCCGCGCGCTCCGATGCCATCGCGGCGCTCCAGCGCTTCACCACCACCGGGCTGATCGCCGTAGCGCTTCCCGACCTCGCCGTACCGGCCGCCGGTGACGGCCCGTGGGCGGCCACTCCGGCCATCGCCCTCGCCCGTTCCATCGAATCGGAGCTGTCGGCGACGGACGACTCGGAAGCCGCTTGGGAGCGCGTACAGCGGCGTCTGAGCGAAGAGCACAAGACCCTCCAGGACGCGCTGTCCCGGCACGGTCACAGCGCCTCGGCCCGGATGGTCGAGGACGCAATGGTCGTCGACATCGTCTACCAGGGCCGCGAGCGGGCCGTACCCGAACTCGCCGGGGCACTCGCGGTCGAGGTCGGCGAACTCACCCGCATCCTCTCCGCACATGAACGCGAAATCCTCGAAGCCCATCTCATCACCGAGGTCGCGGGCACCCTCCAGGAGCTGATTGCCACAGCAGAACGACGGGTGCTGGCCATGAACGCCGAGCTGGAGGACCGTCCGACCTCCACCGGCATGACTCTGCGGCTGGTGTGGCGAGCCTCCCGCAAGGCCCCCGCCGGCCTTGCCCAGGCTCGAGGCCGCCTGCTCCAGACAGCCGACGCCTGGACCCCCGAGGACCGGGCCGCGGTCGGGGAGTTCCTGCAGACGCAGATCGCCCGCCAGCAGACCGAGGACGCGGCCGGCAGCTGGCTGGAACACCTCACGGCGGCCCTCGACTACCGCTCCTGGCACGAGTTCGCCGTCGAGCGCCAGCAGCACGGACGCTGGGTGCCCGCCACCGGGCCCGCTTCCGGAGGCGAACGCGTCCTGGCGGTCTCCGTACCCCTGTTCGCCGCCGCCTCCTCGCACTACGCGAGCGCGGCCAGCCCGTACGCGCCACGACTCGTCACCCTGGACGAGGCGTTCGCCGGTGTCGACGACGACTCGCGCGCCAAGTGCCTTGGGCTCCTGCACGCTTTCGACCTGGATGTGGTCATGACCAGTGAGCGCGAATGGGCCTGTTATCCGCAGGTGCCGGGCATCGCCATCGCCCAGCTCTCGCGCGTCGACGAGGTGGCAGCCGTCCTCGTCACCCGCTGGGAATGGGACGGCACGGCTCGTGCCCGCCAGGAAGACCCGGTGCGTCCGGCGGATCCGGAGGTTCTGTGGGCGTGAACAGGACGCCGGTCGACGAGGTGCGCCTGCGTCGGCTTCTCGGCGGGCCTGAGGTGGCCTGGCTGCTGGAGCGCCTACGCCGGCGGCTGGAGCGCGGGCAGGCGCTCACCGGAACCGTCTCGCTGGCAACGCCGACCTCGGCCCAACGGGCCGCGGCCGAGCGACTGCTGGGCCGGGCCCCGGGTGGTGGCCGGGCGCTGACGCTCCGGCTCGACGCGGTGGACGCCGTACTGGTCAGATCAGGCATTAGCCCCGAGGGCCTGACGGCGGCCGTGACGACGCTCACCGGGCCGGTTGTCCCTCTTGAAGAGGTCCGCCGGAGCGAGGACCGGGCCTGGGAGGAGGCGTACGCACCGCTCACCGCGCTCGTCGCCGAGATCCCGCACCTCGCGGAGTGGGCCGGCCGGGTGCGTGCCGATGGCCTCGCACGACGCCTCGCCCGTACGCCGGAGGCCGCTCGGCCTCTGCTCGATCAGGCGGCCCGCGTCCTGCGTGAACTGCCGGTCGATCCGCCGCGCTCCCTGTCCGTGTTCGCCGCCGACACCCTGGGCGGGGCCCACGCACTGGACGACGGGACGCCCTCGGCGACGCTCTGCCTCTCCGGCATCCGTGCCCTCACCGGCCATCCGGACGGGGCGGGCGCAGCCTGGCGGCGGGCCGCCTGGGCCGCTGCCGGTCTGCTCCGTGACGACGTCTCCTCCACCGTCCTCGCCCTCAACCTCCGCGGGACGCCCGCTCTCGACTGGATGGCCGACGTGGGCGATCCGTGCGTGCTCACCCTTCGCCAGCTCGCCCACCGTCCGCCGCGGACCACGCCGCCGGTGGTCCACATCTGTGAGAATCCCGCTGTTCTTTCGGCCGCGGCCGATACCCACGGCCCGGACGCGCTGCCGCTCGTCTGTCTGCAGGGCCAGCCGTCGGCTGCTGCCCTCGCCCTCCTGACACACCTCCACGAACTGGGCGCCACCTTCCGCTACCACGGCGACTTCGACTGGGGCGGCCTGCGCATCGCCACGACGCTGCGCCAGCACGTGCCGTGGCGGCCGTGGCGCTACTCGGCCGTCGACTACCGGGCGGCGGCAGCTGCTGCCAGTCCCGCTCCCCAGCCCCTGACCGGGACGGCGGCCCCATCGCCGTGGGACCCGGATCTGGCGATTGCCCTCGCTGAACACGGGGTGCGCATAGAGGAGGAA
Organism: Streptomyces sp. NPDC050448; assembly: GCF_040655295.1. Lineage (NCBI taxonomy): Bacteria > Bacillati > Actinomycetota > Actinomycetes > Kitasatosporales > Streptomycetaceae > Streptomyces > Streptomyces sp. NPDC050448. Next base: position 131,891 of record NZ_JBFAJR010000009.1, on the reverse strand, counting down.
GCGGTGCTGGACGCGCTGCTGGCAGACCTCGCGGGATGAAGGAGCGCGACACAGCGTCCACGGGGACGCGACCGGGCCGACCGTTTGGGCGCCGATACACCATCCCGAGTTCAAAGAGGGCGCGCTGCCACGCTCCCCCAGAAGGGCATGGCACCCGTCGCCGAGCCGCCACCGGGCAGCCCGGTTTCGGCCATCCCCGGCGCACATGCCCCTCGGGCTTGCCGCAACTCCCCTTGCCCGTGGGAGAGTTGACGCGACACCGAGCCGCGGGGCGACGGGGAGGGTGGTCGGAGTATGGGAACCGAAGTGCGTACGGTCGAGGTCCCGCTGGGGGACGGCGCCGACGGGGTACTGCGCGTGCAGATTCGGGAGGTCGACGAGTCGCTGGCGCGGGTCGGTCGCGGCGGCGGTGCCGTGGCGCGGGCATCGCGGTCCTTCGGGGAGATGGTGGACGGCATCCGGCCGGTCGCCGACAGTTTCATGAGCCGATTGAGCGGGCTCGTCCACCGGCCGGACGAGATCACGCTGGAGTTCGGGATCTCCCTGTCGGCCGAGGCGGACATCGTCATCGCGAGCACCGCCACCGAGGCCAACTTCTCGGTGACCCTCACCTGGAACTCCCCGGCCCCGCAAGACACTCCGTAGGGGGCGGGGGGTGACCACCGCGGGGGGCGCCGCGGACGCGGACGCCGCGCTGGGCTCTGCCCTCGTGCGTGTCGCGGGCCCCGACGGGACGGTCGGCGGCGTCGGCTTCCTCGTGGCCCCGGACCTGGCGCTGACCTGCGCCCATGTCGTCGCCGACGCGCTGGGGCTGCCGCGTGCGCAGGTCCCGGCGCCGCCGGGCGCCCTGACCCTCGACCGGCCGCTGTCCGGCGCCCCCGGCCAAGGAGCGGCGGCGGTGGCGCACTGGGTCCCGTTACGGGAGGACGGCACCGGGGACATCGCCGTCCTGCGGCTGCGGGCCCCGATCCCGGGCGCGACCCCCGTGGTCATGGCCTCGCCGCCGAGCGTGTGGCAGCACCCCGTGCGGGTGGCGGGGTTCCCCGCTTCCTCCCCCGGCGGCGTCTGGCACGCCGGCCGGCTGCGCGGCGCGACCGCCGAAGGATGGGTGCAACTCTCGGGCGCCGACCAGCAGGGCGTCGCCGTGGACAAGGGCTTCAGCGGCAGCCCCGTCTGGGACGAGCAGGCCGGGGCCGTGGTCGGGATGGTCGTGGCCGCCCAGCTGTCCGGAGCCCGCCAGAGCTTCGTGATCCCCACCCGGACCCTGATCGCGGAGGTCCCCGCACTCGCCCCCGTCCTCACCCCCGTCTCCCCGTTCCGCGGCCTCGTCACCTACCAGGAGGCGGACGCGGAGGTGTACTTCGGCAGGGACACCGAGGCCACGGACGTCACCGCCCTCCTGAACTCCGGGCCCCGGCCCTGCGTGGCCCTCATCGGCCCCTCGGGCTGCGGGAAGTCCTCGCTGGCCCTGGCCGGGGTGGCGCCCCGGCTCCGCGCCCGGGGCCACGAGGTGCTGGTGGTGCGCGCCGCCGAGGGCCTCCCGGTGCGCACCGCCCTCGCGGCGGAGCTGGCCCGGCTGGCCCGGCCGGAGCCGCGCGCCGGGGCGACGGCGCTGCGGGACCTGGAGGAGTCCCTGACCTGCCACGGCCTGGCGGTCGCCGCCCGCCTGGCCCTCGGGGACCGCTCCGACCGGCTGCTCGTCGTACTCGACCAGGCCGAGGCGATGCTCGCGGACCCCCGGCGTACGGACGACGACACCGCGCGGCTGCTCTTCCCCGAGCCGCATCCCCCCGGGCTGCGGGTGCTCGTCACGCTCCGGGCCGACTTCCTGGAGGCGGCCCTGTCGCATCCCGTCCTGGGCCCCGCCCTGGACCGGGCCGCCGTGCGGCCGCTCCTGCCCATGACCCGCGCCCAGATGTCCGAGGTGATCCTGCGGCCGCTGGCCCGTATCCCCGGCGTGTCGTACGACCCCGGCCTCGTCGCCCGGATGCTGGACGACGCCGGCGCCGAGCCCGGGGCCCTGCCCCTGCTCGGCTTCGTCCTGGCGCGGCTGTGGGACGAACAGGCCCTGGGCCGCCTTCGGTTCGACTCGTACGAGGAGATCGGCGGGGTCCGCGGCGCCCTGGGCCGCCACGCCGAGGCCGCCTGGCGGGACTGCGTCGCGGAGGCCGACCGGGACGAGGCCCTGCTCCTGCTCACGGCGCTGGTCAGGCTCCTGCCGGGGGGCGAGGCCCCGGTGCGCGCGGTGCTGAGCCGGGCTGATGCCGGGGAGGATCGGTGGCGGATCGCGGTCCGTCTCGCGGAGCGGCGGATCCTGGTCGTCGGCGGGGATCCGGAGCGCGGCCAGACCGTCGAGCTGGCCCACGAGGCGCTCATCGGCGCCTGGCCCGCCCTGGCCCGCCAGGTGGCGCAGGACCGGGAGTTCCTCACCTGGCGCGCCGGGTTCCGGCGCGACCTCGACCGCTGGCGCGAGCTGAAGCAGGCCCGCGACCAGCTGCTGACGGGGGCGCCGCTCGACACCGCCGTCGCTCAGACGCAGACCCGTGGGGGCGAACTCTCGGCGCAGGAGCGGGAGTTCCTCGAAGCGGGTCTGGCCCGGCGCGCCGAGGAGGCCGCGCAGGCCCGGCGGGCCAGGAGGCTCAAGCAGGCGGGCCTCTCCCTCCTGAGTGTCCTGCTGGTCATCGCTGTCCTCGCCTCCTGGCAGCTCTACGGGGCGAACGGCAAGCTCGACGAGGACTTGCGGCGCGCCGCCTCGCCGCAGCTGGCGCAGCTGGCGGACCGGCTCGACGACGTCTCGCTCGCCACCTCGGCCCTGATGAGCGCCGCCGCCTACGGCACGGCTCCCGGGACCGAGGCGGAGACGGCCCTGTTCGAGCAGTACGTCCGCATGCGGCACGTCGACCAGATCGCGCTGGAAGGCAGGGGAGAGGTACGGGACGCGGTCCTCAGCGAGGACGGCAGCAGGGTCACCATCGGTCTGCACTCCGGCGATGTGCTGGGGGCCGACCTCGGCGCGGGAGCGCCACACCTCTCCCAGATCCGGGAGAGCACCGTCCGTCTGGTCACGGCCTCACCGGACGGCCGCACCGTCGCAACCTCCAATCCCCTCGGCCTCATCACGGTGGGCTTCCACACGGCCGACGGCAACTGGCGGACGGTGAAACTGCGGACGGTCGAGCGGGCCCAGAACAACGCCCGGGCGCCCACCGACCTCCGCTTCGACGCCGCGGGGCGGCGGCTGCTCGCAGCCGTCCCCGCAGAAGGGGTCTCGGTGTGGGAGGCGGCCGACGGAACGCCTGTCGGCGGGATTCTCGCACCACCGCCGAACTGGACCGTCTCGCAGGCCTGGTTCGGGCCGAACGGCGACACCGTGATCGGCCGGATCGTCCCGGAGGGCGCCGCCGCCGGGGCGAACGGCAGGCTCGTGCGCTGGCAGCTGTCCGACGGCCGCCGCGACGAGGAGCCCTGGGGCAGCCAGGAGATCGGCCCGGTCACGGTCAGCGGGGACGGCTCCACCCTCGTCCGGTGCACCGCCGACGGGGTGCTGCAGGCCTGGGACCTGACCGGGCAGCCGAAGGTGAAGAAGCAGTACAGCACGAGCCAGCTGGGCCTGGTCTGCCCGCTGTACGTGCCCCGGCTCGACCGCACCGGCCGCTTCCTCCTCAACCCCGCGCAGCGGTTCGGGGCGAGCAGCCTGGGCCGGTACCGGTTCCTGGTGCTGGACCTCCAGGAGGGGCTGCCCGCCACGCTCGACCTGCCCGCCTCCGCGCAGCAGGACGAGTTCGTCGCGGGCTCCGCGGCGCTGCCGGCCGTCAGCCTCGCCGGTCCCCCCGAGGCGATGAAGGTGGCGGTCAGCGCGGGGGGCACCGTGGTCGTCGCCAAGGTGCCCAGGCCGACCGGCTTCGACAGTGCCATGCTCACGAGCCTGATCCGTTCCGTGGACGTGGACCACAGCCAGGTCGCCAGTGTCGACGCGGACGGCGGGACCCTGCGCCTGTGGGACCTGAAGACGCGCCGCCAGCTCGCGGCGCTGCACCCCTCGACCCCGCTCGCGCGGAGCTACCCGCTGTTCAGCCCGGACGGCAAGCGGCTGCTGACCGTCACGACGGACGGCCTCGGGGTGCTGGTGTGGGACCTGAACGCGGCGGGCGGCGGCCCCGCACTCACCGAGGTCCGCCGCCTGGGTCTGCCCGCACCCCCGGGCATCGATCCGGCACGCCCGGACCCGCGCACCGGCCGGACCCCGGCCTGGGTCAACGTCTGGTTCGACGGCGACGACCACGCGGTGGTCTCGGCCGTCTCCTACGTGTCCCGGTGGGACCTGAAGACCGGCGCGCAGGCGGGCAGGACGTACCGGCCGTCGGTCCAGGACCCGATCGACCTGTCGACGGCGGCCGCGGCCCTCTTCGGCGTGGCCCGCCCAGGTCACGAACAGGCGGCGGTCCGTACGGGGGGTGACGAGATCCAGATCTGGGACTTCAAGGAGGGCAAGGTGGCCGATACCTTCACTTCCGACAAGGGCGTGCCCCGGCACATGGCCTTCGACCAGACCGGTCGGCAGCTGGCCGTGGTCACCACCGACGGGGTCCTCAGGATCCGGGACATGGACGAGAAGAAGTGGAAGACCCTGGCCTACCAGGGTGTCCAGTGGCTGAACGGCTTCCCTGCCCCGGCCCGGCTGAGCACCGTGGCCACGGCCAATTCCATCACCTTCTGGGACGTGGAGCGGGACACGGAGCTCTACCATTTCACCCCCGGGTACGGGGCCACGGGCGACTGGTCGGCGGACGGCCGGCAGCTCGCCTGGTCGGAGGGCTCGGCCGTGGAGGTGCTGCCGCTGAACCCGGAGACCTGGCGCGAGCGCGCCTGTGACCTGGCCGCCCGGGCCCTGACCGAGGGCGAGCGCAAACTCCTGCCGCCGGGCGCCCGCCCCGACGCCTGCCCGGCGCTGAAGCACTGAGCCCCGCCCTGCGGCGGGGCTCGGCAGGGGCGGCCGGTTCAGCCGCCGTCGCGGACCGCGGCGATGCCGTCGAACAAGCGGGGTGCCGGGAACGAAAGCAGCACGCGGGAGTGGTTAGCGTAGGCTTGCCTTAGTTGGTGTTGGTTTTGTGGAGCTGGCATGCCCGGGTTTCAGGTTGCGTTGCTCGGTGCCCTCGCGGGGTTGACCATCTTTCTCGGGTTGCCCGTCGGGCGGATGCGGGCTGCGGCGCCGCGGGTCAAGGGCGGGCTCAATGCCGTGGCCATCGGCATTCTGCTCTTCCTGCTGTGGGACGTCCTCGCACATGCCTGGGAGCCCGTCGACGCGGCCCTCGCCAAGGGGGACTGGGGTGCCTCCGCCCGGGGAGGGCTGGTGCTCGGCGCGGGGCTCGTGGTGGGGTTCGCCGGGCTCGTCCACTACGGCCGGTGGGCCGCGCGGCGGCGCCTTGCCGGGCCGGGCGCCGCCACCGCCTCCGAGCTCGCTCCCGCCGTGCGCTCGCCGGCCGGCCGGCTCGCCCTGACGATCGCCGTCGGGATCGGCCTGCACAACTTCGCCGAGGGCCTCGCCATCGGGAGCTCCGCCGCGCAGGGGGAGATCGCGCTCGCCGTCCTGCTCGTCATCGGCTTCGGCCTGCACAACGCCACCGAGGGCTTCGGCATCGTCGCCCCGCTCGCCGCCGCCGGCGAGCGTCCCTCCTGGGGCACGCTCGCGCTGCTGGGCCTCATCGGCGGCGGGCCCACCTTTCTCGGGACCCTGCTCGGGCAGCGGGTCGTCAACGACACCTTGTCGATCGCCTTCCTCGGGCTGGCCGCTGGGTCGATCCTCTACGTCGTCATCGAACTGCTGGCCGTGGCCCGGCGCAGTGCGGCGAGCAAGGAGCTGACCACCTGGTGCATCCTGCTCGGCCTGCTGCTCGGCTTCGCGACCGACGCGGTCGTCACCGCCGCCGGGGTGTGATCAGCGTCGGGGGAGCTCGCCCTGCGCGACCTCGATGCTCGTGTGCAGATCGCCCGCCGCCTCCAGGGCCGACGCGGCCGAGAGGGTCAGGCAGGCCAGCAGGGCCGCCGCGATGACGATGCCGGCGCTCGGCCGGGCCGGCGCCGCCGTGGCGCCCTGCTCGAGCAGGGCCGCGACGCGCCGCGGGACCGGTCCCGCCGTCGCGGCCAGGGCGAGGCCCGGCCGCCGCCCGGCGCCGCGTGCGGCCAGCGCCGCCTTGCCGATCGCCCGGGCCGTGAGCCGCCGGTCGCCGACGGCACGGGCGGCGTCCTCGTCGGCGCAGCGCTCCAGTGCGTACGCGAGGGGCTCGCGCAGCGTGCCGAGCGCGGGGTGGCACAGGGCGGACAGCTCTATCACCGCGGTGAACCGGTGGTGGCGGCCCCGCAGGTGGGCGCGCTCGTGCGCGAGCAGCGCCTCGCGTTCGGGGGCCGACAGGGCGCGGAGCATGCCCGCGGTCACCACGATCCGGCCCGGACGGCCGGGCAGTGCGTACGCGTCGGGGGTCTCGTCCGGCAGTACGAGCAGTTCGCCGTCGGCGCGGGCCGCCAGCCGCTTCGCCCGCCCCAGCTGGGTCCACCGCCGGTGCAGCCCCCGTACGAACAGGGTGGCGCAGAGCAGCAGCAGGGCCAGGGCCGTGATCGCGACCGCCACGACCGCGTAGGGCGACCCCGTCGCGAGCGGGGTGAGGAGCCGGCCGAGCGCGGCGACGGCGTGCACATGGGTGGCGCCCGGGATGACGAGCAGCGCGAGTGCGGCGGTGCTGCCCGCGGCGAGGCCCGCCGCGGTGACGGTCAGCAGCCAGGCGGCCTGCCGCGGGGGCAGGCAGGAGACCAGGCGGCGGCCGGCAGGCCCGGCCAGGAACGGCACGAGCAGGGGCAGCCACACCGCGGCGATCACTCGGTGCCGCCTTCGAGGAGGGAGCGCAGGATCCGCTCGTCCTCGTCGCTCAGCTGCGAGACGAAACGGGACAGCACGGCGCCGCGGTCCTCGTTCCGTTCCAGTTCCGAGTGCATGCGCCGGGCGGTCAGGCCCGACGCGTCCTCGGTCGGGAGGTAGGCGTAGCCGCGGCCGGCTCTCGTACGGCTGACGGTGCCCTTCTCGTACAGGCGGGACAGGATCGTCGTCACGGTCGTCCGGGCGTGCGAGGTGTTCAGCGCCTCCTGCACCTGCCCGGGCGTCAGCGGACCACCGGCCGCCCACAGGGCCGCCAGCACGCTCGCCTCGAGCTCGCCGGAGGGGAGCCGCTCGGCGTTCGTGTCACCCATGGGAACGATCCTCCGCATGTCATCGTCTACAGTACGTAGACCGTCTACAGGACTGTAGTCGGTCGGGCGCCCGTCCCGGCCCTTCCCACTCACATTATGGGAGCAGCACATGATGGCCCCCTCCGCCCTCGCGGCCGCGCCGCAGGCCGTGAACCTCCTGGACGCGGGCTCGCTCCTGTCCGCCTTCGGCGCCCTCGGCATCGCGGTCGTCCTGTTCGCCGAGACCGGGCTCCTCGTCGGCTTCTTCCTGCCCGGCGATTCGCTCCTCTTCACGGCGGGACTGCTGTGCGTATCGGATGCGCACGGGCCGGTGCACCTGTCCCTGCCGCAGGTGCTGACCGCGGCGGCCGTCGGCGCCCTGCTGGGGGCGCAGGCCGGCTACCTGCTCGGGCGGCGCGGCGGCCGGAGGCTGCTGGCGCGCAGCCGCAGCCGCAAACTCCACGAGGGCGCCGAGCGCGCCGAGGAGATGCTGGGCCGCTACGGCCACGCCAAGGCGATCGTGCTGGCCCGGTTCGTCCCGATCGTGCGGACCGTGCTCAACCCGCTCGCCGGGGCCCTGAACGTGCCGGCCCGCGTCTTCACGCTCTGGCAGGTCCTGGGCGGGCTCGTCTGGACGGCCGGACTCGTCCTCGCCGGATACGCGCTCGGCGCGTCGGTCCCGAACGTCGACCGCTACCTGCTGCCGATCGTCGCCCTGGTCGTGGCCGTCTCCCTCACTCCGCTGGCCGTGGAAGTGATCCGCTCGCGCTCCCGCCGCCCGCACGCCCCGAACGGAGGCTCGCATTGAGCCCGCTCCTGATCGCCCTGGACGGCCCGTCCGTCGACGGACCGCTGTACACCCGGATCACCGGTCTCGCCGGGCGGGCTCCGGACTGGCTGGACACGCTGCTGTCGGGCTGGTCGACGTACGGTCTCGGGCTCTTCGGGGTGCTCATGCTGGCGGCCTGGTGGCGGGCCCGGCCGGGCGGACCGGGGCGGACCGCCATGGCGCTGGCCGCGCCCGCCGTCGTGGTGACGGCCTTCCTCGCGGACACCCTGCTCAAGTCGCTGATCCGGGAGCAGCGGCCCTGCCAGACCCTGCACACCCTCACGCTGGAGGCCTGCCCGCCGCTGGGCGACTGGTCCTTCCCGAGCAACCACGCCGCCATCGCGGCCGCGGCGGCCACGGCCCTCTGGCTCACCGACCGGCGCCTCGGCGCGCTCGCGATTGCGGCGGCGCTGCTGATGGCCTTCTCGCGGGTGTGGGTGGGTGCCCACTACCCGCATGACGTCGTCCTCGGCGTACTGGTCGGCGCCGGTGTCGCCTGGCCCCTGACCCTGCTGGCCCGGCGCGCGGCCCCGGTCGTCGAGAGGCTGCGCGGTACGGCGCTGCGCCCGCTGGTGGCGCCGCGCTGAGCCCGAAGCCCGGCCGCCCGCACCTGCGGTCCGTACGCCGGGTGCGCCCGGACCGCCCGGGCATGCGCGGGGCGTCGGCTCCGTCCCGTACGGGCGTGTCCCGTCAGCTGTTGGAGTCGAGGAAGCCGATCGCGACGGCGCCCCTCAGCACACCTGCAGGCGGGACGTGGCGCCGAGCGCCGCGCCCGGGGCGGAGCGCCGGCTCAGACGGGCAGGCCGGTCGGTTCCTTGATGCGCTTCATGATGATCTGCGAGTTGACCTCGGTGACCCCGGAGAGCGCGGTCAGCTGCTCGATCCACAGGCGCTCGTACGCGCGCAGGTCCGCGACGGCAATGCGCAGCAGGCAGCCGGGACTGCCGAAGAGGCGGTACGCCTCGATGACGTCGGGGATGTCCTGCAGGGCCGCCTCGAAGGCCTCGACGGCCGCCCGGTCACGGCGGACCTCGACCGAGACCAGCACCTCGAAGCCGCGGTCGACCGCCTCGGGGGCGATCACCGCGCGGTAGCCCTGGATCACCCCGTCCTGTTCGAGCTGGCGCACCCGGCGCATGCAGGGGGAGGGGGTCAGGCCGACGCGCTGGGCCAGCTCCTGGTTGCTGAGGCGGCCGTCTGCCTGGAGCTCGCGCAAGATTTCACGGTCAATCGCGTCCATGGCGCAATTGTCGCTGAGCGAATCCGAACAGGTCGGCCGAAACTGGCAATCGCATTGCGCGTAGATCTCACTATCATTGCTCTCTACGGCACGTTTGTACGAGGTATCACCCGTACGTGAGAAAGGGTGGCCATGGGACGGATCGTCGTCATCAGCACCGGCGGCACGATAGCCAGCCGCTGGCAGGGCTCCGGCTTCGCGGCCGACGCCGACGGACGCGAGGTCATGGCCACCGCGCCGCTGCCCGAGGACATCACCGTCGAGGTGGTGGACCTGTTCAGCGTGAACAGCCCCCGCCTCACCACCGCCCACCAGCTCACCCTGCTGCGCACCGTGCACGAGGTGCTCGCGGACCCGGGCGTGGACGGCATCGTCGTCACGCACGGCACCGACACCCTCGAGGAGTCGGCCTTCCTGGTCGACCTGCACCACCACGACCCGCGCACCGTGGTCTTCACCGGCGCGCAGCGCCCCATGGGCACCGCGGACGGGGACGGCCCGGGCAACCTGTACGACGCGCTGCTCACCGCGGCGAGCACGCGGGGGCTGGGTGTGCTCATCTCCTTCGCGGGGCGGGTGCACGCGGCCCGCGGCACGGTGAAGACCCAGGCGGTGGCACTGGACGCGTTCGCCGACCCCTCCAAGGAACTGCTCGGGAAGATCGGCTTCGGCAAGGTCGCCATGCTGCGCACCCCGCAGCGCCCCGAGCCGCTGCCGCTGCCCGCGATGCCGCAGCTGCCGCCGCGCGTGGACATGGTGATGCACCACGCGGACGGCGACCCGGTGCTCCTGAACGCGGCCGTCGCGGCGGGGGCGCGGGGCATCGTCCTGATCGGCACCGGCGCGGGCAACGCCACCCCGGAGATCGTGGACGCGGTGAAGGACGCCATTGCGCGGGGCGTGCTGGTGGCGCTGACGACGCGGGTCGCGGCCGGCCCGGTGACGGAGATCTACACCCACGGCGGCGCCGTGGACCTGGTGGCGGCGGGAGCGATCCCGACGGGGACGCTGCGCGCCCCGCAGACCCGCATCGCGGTCCTCTCGGCGCTCCTGGCCTCCGAGGACCCGGCGGACCAGTCCCGCATCCTGCGCGAAGCCCTCTCCTCGACGGGCCCGGCCCTGGTCACCGTCTGACCCTGCCGGATCCCGCTGCGTGGGTGCCGTCTCCCCCGCAGCGGCGCCCCGTCGGGGTCAGGACCGGCCGAAGGCCGAGAGGATGCGGTCCGCCGCAGAGGTGGGGGTGACGGTGCCCGCGCGGACGGCCGCCTCCAGGCCCGGGGCCAGGTCGCGGACCGACGGGTCCGCGCGGAGGCGCTCCAGCAGTTCCTCGCGGACCATCGACCACGTCCACTCCACCTGCTGCTCGGCACGCTTCGCGGCCAGCCGGCCGCCCGCGTCCAGCAGCGTGCGGTGCTGTTCGAGGCGGTTCCACACCTCGTCCAGGCCCGCGGACTCCCGCGCACTGCACGTCAGGACCGGCGGCGTCCACGCCGCGTCAGCGGGGTGCATCAGCCGCAGCGCGCCCGACAACTCCCGCGCCGCCGCCTTCGCGTCGCGCTCGTGCGGGCCGTCCGCCTTGTTCACCGCGAGGACGTCCGCCAGCTCCAGGACACCCTTCTTGATGCCCTGCAGCTGATCCCCCGTACGGGCCAGGGACAGCAGCAGGAACGAGTCGACCATGCCGGCCACCGTCGTCTCCGACTGGCCGACACCGACCGTCTCGACGAGCACGACGTCGTAGCCCGCCGCCTCCATGACGATCATCGACTCCCGCGTGGCCTTCGCGACCCCGCCGAGCGTCCCCGCCGAGGGGGACGGGCGGACGAAGGCCGAGGGGTCGACCGCCAGGCGCTCCATCCGGGTCTTGTCACCCAGGATCGAGCCGCCCGTAAGGGTGGAGGAGGGGTCCACGGCCAGGACCGCGACCCGGTGGCCCAGCCCCGTCAGCATCGTGCCGAACGCGTCGATGAACGTGGACTTCCCCACCCCCGGCACACCGCTGATCCCGATCCGCCGGGCCCGCCCCGCATGCGGCAGCAGCACCGTCAACAGCCCCTGCGCGAGCGCCCGGTGAGCGGGCAGGGTGGACTCGACGAGCGTGATCGCGCGCGCGATGAACGCGCGCTTCCCGTCGAGCACCCCCTTCGCGTAGGCCTCGATGTCGATCTTCGGAGGCATCGGCCGCGCCTACAGCTCGTGGCCCAGATCCGCGGCCAGCCGCGTCACCAGGTCATGGGCCGCGTCCGGGATCACCGTGCCGGGCGGGAACACCGCCGCGGCACCCATCTCCAGCAGCGTCGGCACATCGGCCGGCGGGATCACCCCGCCCACCACGATCATGATGTCCTCGCGCCCCTCCTCCGCCAACTGCTCGCGCAGCGCCGGTACGAGGGTCAGGTGACCGGCCGCCAGCGACGACACGCCCACCACGTGGACGTCCGCCTCGACGGCCTGGCGGGCCACCTCCGCCGGGGTCTGGAACAGCGGGCCGACGTCCACGTCGAAGCCCAGGTCGGCGAAGGCGGTCGCGATGACCTTCTGGCCGCGGTCGTGGCCGTCCTGGCCCATCTTGGCGACCAGGACGCGCGGACGGCGGCCCTCCGCCTCCTCGAACCGGTCGACCAGCGCACGGGTGCGCTCCACGTTCGGGGACTCGCCTGCTTCGGTGCGGTACACACCCGAGATCGTACGGATCTGGCTCGCGTGCCGGCCGTACACCTTCTCCAGTGCGTCCGAGATCTCACCCACGGTCGCCTTGGCCCGCGCCGCGTCCACCGCCAGGGCGAGGAGGTTGCCCTCCAGGCCCCGGCCCGCGCCGCGCTCCGCCGCGTTCGTCAGCGCGCGCAGCGCGTCCTGCGTGACCGCCTCGTCGCGCTCCTCGCGCAGCCGCCGCAGCTTCTCGATCTGCTGCGTGCGCACCGAGGAGTTGTCGACCTTGAGCACGTCGATCTGCTCGTCGTTCGCCACCCGGTACTTGTTCACGCCGATCACCGGCTGGCGCCCCGAGTCGATCCGCGCCTGCGTACGGGCCGCGGCCTCCTCCACGCGCAGCTTCGGGATGCCCGCGTCGATGGCCTGCGCCATGCCGCCGGCCGCCTCGACCTCCTGGATGTGCTGCCAGGCCCGGCGCGCCAGGTCGTACGTCAGCTTCTCGACGTACGCGCTGCCGCCCCACGGGTCGATCGACCGGCAGGTACCCGACTCCTGCTGGAGCAGCAGCTGGGTGTTGCGGGCGATGCGCGCCGAGAAGTCCGTCGGCAGCGCGAGCGCCTCGTCGAGTGCGTTGGTGTGCAGCGACTGGGTGTGCCCCTGGGTCGCCGCCATGGCCTCGATGCACGTACGCGTCACGTTGTTGAAGACGTCCTGCGCGGTCAGCGACCAGCCGGAGGTCTGCGAATGGGTCCGCAGCGACAGCGACTTGGCGTTCTGCGGGTCGAACTGCTTGACGAGCCGCGCCCACAGCAGCCGGGCGGCGCGCAGCTTCGCGACCTCCATGAAGAAGTTCATGCCGATCGCCCAGAAGAACGACAGCCGCGGCGCGAAGGCGTCCACGTCCAGCCCGACGGCCTGCCCGGCGCGCAGGTACTCCACGCCGTCCGCGAGGGTGTACGCGAGCTCCAGATCGGCCGTGGCCCCGGCCTCCTGGATGTGGTACCCGGAGATCGAGATGGAGTTGTACCGCGGCATCTTCTGCGACGTGAACGAGAAGATGTCGGAGATGATCCGCATCGAGGGCTTGGGCGGATAGATGTAGGTGTTGCGGACCATGAACTCTTTGAGGATGTCGTTCTGGATGGTCCCGGCGAGCTTCTCGGGGGAGACGCCCTGCTCCTCCGCCGCCACGATGTACAGCGCGAGGACCGGCAGCACCGCGCCGTTCATCGTCATCGACACCGTCATCTTGTCCAGCGGGATGCCGTCGAAGAGCTGCCGCATGTCGTAGATCGAGTCGATCGCCACGCCCGCCATGCCGACATCGCCCGTGACGCGCGGGTGGTCGCTGTCGTAGCCGCGGTGCGTGGGCAGGTCGAAGGCGATCGACAGGCCCTTCTGGCCGGCCGCCAGGTTGCGCCGGTAGAAGGCGTTCGACTCCTCGGCCGTGGAGAAGCCCGCGTACTGGCGGATCGTCCAGGGCTGGTTGACGTACATGGTCGGGTACGGGCCGCGCAGGTACGGGGCCACGCCCGGGTAGGTCCGGAGGAAGTCCAGGCCCTCCAGGTCCCGCCCCGTGTACAGCGGCTTCACGCCGATGCCCTCGGGGGTCTCCCACAGCAGGTCGCCCGCGGCGGTCCCGGTGGACTCCTTCACCGCCGCACGCCACTGGCCCTCGGACCCGGCCGCGGCGGCGCCGCCGCCCAGCGCGAGGGCGGAGAAATCGGGGATTGCGGTGCCGCTCACGAGGACACTCCCATCCGGTCGAGTACGGAGGACAGCACGGCGACCGCATCGCAGCCGGCGAAGACGTATTCGTCCACGGAGCCGGCCGACGTGCCGGGCTTGCCCGCGAGGAACACGGTCGTCGCACCGGCCGCGCGCAGCGCCTCGGCCACCGCCCCGGCCTGCTCCTCGTACAGCGCGTCGCTGGAGCACAGCACGGCCATGCCGTCCGCGCCGCTCGCGGCGTAGGCCTCGGCGGCCGTCGCCGCGTCCACCGACACCGGGTCGTGCACCGCCTCGACACCGCCCGCCTGGAACAGGTTCGCGGCGAAGGTGGCGCGCGCGGTGTGCGCCGCCGCCGGGCCCAGCGCGGCGAGGAAGATCCTCGGCCGGGCGCCGGTCGCGGCCAGATGCGCGTCGCTGCGGGCGCGCAGCGCCTCGTACGCCTCGTCGCGCCGTACGCGGGGCAGCCCGCCGGTGGGACCCGCCGGGGCGGGCTCGCGGTCGAGGGGCTTCTCCGAGAGCAGCGGGAACTCGCTGACTCCCGTGATGGGTTCACGGCGCTTGGCGAGCTTCTTGGAGCGCTCGGCCCAGGTCGCGGCGAGCCGGTCGGCGACCAGCCCGGAGCGCAGGGCGGCGGCCAGGCCGCCGGCCTTCTCCACGGTCTGGAAGAACTCCCACGCGGCGTGCGCGAGTTCGTCGGTGAGCTGCTCGACGTAGTACGAGCCGCCGGCCGGGTCGATGACGCGGGCCAGGTGCGACTCCTCCAGCAGGATGGTGGAGGTGTTGCGGGCGATACGGCGCGCGAACGCGTCCGGCAGGCCCAGCTCGTGGTCGAAGGGGAGCACGGTGACCGAGTCCGCCCCGCCCACGCCCGCCGCCATGGAGGCGATGGTGGTGCGCAGCATGTTCACCCAGGGGTCGCGACGGGTCATCATCACCGGCGAGGTGACGGCGTGCTGGCGCTGGGCGCCCGCCCCGGGGGCCCCGCAGGCCTCGGCGATCCGGGCCCACAGGCGGCGCGCGGCGCGGAACTTCGCGATGGTCAGGAACTGGTCGGCGGTCGCGGCGTAGCGGAACTCCAGCTGGCCGAGGGCGGCTTCGATGCCGAGGCCGCCGTCGGTGCCGGCGTCGGTGAGGGCGCGCAGGTACGCGACACCGGTCGCGAGCGACAGGCCGAGCTCCTCGGCGGCCGAGCCGCCGGCCTCGTGGTACGGCAGCGCGTCGACGCAGAGGGCGCGGACGCCGGGCCAGTGGGCGGCCGCCTCCCGGGCGAGGGCGACGGCGTCGGCCAGGCCCAGGGCTTCACCCGTACGGGCCTCGTGGCCCAGCGGGTCGGCGCCGAGGCTCGCGCGGGCGGCCCCGGGGGCCACCCCGCGCTCGGCGTACAGGCGCAGCAAGGCGCGGGCGGCGTCGGCGTATGCGGCCCCGGCGTCCAGGGAGACGGGCGCCAGGTCGAGGTAGACCCCGTCGAGGGCGCGCGGGAGCGCGTCGACCGGGAGTCCGCCGGGTCCGCCCAGGGACAGCCAGAGGGAGGTGACCCCGTTCTCGAGATCGGTGAGTACGGCCTCGTTCACCCGTACGGGGTCGTGGCCGAGGTGCCGCTGACGCACGTCCCAGCCGGCGGCGGCACCGCCGGCGGGGCTGCCGCCCCGGACGAACGGCGCGAACCCGGGAAAGCCGGTTTCGCCGGCCGTTTCGGGCGCGGTGTACAGCGGGCGGGTGGTGAGCCCGTCCTCGAGCTTCGTGGACAATGCGTCTTCTGCGGCCTCGCCGGATACGTCCTTGCCGGACTTGCGTAGAACGCCCTCTACCAGGCGCTGCCACTGCTCATGCGTCGCGTCAGGGAACTCGGCGGCCAAGGAGAGCCCGTCGTCAGGCAGGACCGTCATGGCTCGAATGCTAGGGGGGTCACCTTGTGAACGACTATAACCACCAGGTGTGATCTCGCCCTCTCATGTGAGACGGGAGGGAGCACGAAAGAGCGCCCCGAGCAGGACCGAAGCGCCGGCGCGGGGAGCACGGTTCGGGTTCCGCCGCGGGGCCGATCACTCGGGAGGCGGGCTCGTGCGGTCCCTTCGGCCCGATCCGGGGCCCCGAGGACGTTCGGTCCGGCGGCAACGGCCGGCGGTATCGGCGAGCGCGTGGCGGCGGCGTTGCAGGGGTGTGAAATCCAGCCACGGTTTTCGGCCGTCCGGGAGTGTGGAACGGAGCGTTCCCGGCAGGTATAAGGCCAGTTCAGAGCTGGTGCCCCTCGATGGGTGGGAGCTCCGGGTGGGACTCTTTCCGGCATGCCGGGCGGGGCTTGACCCCTGCCGGAGCCGCTGACAGGCTCCGGGCCATGACCGCGTTCGAGCTTCCCGCCCCGCGGCTCCACACCCCCGGCTCCTGTACCGCGCCGGGTTCGTGTCCGGGCCGCTGTCCGGCCCCGCGCCGCGCCTGAGCGCGCCCCCGGCCAACCCGGCCCCCGGCCAACCCGGCCCCCGGCCAACCCGGCCCCCGGCCAACCCGGCCCCCGGCCACGGACGCTCGGCCTTCGGCCGTCCCGGCCCCGACCGAAGACCGCAGGACTCCTGCGGACCGCCTTCGGCTCATCGGGCCCAGGGTGACCCGGCTTCCAGCCGGCCCTGCCCCACGGTCCGGTCGCGGTCGTCCGGCTTCCGGGCCACCCGGCCCGAAGCCGACCCAGGCCAACAGCCTCCGGCACACCTGACCTCAGGCCAACGGTCCTGGTCGATCCTTCCTGCGGCCGGCTGGCCGGCCGGCTCTGGACTCAACCAGCCCGTGGCCGCCGCCGTTCCCCGGCCTCCGGTCGACCCGCTCCAAGGCCGATCCGGTCCCGGCCCTCCAGCCCTCCGGCCCACCGGTCTTGGACCACCCCCTGTCCCTCACCCGACAGCCGATCCGGCGCCCCCGACCGACCCCGTCCACGCCCTCAAGCCGATCTCCTTCGGCCAGTCCGCCCCGACCGACCCCGCCTCCGGCCCGTCCAGCCTCCGGCCCGTCCGGCCTCCGGCCCGTCCAGCTCCGGCCCGTCCAGCTCCGGCCTTCGGCCAGTCCGGCCTCCGGCCTACCGGGCCCGGCCGGACGGCCGAACCGGGCCCCGGCCGGTCCGGCCGACGGGGCCGTATGCGTGCCCCGATCCCTCCGCCGCAGAACCAGACCCCTGGGAGTTCCCATGACCACCGCAACCCGCACCCAGCCCACCCGCACCCAGCCCGCCGTCACCCGGATCGGCGGCCGGATCGGCGCCGAGATCGGTGGTGTGCGGCTCGGCGGCGAGCTCGACGCCGATGCCGTCGCCGAGATCCGGGCCGCCCTCCTCGCCCACAAGGTCGTCTTCCTCCGCGACCAGGACCACCTCGACGAGGCCGGCCACGAAGCCTTCGCCCAACTCCTCGGCACGCCCGTCGCGCACCCCACCGTGCCCTCCGCCGACGGCCGTTACGCCCTCGGCATCGACTCCCACCACGGCGCCCGCGCCAACCAGTGGCACACCGACGTCACCTTCGTCCCCGCCTACCCCGCCTTCTCCATCCTCCGCGCCGTCACGATCCCCCCGTACGGAGGCAACACCCTCTGGGCCAACACCGCCGCCGCCTACGCCGGCCTCCCGGAGCCGCTGCGCACCCTCGCCGACAGCCTGCGCGCCCTGCACTCCAACGAGTACGACTACGCCGCCCTCAAGCCCGGCGCCCTCCCCGAGGCGCTGGCCCAGTACCGCGAGGTGTTCACCTCCACCGCGTTCCTCACCGAGCACCCCGTCGTCCGCGTCCACCCCGAGACCGGCGAACGCACCCTGCTCCTCGGCAACTTCGTCCAGCGCATCGCCGGTCTCACCGGCCGTGACTCCCGCGCCCTCCTCGACCTCTTCCAGGCGCACATCGAGAGCCCCGAGAACACCGTCCGCTGGCAATGGCGGGCCGGCGACGTCGCGATCTGGGACAACCGGGCCACCCAGCACTACGGCGTCGACGACTCCGACGACCACGAGCGCACCCTGCGCCGCGTGACGGTGGACGGAGACGTCCCGGTCGGCCCGAACGGGGTCCCGTCCCGCCTGATCAGCCCCGAGACCGTGCCCGACCCGTCCTTCGGCATCCCCTCCGGCGCGTCCGCCGGCGCCTGACCCGCCCCCGCCCGCCCCACTCGTAGACGCCCAGAAGGAGGCCCCGTGCCCACTCTGCTCGCCCTCTCCGGCAGCCCCTCCCCGCACTCCCGTACCGCCGTCGTCGCCGACCACGTACTGCACCGCCTCGCCCACGCCGGGTACGACACCGCCCACCTCGCCGTACGGGAGCTCCCCGCCGCCGACCTCCTCTCCGCCCGCCGCGGCGAGCCGGAGATCCGCCGGGCCCTCGAAGCCGTCGCGGAGGCCGACGGGATCATCGTCGCGACCCCGGTCTACAAGGCCTCGTACACCGGCCTGCTCAAGGCCTTCCTCGATCTGCTCCCGCAGGACGGGCTGGCCGGCAAAACGGTTCTGCCGATCGCCACCGGCGGCAGCCTCGCCCATGTCCTGACCCTCGACTACGCCCTGCGCCCGGTACTCGCCGCCCTCGGCGCCCGGCACGTCACCGCCGGCCGCTTCGTCCTGGACTCCTCCGTCGAGCGCGGGTCCGGCCCCGACCGGCTGCGGCCCGAGGCGGAGCTGGACCTCCTCCAGGCCGTCGACGAGTTCGCCGAAGCGGTGAACAGCCAGGCCTCTGCCGCCTTCGTGACGACCGCTCCGTAACGACGCCGCCCACCCCGTACGCCATCCCGCGCCCCGGACAAGGAACGCCATGCCCGCAGCCCTCGGCTCCACCCCCACCTTCACCTCCCGACGCGGGTTCCTCACCCTGCTCGGCATCTCGGCGGCCGCGGTGAGCTGCGGCACGGCCACCGCCACCGGCGGCTCCGGCCGTACGGGCCACCAGGTCACCACCCTCAAGTACCAGGGCGCGGTCGGCACGGTCACGCTGCCCGAGCTGGCCGCAGACCTCGGCCACCTCGGCGACCTCACCCTCGAGTGGGTCGGCAACACCATCAGCGGCCCGCAGGACATCCAGTCCGCCGCCACCGGGCAGACCCACTTCGGCAGTGCCTTCAACGGGGCGGTCATCAAACTCGCCGCCGGCAAGGCCCCGATCGAGGCCGTCATCTCCTCCTACGGCGTCGACCAGTACGCGTACGGCGGTTACTACGTCCTGGAGGACAGCCCGATCCGGTCCGCCCGCGATCTGATCGGCAGGAAGGTCGGCATGAACACCCTGGGCGCCCACTACCAGGCCCTGCTCGACATCTACCTCAGCCGGGGCGGCCTCTCCAAGACCGACGCCGGCAAGGTCGAGCCGCTCGTCGTCCCGCCCGTGAACACCGAGCAGGTGCTGCGCCAGAAGCAGATCGAGGTGGGCGTGCTGACCGGTGTCCTGCGCGACAAGGCCCTGGCCGCCGGCGGGATCCGCCCGCTGTTCAGCGACTTCGACCTGCTGGGCGCGTTCAGCGCCGGCACGTACGTCATGACCCGGCGCTTCATCGAGGAGAACCCGGACACCGTACGGACCTTCACCACCGGCGTGGCCAAGGCCATCGAGTGGTCCCGCACCACCCCGCGCGAGGAGGTCATCGCCCGGATGACGGACATCATCAAGAAGCGCGGGCGCAACGAGGACACGGCCACCCTCCAGTACTGGCGTTCGTACGGGGTCGCCGAGACGGGCGGCCGGATCTCCGACAAGGAGTTCCAGCTCTGGATCGACTGGCTCGCCGGGCGCGGCGAGATCAAGGCGGGGCAGCTGAAGGCGGCCGACCTCTACACCAACGAGTTCAACGGCTACGGGAAGGGCTGACCGGCCATGGCCACCATCGAATTCCAGTCCGTGACCAAGGCCTTTCCCGCGAAGAAGGGGGGAGGTGAGTTCACCGCCCTGGACGGCATCGACCTGCGGATCGAGACGGGGGAGTTCGTGGTCGTCGTCGGCCCCAGCGGCTGCGGCAAATCCACGCTCCTGGACCTCCTCGGCGGTCTGACCCGGCCCACGTCGGGCCGGATCCTGCTCGACGGCAAGCCGGTCACCGGGCCCGGCCTGGACCGGGGCATCGTCTTCCAGCAGTACGCGCTGCTGCCGTGGCGGACCGCGCTGGGCAACGTCGAGTTCGGCCTGGAGGCGACGGGCGCCCCACGGCGTGAACGAGCGGACCGGGCGAGGGAGTTCCTGGACCTCGTCGGCCTCACCGGCTTCGAGGACCGGCACCCGCACGAACTGTCCGGCGGGATGCGCCAGCGGGTCGCGATCGCCCGCTCGCTCGCGTACGACCCGGACGTGCTGCTGATGGACGAGCCGTTCGCGGCGCTCGACGCGCAGACCCGGGAGTCGCTCCAGGACGAGCTGCGCCGGATCTGGCAGCGCACCGGCAAGACGGTCGTCTTCATCACGCACGGCATCGAGGAGGCCGTGTACCTCGGGCAGCGCGTGGCCGTCATCACCTCCCGTCCGGGCAGGGTCAAGGAGGTCGTCCCGGTCTCCCTGGGCGCCCGGGGGTCCGGGATCGAGGGCGAGGACCTGCGCTCCAGCCCGGAGTTCGCCCGCTACCGCCACGAGATCTGGACCCTGCTCCACGACGAGGTGGCGCGTGCCCGGCAGCTGGAGAAGGAGGAGGCAACGGCATGACCACCGACACCACCGCCACCGCCCTACCGGGCCCGGCAACGCCCCCGCCCGACGCGTCCGCCCCGGAGCCGGTGCACACCTCCGTCCCCCCGGCGCAACCCACACCGGGCGACGCCCGCCTCGCGGAGCCCGCCCTGGAGCCTGCCCGGCCGGCGGCCTCGGCCGTGGCGGAGCCGGTGCGTGTCTCCGGGCGCGCGGTGGAACACGCAACGGATGCCACCGGTCGTGCGGAGCCCGCGGCGAGCGCCCCCGAGCCGGTCTCGGGGGTGGCCTCCAGGAAGGCCGACCGGGCGGCGCCGCCCGAGGCCCCGGGCACGGGCCCGGTATCTCCCGTACGACGCCGGGCCAGGGCGATGGGGCGCTGGGTGAGGGCCCTCGGGCTTCGGTCCGCCGCGCTCGTCGCCCTGTTCGCCCTCTGGGAGGCCGCGCCCCGGCTCGGCCTCGTCGACGCCACGTTCCTCCCGCCGGTCAGCGAGGTCGCCGAGGCCTGGTGGGGGCTGCTGGTCGACGGCCAGCTCGGCGAGCACGCCCGGGCCAGCCTCGTCCGTTCCTTCGGCGGCTTCGGCATCGCCGTCGTCGTCGCCGTCCCACTCGGCCTGCTCATCGGCTGGTACCGCCCCGTCGCGGCGCTGCTCGGTCCGCTGCTGGAGGTGTTCCGCAACACGGCGGCCCTCGCGCTGCTGCCGGTGTTCGTGCTGCTGCTCGGCATCGGCGAGACCTCGAAGGTCTCGATCGTCGTCTACGCCTGCGTCTGGCCGATCCTGCTGAACACCATCAGCGCCGTCGGCAACGCCGATCCGACCCTGGTCAAACTCGCCCGGTCCATGGACCTGTCCACGCCGAAGCTCTTCCAGAAGGTGATCCTGCCGGCCTCCGTACCGGCCATCTTCACCGGTATCCGGCTGGCCGGGGCCGTCTCGATCCTGGTCCTCGTGGCCGCCGAGATGATCGGGGCCAAGGCGGGCCTCGGCTATCTGATCAACGCCTCGCAGTTCAACTTCGCGATCCCGCAGATGTACGCGGGCATCGTCACCATCTCCGCCGTCGGCGTGGCCTTCAACCAGCTCCTGGTCACGATCGAACGCCGCCTCAGCGTCTGGCGCGTCCCCGCAGCCTGACGCCCTACGGGCTCGCCGCCCGGCCCCGGAGGCCGCCCGGGCCTTTCGGCCCCGGGGCCGGGCCGGCCGGCCGTCGGCCCGACGGTCCGGCCGGCCCCTCCGGGCGGCCGCCGTACAGCCCGTACGACGGCCTCCGCCCGTGCCGGCCGACCGGCCCGCGCCCCGACGAAGCCGTCCGTCCCGGATCACCCGGCCCGTTGTCCCGCACCCGTCCCTGCGGCGGGCGTCGCTACAGCGGCCTCCGCCCGACCGGCCCTGCGCCCGTAGCGCCTGGCCTTCCGGAGGCCGCGACGCAGCCCGTACGACCAGCCCGCCCCGGGCAACCGGGCCCTTGTGCCGCAGCACCGCCCTCCGGCTGACGGCGTGGCCCGTACGACGGCCTGACCGGCCTGACCGGCCTGACCGGCCCGACCGGCCGGAGGACCCCGGCCCCGCCCCGCACCGCATCCGTCTCCACGACCCGAGGAACATCAGCCATGACCGCACCCCGGACCCTCCACCTCAACGCCTTCCTCATGAACGCCGGCCACCACGACGCCGCCTGGCGGCACCCCGACAGCAGCCCCGAGCGGGTCACCGATCTGCGGTACTTCCAGGAGCTGGCCCGGACCGCCGAGCGTGGGCGGCTCGACTCGATCTTCTTCGCCGACGGGCTCGCCCTCTGGGGCAAGGCCCGCCACAACGCCCTCGGCGGGTTCGAGCCGCTCACCCTGCTCGCCGCCATCGCCGCAGTCACCGACCACATCGGGCTCATCGCCACCGTCTCCACCACCTTCAACGAGCCGTTCCACCTCGCCCGCAAGTTCGCCTCCCTCGACCACATCAGCAACGGCCGCGCCGGCTGGAACATCGTCACCTCAGGCACCGTCGACGAGGCCCGCAACTTCGGCCAGGACGAGCACCTCGAGCACAGCCTCCGCTACGACCGCGCCCGCGAGTTCCTCGACGTCGCCACCAAGCTCTGGGACAGCTGGGAGGACGACGCGATCGTCCTCGACAAGGAACGCGGCATCTATGCCGACACCGACAAGCTCCACCCCGCCGCCCACCGCGGCGCGTACTTCGGCGTCGCCGGCCCGCTCAACGTGCCCCGCTCCCCGCAGGGCCACCCGCTCCTCGTGCAGGCCGGATCCTCCGAGGACGGCAAGGAGTTCGCCGCCCAGTACGCCGAGGCCGTCTTCACCGCCCAGCAGACCCTCGCCGACGGGCAGACCTTCTACAAGGACCTCAAGTCGCGCCTCGCCAAGTACGGCCGGGCCGGGTCCGACCTGCTCGTCCTCCCCGGCATCGCGCCCGTCATCGGCTCCACCGAGGCCGAGGCGAAGGCCCTGGAGCAGGAGCTCACCGACCTCCAGGTGCCGGAGTACGGGCTCGCCCAGCTCTCCGGCATGCTCGGCACCGACCTCACCGGCCACCCCCTCGACGGCCCGCTGCCCGAGCTCCCCGAGGAGCGGGACATCAACGGCAACAAGAGCCGCTTCACCCTCGTGGCCGAACTGGCCCGCCGCGACGGCCTCACCCTGCGCGAGCTGATCGCCCGCCTCGGCGCCGGCCGCGGGCACCGCGTCTTCGCCGGCACGCCGGAGCAGATCGCGGACCAGCTGGAGGAGTGGTTCACGCACGGAGCCGCCGACGGCTTCAACATCATGGCGCCCGTCCTGCCGACCGGGCTCACCGCCTTCGTCGACCACGTCGTGCCGATCCTCCAGGAGCGCGGCCTGTTCCGTACGGAGTACACCGGGACGACCCTGCGCGAGAACTACGGTCTCCCGCGCCCGGCCAACCGCCATGCCGGGGCCGCCGCCTGAGCCGCCCTCGGCCGCTGCCCGCCGCCGGGGCCGGCCGCGCCGCCGGAGCACGCTGCTCCGGCGGCGCCCGCGCGGCGGCGGCCCGGCGTGCCGTCAGACCGTCAGGACGATCTTGCCGCGGGTGCGGCCCGCTGCGCTGAGGTCCCAGGCCTTCGCCGCCTCGGCGAGCGGCAGTGCGTGCTCCACGTTGACCGTGAGCTTCCCCGCGTCCGCCAGTTCGGCCAGGAACGTCAGGTCCGCGGTGTCCGGGCGCACCCACAGCTGGTGCGCGCCCTTGGCGGCGGCCTCGTAGTCGGCGATGGACACCACCCGGCTGCGCTCCTTGACGAGCGACTGGAGGATCTCGACGGCGCCGTCCCCGAAGAAGTCCAGCCCCGCGTCGATGCCTTCGGGGGCGAGTGCGCGGATCCGGTCCGCCAGGCCCTCCCCGTACAGGACGGGCTCGGCGCCGAGCGCGCGCAGGTAGTCGTGGTTGTGCGCGCCGGCCGTGCCGATGACGCGCAGGCCGAGGGCGACGGCGATCTGCACGCCGAAGGAGCCGGTGCCGCCGGCCGCGGAGTGGATGACGACGGTCTCGCCCGCCTTGAGGCCCGCGCGGGTGAGGGACTGGTACGCGGTGAGGCCGGACAGCGGGATGCCCGCGGCCTGCTCGAAGGTCAGCTCGTGCGGCTTGCGGGCCAGGGTCCGGACGGGGGCGGCGACCAGTTCGGCGTAAGTGCCGAGCTCGACCCAGTCTTTGCGGACGTATCCGTAGACCTCGTCGCCGACGGCGTAGTCGAAGGTGTCGGGGCCGACGGCCTCGACGACTCCGGCGACGTCCCAGCCGGGTATGACCGGGTAGCGGACTTCGAGGGTGGGGTCGAGGTATCCGGCGGCGAGCTTCCAGTCCACCGGGTTGACGCCGGCGGCCCTGACCCTGACCAGTACCTCGCCGGGGCCCACCTTGGGCTGCGGTAAGTCAACGAGCGTGAGGTTCCCGGAAGTTCCGTATGCGCTGTACGTGATTGCCTTCATGATCGTCCCCAACGGGGCCGCACACGGACCTATTCCTCAGGCGGGCGCATTCCTCACGCGGGCAGGCTGTTGCGGTGCGAGCTCCGCCGGGCCGCGCTGAACAGGGCCTGGATCTGCACCCCGGACTGCTCGACGTCGTCGAGCGGCGAGGGGAAGGGCAGCCGTACGTCGCGGTGGCCGCGCCGCTCTTCCAGGCGCAGGGTGATCCCGTACCGGTCCATGGCGAGCGGCAGGACGCGGACGATCGCCGCGGTGGGCAGCGGCCGGACCAGGCGCAGCAGGAGCGTGACGAGTTCGGCGTGGTCGTCGAGGAGGTGCGTGAGCATCCCGGCCTCGAACGGTGCGAGGGGGTCGGGGCAGGCCGCGTCGAGCTCGTCGAGGCCGACGTACGAGCGGCCCTCCGCGGTCTCCAGGACGACCCGGCCGAATTCCATGCAGGTGGAGTCGGTGCCTTCGTCCGTGTAGGGCGTGAGCAGGCGGCCCAGGACCGTGACGCGGGCGCGCACCCTGTCCCGTACGGGGGTGGGGGCGATGTCGGTGAACTCCAGCCGGATCGACGGCCGGTGCGCGCAGTCGCCGCCGGGCTCGGCGGGGTGCAGGTGCAGCCGGCCCATCGGGTCCGCCCCGTCGAGGTGGCGGACTTCGCTGCGCAGCCCGCCGGTGACCACGGTCATGGAGTGGGCGGCGGCCAGGATCGACCGGACCCGCTCGGCGTCGGCGGGCCGGCCGGCGGCCGGAGTGGCGGGGGCAGCACCGGACATGCGCATGCGGGTCTCTCCATCGTCCTGGGCAAGTGACTTAGGTATGCCTAACTTAACCTACTCGGATCGGTGGGCGTACCCCGTGTCCCTCGTGTCGTTGTTGGGCTGAACGGGTGAAACGCGAGAGGATGGCGGGATGCACATGAAGCGCACGGCCGAGGCGGCCCGGTGAGCAGGTACGACGTCACGGACGAACAGTGGGAGGGGCTCGCGCAGGTGGTCCCCCTGCGCAGTCGCAACGAGTGGCCCTCCCGGGTGGACCACCGCACGATCCCCACGGCGCCGGGAGCTGCCGCGGCGGAACAGCGGCGCTTCGTCGTGATCCGGGTCCAGATCTTCGCCGATGCCCGGGAGGTGGCCGAGTACCTGATAGCGCAGATCCCGGTGCTGCTCGACCTCACCGGTGCGGACAGCGAAGTGGCCAAGCGGATCCTCGACTTCAGCAGCGGCGTGGTCTTCGGACTGGGCAGCGGGATGCACCGGGTCGACCGGAACGTCTTCCTGCTGGCGCCCGTCGGGACCGAGGTGGAGGGGATCGCGGCGGCCGCCGTCCCCCGATCGTAGGAAGGTCGCCTCGACGGAACGGTTCGCCGTGCCCACCGGGGGCCCGGCGGCCCGTACCGTCCGGCGCATGGACGCCACCCTGGACGCGGCAGGGGCCTCGGCCTCTGCTTCCGCCTCTGCCCCTGCCGCGTTAGCCGCTGCCCCTGCCGCCCCCTCCGCCGCTGCCGCCGTGTCGGCAGGCGGCGCCGCATCCGCCGCTGCGGCGGTTGCCGACCGGGGTGTCGTGCACCACCGGCCCGCCGTCACCGAGTTGCGGCTCTCCGCCTTCGGCAGGCACCGCGCGGCCGCCTTCCCGCTCGGGCCCGTGACCTTCCTCTCCGGGCCCAGCGGCAGCGGCAAGTCCCAGGCCCTGGCCGCCTACGAGGCCCTGGCCGGGCTGGGATCCGGCGCCACCCTGGAGGAGGCGTTTCCCGACCCGCCGGCCCGCATCCCCGACCGGGCCCTGCCCGACGGCCAGGGGCGGCGCGGATTCCGCATCGGCTGCACCGTCGACGGCCCGGCCGGGCCCGTCCGCCTCGACCTCGCCGTACAGGCCGAGCCCGCGCTGCGGATCGCCGGCGAACGGCTCTCGGTGGACGGGCGGGTCCTGCTCAGCACCGCCCTGCGCGACCCCGGCCGGCGCTCCGTACATGCCTCCTGGCTGACCGGCGGAGCCATCGGCGTGACCCGGGCCCCGCTGCCCGACGACCGGCTCGGCACCGCCCTCCTCCCGCTGCGCGTGGCCGGCTCGACGGCCGGACAGCGGCAGGTCCTCGCCGCCGCCGAGCAGGTGGTGGTGGCCCTGCGCTCGGTGTTCCCCTGCGACCCGCGCCCGGACCGGATGCGCGCACCCGTCCCGCCGGGCGAGGGCCGGCTGCTGGGCGACTGCGCCAATCTCGCCGACGTCCTGCGCCGGACCCGCCACGAATGCGGCACCCGCCACGCGCTGCTGGCCGCGGCGGCGCGGACCGGCTGCGCGGGCCCGGTGCAGGGCCTGGACGTACGGACTCCCGCGAACGGCCCGGTCACGGCGCTCCTGGACCGCGGCTCCGCCGGGCCGGCCACGGAACTGGGGCGGCTTGGCGCGGGCGAGCTCCGCTTCCTCGCGCTGGCGCTGGTCCTGCTGACCGGCCCGGGGGTACTGGCCATGGACCCGGCCGCCGAACTGCTCTCCGCCCGGCAGGCGCTGACCGTCCTCGCCGACGGCTTCGACCGCGGCCTGGACCGGCGGCAGAACGCCGAACTGCTGCGGCTGGCCCTGCTGTCCTGCGGACGCGGCCATGTCCGCCTGGTCGCGGCGGTGGGGGAGGAGACGGCCGCGGCCGCCCGCGTGGCCCCGGGGGTCACGGTGGTAGACCTGACGCCATGAGCGATACGCCCGACACGCCCGACACGCACCACACGCCCGACACGCACGGCACGCACGGCACAGGGGGCGCGAACCCGCCGCACCCGGGCGAACGGCTGACCCAACTGCAGCGGCGGCTGGCCGAGTTCGCCGCGGCGCGCGGCTGGGAGCCGTTCCACACGCCCAAGAACCTGGCCGCGGCGCTGAGCGTGGAGGCGGCCGAACTGGTCGAAATCTTCCAGTGGCTGACCCCGGAACAGTCGGCGAAGGTTATGGAGAAGCCGGAAACCGCGCACCGCGTGGCCGATGAGGTGGCCGACGTGCTGGCGTATCTGCTGCAATTCTGTGAGGTTCTCGGGGTGGATGTGCTGGATGCGCTCGCCGCGAAGATCGAGAGGAACGAGCTCCGCTTCCCGGTGACAGGGCCACCTTCATCAAATTGTCACTCTTCGGAGTGATGGCGTCATCCACAACCATGTTTGTGTCCATAGATTTCCGAATACCCCTGGCTTTACTGGCCCATTGCCCTCACTCTGGGTAGTGGTGAGAACGGCGGATGTCGTGCGGACGGGGGACGGCATATGGATGCGGTACGGCTCATCGCGGCCGGCAGGCACGCGCTGGCGCAGAGCGGGGCGGCGATGGACATCGTGGGCGAGGCCTGGCAGGCCCAGGCGCTCGCGCAGGGGATAGGGAGCTGGCTGGCGGTCACCGGGCCGCCGGAGCTGAGATCGGAGGCAAGGGGACTGGGTGAAGCGGGAGGCAGAGGCTGCGGGGTGCTCGACAGAGCCGCCCTGCGCGGCGAGGGCAGCGCGCCCGATTATCCGCCGAGAGCGGCGCAGCTGACCGAGGTGGCGGACGTGCGCCAGGCTCTGCTCGGACTGCAGGCGCTGCTCGGCGAAGTGGGGATAGCCCTGGTCGGGGTGGCCTGTGCGACGGACGACGAGGGCCTGTACTGGCAGTGCATAGAGTCCATCGACGCGGCCGACGAATCGAGCGACCGGGTCCGGGCCGTCCTGCGCCGCCTGGCGGTCCGCGAACGGGGGTCCGCCTCCGGCGTGGCCTGACGGGAGAACGGGGTCGAGGGGCCGCCGCGCGCGACGCGACCCGCTCGGTCAGTTCGACCGGTAGGACGGGCGCCCCCTGGCGGCCTCCTCGGCCCTGGCCCTTCCCGGGCGGAAGGGGGCGGTGGACGCACCGGCGAAATGCCGCCGGCGCGCGGGCCGGGCGGTCCGGCTCCGTCCGAGCCGACGAGCCCCATCCGGGCCGGCCACTGGCCGGGCGCGGGGCGGACCGTCGGGTTGACGCAGATTCACCCTGCCGGGGTGGGACCGTGGCACCCGCCGGAGGTGGCCGGGGGAGGCAGGATGGGAGTCATGGATCTCCGTATTTTCACCGAGCCCCAGCAGGGCGCGAGCTACGACACCCTCCTGACCGTCGCCAAGGCCACCGAGGACCTGGGATTCGACGCGTTCTTCCGGTCCGACCACTATCTGCGGATGGGCTCGGCGGACGGCCTGCCCGGGCCCACCGACGCCTGGATCACCCTTGCGGGCCTGGCCCGGGAAACGCGGCGGATCCGGCTGGGCACGCTGATGACGGCCGGCACCTTCCGGCTGCCCGGCGTGCTCGCCATCCAGGTGGCCCAGGTCGACCAGATGTCCGGCGGCCGGGTCGAACTGGGCCTGGGCGCGGGCTGGTTCGAGGGGGAGCACAAGGCGTACGGCATCCCCTTCCCGGCGGAGCGGATGGCCCGGCTGGAGGAACAGCTGGCCATCGTCACCGGCCTGTGGGCGACCGCGCCCGGGGCCACCTTCGACTTCGCGGGCACCCACTACCAGGTGGAGAACTCCCCGGCGCTGCCCAAGCCGGCCCAGGCCAAGGTGCCCGTGCTCATCGGCGGCCACGGTGCGAAGCGCACCCCGCGCCTCGCCGCCCGGTACGCGGACGAGTTCAACATGCCGTTCGCGTCGATCGCGGACAGCGAGCGGCAGTTCGGCCGGGTGCGCAGGGCCGCCGAGGAGGCCGGGCGGGGGGCCGACGAGCTCGTCTACTCCAACGCCCTCGTGGTGTGTGTCGGCAAGAACGACGCCGAGGTCGCGCGCCGGGCCGCCGCCATCGGCCGGAACGTGGACGAACTCAAGGCCAACGGCCTGGCCGGCTCCCCGGCCGAGGTCGTGGAGAAGATCGGCGCCTACGCGGCCGTCGGCTGCTCCCGCGTCTACCTCCAGCTGCTCGACCTCGACGACCTGGACCACCTGGAGCTGATCTCGGCCCAGGTGCTGTCCCAGCTCGGCTGAGGGAGGCGGAGACCGATGCCCCGCGCGTCCGGCCCGCTCGCCGAGGCCCTGGCCCGCAGGACCGTGCTCCTGGACGGCGGGCTGAGCAACCAGCTCACCGACCAGGGCTGCGACCTGTCCGGCGGCCTCTGGTCGGGCCGGGTGCTCGCCGAGCGGCCGGACCAGGTGGAGGCCGCCCACACGGCGTACGCGCGGGCCGGCGCCGAGGTGCTGATCACCGCCAGCTACCAGGTGGGGTACGAGGCCTTCGCCGCCCACGGCCACGACCGGGCCGAGACCACCGCCCTGCTGCACCGCGGCGTCGCACTCGCCGCCCGGGCGGCCGAGGCCGCGGACCACGACGTCTGGGTCGCCGCCTCCGTCGGCCCGTACGGGGCGGTGCTCGCGGACGGCTCCGAGTACCGGGGGCGGTACGGGCTGAGCGTGCGCGAGCTCGCCGCCTTCCACCGCCCCCGCATCGAGGCCCTGCTCGAGGCGGGCCCCGACGTCCTGGCCCTGGAGACCGTCCCGGACGCCGACGAGGCCGAGGCCCTCCTCACCGTCCTCGCCGGGACCGGCGCGCCCGCCTGGCTGAGCTACACCGTGGCCGACGCCCGCACCCGAGCCGGCCAGCCCCTCCCCGAGGCCTTCGCCCTCGCGGCCGGCACCCCGGAGATCATCGCCCTCGGCGTCAACTGCTGCGACCCGGCGGATGTGCAGCCCGCCCTCGAGGCGGCCGCGGCCGTCACCGCCAAGCCGCTCCTGGCCTACCCCAACGACGGCTCCGTCTGGGACGCCGCCACCCGTGAATGGCACGCACCGGCCGACCCCGCCCCCTGGCCCACGGCCGCCTGGCGCCGCACCGGCGCCCGCCTCATCGGCGGCTGCTGCCGCATCGGCCCGGCCCGTATCGCGCGGCTGGCTGCCGGAAAATAGGGCGCGGACACGGCAGGCGACCAGCAAGAATCGGTCGTGTGTTCCTGACGATCTCCGCCACCGGTACCCCTGAACGACCCGCCACCGACCTGGGCTTTCTGCTGCACAAGCATCCCGGCAAGGCGCAGGCGTTCGCCACCTCCCACGGCACCGCCCACGTGTTCTACCCCGAGGCCACGGCCGAGCGGTGCACCGCGGCCCTGCTGCTGGAGGTGGATCCCGTCGCACTCGTGCGGCGCGGCCAGGGCAAGGGCCGGGGCGGGGCGCCCGACGCCGCGCTCGCGCAGTACGTCAACGACCGCCCGTACGCCGCCTCCTCGCTGCTCGCCGTCGCGCTCAGCGGGGTCTTCCGCAGTGCGCTGAAGGGCCAGTGCACCGCCCGCCCGGAGCTGCCGGAGCAGGCCCGCCCGCTGCGGATCGAGATCCCGGCACTGCCCGCCCGGGGCGGGGCGGCCCTGGTGCACCGGCTGTTCGACCCGCTCGGCTGGGACCTCGTACGGGCCGAACCCGTGCCGCTCGACGAGCAGTTCCCCGAGTGGGGGGACTCCCGGTACGTACGGCTCGTCCTGGAGGGCGAGCTGCGGCTCGCCGACGCGCTGCGGCAGCTCTACGTCCTGCTGCCCGTGCTCGACGACGCCAAGCACTACTGGGTCGCCCCCGACGAGGTGGACAAGCTGCTGCGCGCCGGAGACGGCTGGCTGGCCGCGCACCCCGAGAACGGGCTGATCACCTCCCGCTACCTCGCCCGCCACAAGCGGCTGACCCAGGACGCCCTCGACCGCCTGGAGCTGGTCCGCCTGGCCGAGGCCGACGGCAGTGAGGTGGAGGAGATCGACAACGCGGTCGACGAGCACAGCGACACCGAGGAGAAGCCCGTACCGCTCGCGGTGCAGCGGCGCGAGGCGATCCTCGGCGCACTGCGCGCCGCCGGCGCGGCCCGGGTCCTCGACCTCGGCTGCGGACAGGGCCAGCTGGTGCAGGCGCTCCTCAAGGACGTGGCCTTCACCGAGATCGTCGGTGTCGACGTGTCCATGCGGGCCCTCGGGATGGCCGCCAAGCGGCTGCGGCTGGAGCGGATGGGCGAGCGGCAGAGCAGCCGCGTGCAGTTGCTCCAGGGCTCGCTCGCGTACACGGACAAGCGGCTGGCCGGGTACGACGCGGCCGTACTCAGCGAGGTCATCGAGCACCTGGACCTGCCGCGGCTGCCCGCCCTGGAGTACGCGGTGTTCGGCGCGGCCCGCCCCCGCACGGTCCTCGTCACCACCCCGAACGTCGAATACAACGTCCGCTGGGAGACCCTGCCCGCCGGGCACGTCCGGCACGGCGACCACCGCTTCGAGTGGACCCGCGCGGAGTTCCGTACCTGGGCCGGCGAGATCGCCGGACGGTACGGGTACGCCGTCGAGTTCGTTCCCGTCGGGGACGACGACCCCGAGGTGGGGCCGCCGACCCAGATGGCCGTCTTCAGCCGGACCGGCACCGAGACCACCGACACCCCGAAGGAGGGCGAGGCAGCATGACCACCACCGACTCCGACGGCAGGCGACGCGTACTTCCCGTCACCGACCTGTCCCTCGTCGTCCTGATCGGCGCCACCGGATCCGGGAAGTCCACCTTCGCCCGCAAGCACTTCAAGGCCACCGAGGTCATCTCCTCCGACTACTGCCGGGGCCTCGTCGCCGACGACGAGAACGACCAGAGCGCCAGCAAGGACGCCTTCGACGTCCTGCACTACATCGCGGGCAAACGCCTCGCCGCCGGGCGCCTCACCGTCGTGGACGCCACCAGCGTCCAGCAGGAGGCGCGCCGCCAGCTGGTCCAGCTCGCCCGCGCGCACGACGTGCTGCCCATCGCCATCGTCCTCGACCTGCCCGAGGAGGTCTGCGCCGAACGCAACGCAGCCCGCCCCGACCGCGCCGGGCTGCCCCGCGCCGTCATCCAGCGGCACCGCCGCGACCTGCGCCGCTCGCTGCGCGGACTGGAGCGCGAGGGCTTCCGCAAGGTGCACGTGCTGCGCTCCGTCGAGGAGGTCGAGACCGCCGAAGTCGTCCTGGAGAAGCGCTTCAACGACCTCACCCACCTCACCGGCCCCTTCGACATCATCGGCGACATCCACGGCTGTTCCTCCGAGCTGGAGACCCTGCTCGGCAAGCTCGGGTACGAGGACGGCGTCCACCCGGAGGGCCGCACCGCCGTCTTCGTCGGCGACCTCGTCGACCGCGGCCCGGACAGCCCCGGCGTACTGCGCCGGGTGATGGGCATGGTCGGGTCGGGCAACGCCCTGTGCGTGCCCGGGAACCACGAGAACAAGCTCGGCCGTCACCTCAAGGGCTCCAAGGTCCAGCAGACCCACGGGCTCGCCGAGACGATCGAGCAGCTTCGCCTGGAGCCGGAGGAGTTCGTCCAGGAGGTCCGCACGTTCATTGCGGGCCTCGTCAGCCACTACGTCCTCGACGGCGGCAAGCTGGTGGTCTGCCACGCCGGTCTGCCCGAGAAGTACCACGGCCGCACCTCCGGCCGGGTCCGCTCGCACGCCCTCTACGGGGAGACCACCGGCGAGACCGACGAGTTCGGCCTGCCCGTGCGCTACCCGTGGGCCGAGGACTACCGCGGCAGGGCGGTCGTGGTCTACGGCCACACCCCGGTCCCGGACACCGCCTGGATCAACAACACCATCTGCCTGGACACCGGCGCCGTCTTCGGCGGGAAGATGACCGCCCTGCGCTGGCCCGAGCGCGAACTGGTCGACGTACCGGCCGAGAAGGTCTGGTACGAGCCGGTCAAGCCGCTCGCCGGCGAGGCGCCGGGCGGCTGGGGGTCCCCCCGGACGGAGTCCGGGGCAGGGCGGCCGCTCGACCTGGGCGACGTCCGGGGGCGCCGGATCGTCGAGACCCGGCACCTGGGCAACGTCAACGTGCGCGAGGAGAACGCGGCGGCCGCCCTGGAGGTCATGAGCCGCTTCGCGGTGGACCCGCGGCTGGTTCCGTACCTGCCGCCCACCATGGCGCCCACGGCCACCTCGCACGAAGAGGGCTACCTGGAGCACCCGGCCGAGGCCTTCGCCCAGTACCGCAAGGACGGCATCGCCCAGGTCGTCTGCGAGGAGAAGCACATGGGCTCCCGCGCCACCGTCCTGGTCTGCAAGGACGCCGGGACGGCCCGCGAGCGGTTCGGCGTCGACGGGGCCACCGGTTCCGTCTACACCCGCACCGGCCGGCCCTTCTTCCACGACCCCGAGGTCACCGAGGAGGTCCTCGCCCGGCTCCGCGGCGCCCTCACCGGCGCGGGCCTGTGGGAGGAGCTCGCCACCGACTGGCTGCTGCTGGACGGGGAGCTCCTGCCCTGGTCGCTGAAGTCCACCGGCCTGCTGCGCAACCAGTACGCCGCCGTCGGCGCGGCCTCCCGCGCCGTCTTCCCGGACGCCCTCACCGCCCTGGCCGCGGCCACCGAGCGGGGCATCGACACCGGCGGTCTGCTCGCCCGCCAGCGGGACCGGGCCGTCGACGCCGAGCGGTTCACCGAGGCCTACCGGCGCTACTGCTGGACCACCGACGGGCTCGACGGCGTACGGTTCGCGCCCTTCCAGCTCCTGGCGGCAGCCGGGCGCTCGCTGGCCGACGTACCGCACGACGAGCAGCTGTTCTGGCTGGACCGGCTCGTTGAAGCCGATGACCCCGGCAAACCGGCCGGCACCGGGCTGCTGCGCCGCACCGGCCGGATCCTGGTGGACACCGCCGACGAGGACTCCGTACGGGCGGGCACCGACTGGTGGCTCGCGCTCACGGCCGCCGGCGGCGAGGGCATGGTCGTCAAGCCGCTCCAGGCGTACGCCCGGGACGGCAGGGGCCGCCTGGTCCAGCCCGGCGTCAAGGTCCGCGGCCGCGAGTACCTGCGGATCATCTACGGCCCGGAATACACGCGTCCGGAGCAGCTGGAGAAGCTGCGCCAGCGGTTCCTGGGGCACAAGCGCTCGCTGGCCCTGCGCGAGTACGCACTCGGGCTGGAGGCCCTCGACCGGCTGGCCGGCGAGGAGCCGCTGTGGCGGGTGCACGAGGCGGTCTTCGCGGTGCTCGCCCTCGAATCGGAGCCGGTGGACCCCCGGTTGTGACGCCGAGCGTGACGCCGACGGTGACGGCGCGTCGCACGCCGCCGTAAAGGCGAGGCCCCCGTACGGCCCCGAATTCGGTCGTATGGGGGAACTTTCCCGAAGAACGCCGGGAAACCCACCTGCGGGATCGTTCATCCAGGGCAGCGGAATGTCCGCGACCCTGGAAGAACGGAACGTCACCTATGAAGATGACCGCGCGCGGAAGCATGGCGGTACTCATGACCTGTATGGCCGCGGCCGGCGCGGCCACCCCGGCCATGGCCGACTCGGTGCCGGTGGGTGTCCCCCTGGACGCCGTGAAGACCACGCTGGGCGTGGACACCCCGCGCGTGGCCACGGCGGTGCCGGTGCCGGTCGTCGGCGCCCCGGAGGCACCCCGACACCACACGGGCGATCTGCTCCCCAGCCCGGTCCTCCCGGTACTGCCGATCGGCACCCAGCTCGGCAGCACCCTGGTCGGGGCGCCGGTGCCGAACCTGCTCGGCGACCCGAAGACGGACGCCGAGGGCACGCTGGAGGCCCCGGCCACCGATCTGCTCGCCCGCACCCCCGGTGCGGCCGTCGGCGCCCCGCTGACGATGCCGGACGGCGACAACTTCGGGATCCCGGACCTGGCCGTCCCCAAGCTGGGCCTGACCACCCCGGAGCCGGCCGGGGCCCCGACGACGCTCCTCGGTCTGCGCTGACCCCGCGGGGACTGCCGGGTCCGCAGGGGCTGCCGGTCCCACCCGGTCTCCTGAGCGAACGCCACGTCAAAAAGTCGTCCGGTCTGCGAACGTGTACGCCATGGGATTCCATGTCGACTCCGAGACCGGGCGGCTTCGCCGCGTCATCCTCCACCGGCCCGACCTGGAGCTGAAGCGGCTCACACCGACCAACAAGGACGCACTGCTCTTCGACGACGTGCTGTGGGTGCGCCGGGCCCGTCAGGAGCACGACGGCTTCGCCGACGTACTGCGCGACCGCGGCGTGGAGGTGCACCTCTTCGGCGACCTGCTGTGCGAGGCCCTGGCCATCCCCGAGGCCAGACACCTCGTCCTGGACCGGGTGTTCGACGAGAAGGAGTACGGGCCGCTCGCCACCGACCACCTGCGCGCGGTCTTCGACGGACTGCCGGCGACGGGGCTGGCCGAGGCGCTGGTCGGCGGGATGACCAAGCGCGAGTACCTGGAGCGGCACGCCGAGCCGGTGTCGGTCCGCTTCCACGCCATGGAGCTGGACGACTTCCTGCTGGGGCCGCTGCCCAACCACCTGTTCACCCGGGACACCTCCGCCTGGATCTACGACGGGGTGTCCATCAACGCCATGCGCTGGCCGGCCCGGCAGCGCGAGACCGTGCACTTCGAGGCGATCTACAAGCACCACCCGCTCTTCACCTCGTCGGGGGCCTTCCACTACTGGTCGCAGGGGCAGGCGGACTACCCCTCGACCATCGAGGGCGGGGACGTGCTCGTCATCGGCAACGGCGCGGTGCTCATCGGGATGAGCGAGCGGACCACGCCGCAGGCGGTGGAGATGCTCGCGCGCGGCCTGTTCGCGGCCGGGTCGGCGACCACCATCGTGGCGCTGGACATGCCGAAGCGGCGGGCCTTCATGCACCTGGACACGGTGATGACGATGGTGGACGGAGATACGTTCACCCAGTACGCGGGCCTCGGCATGCTGCGCTCCTACACGATCGAGCCGGGCGCGGGCCTGCAGGAGCTGAAGGTGACCGACCATCCGCCGGAGCACATGCACCGGGCGATCGCGGCGGCGCTCGGGCTGGCCTCGATCCGGGTGCTGACCGCCACGCAGGACGTGCACGCGGCGGAGCGCGAGCAGTGGGACGACGGCTGCAACGTGCTGGCCGTCGAGCCGGGGGTCGTGGTGGCGTACGAGCGGAACGTGACGACCAACACCCACCTGCGCAAGGAGGGCATAGAGGTCATCGAGATCCCGGGGAGCGAACTGGGGCGGGGCCGGGGCGGGCCGCGGTGCATGAGCTGCCCGGTGGAGCGGGACCCGGCCTGATCGGGACCCGGCCTGACCGGAACGGGAACAGGGGCTGAATATCAATACGGGGGATCGTATAGACTTCCAGCATCCCCTGCCAGTGCGACCCTGGAGTGTCCCCATGGCCACCGACCTCGTCGGCCGCAGTTTCCTCAAGGAGCTCGACTTCTCCGCCGCCGAGTTCCGCGGTCTGGTCGAGCTCGCCGCCGACCTCAAGGCGGCCAAGAAGGCCGGGGCCGAGCAGCGCCGCCTCCAGGGCCGGAACATCGCGCTGATCTTCGAGAAGACCTCGACGCGCACCCGCTGCGCGTTCGAGGTCGCCGCAGCCGACCAGGGCGCCCACACCACGTACCTCGACCCGGCCGGCTCCCAGATCGGCCACAAGGAGTCGGTCAAGGACACGGCGCGGGTGCTCGGCCGGATGTTCGACGGCATCGAGTACCGGGGGGACAGCCAGGAGGCCGTCGAGGCGCTCGCCGCCCACTCCGGCGTGCCGGTGTTCAACGGGCTCACCGACGACTGGCACCCCACCCAGATGCTGGCCGACGTGCTCACCATGACCGAGCACTGCGCCAAGCCGCTGGACCGGATCGCCTTCGCCTACCTCGGCGACGCCCGCTTCAACATGGGCAACTCCTACCTGGTCACCGGTGCGCTGCTCGGCATGGACGTACGCATCGTCGCACCGAAGGCCTACTGGCCGGCCGAGTCCGTGGTGTCGAGGGCGCGCGAGCTCGCGGCCGCCAGCGGGGCCCGCATCACCCTGACGGAGGAGGTCGCCGAGGGGGTGTCCCAGGCGGACTTCGTCGCCACCGACGTGTGGGTCTCCATGGGCGAGCCCAAGGAGGTCTGGGACGAGCGGATCGGCGCCCTGGCCCCGTACAGCGTCACGATGGACGTGCTCCGCGCGACCGGCAACCCGGACGTGAAGTTCCTGCACTGCCTGCCCGCCTTCCACGACCTGGGCACCAAGGTCGGCCGGGAGATCCACGAGCGGCACGGGCTGGACTCGCTGGAGGTGACGGACGAGGTGTTCGAATCCGCGCACTCCCTCGTCTTCGACGAGGCCGAGAACCGGCTGCACACCATCAAGGCCGTGCTCGTCGCCACCCTCGCCCAGCCGGTTGCCGCCTAGTACCGCATAGTCATGCGGGCCGCGCCGGCAGGGTGAACCAGACGGCCTTCCCGTTCGCGGCCGGCGGCTCCGCCGTGTCCCTGCCGTGGGGGCGTGCGCCCTCACTCACGTGTCGCGTTTCTGTGACGGCAGTCACGATGCGGTGATACCGTCGATCGTGTGAGCCCCTTCATCGGTTCCACAGCAGCGACCGAACGGTGGCGCCACCTGCGGGTGTCCCGGCAGGACGGCGTGGCCACCGTCACCCTCGACCGCCCCGAGAAACTCAACGCCCTCACCTTCGGCGCCTACGCCGACCTGCGCGATCTGCTCGCCGAGCTCTCCCGGGAGCGATCCGTGCGCGCCCTCGTGCTCGGCGGCGAGGGGCGCGGCTTCTGCTCCGGCGGAGACGTCGACGAGATCATCGGCGCCACCCTGGCCATGGACACCGCCCAGCTCCTCGACTTCAACCGGATGACCGGCCAGGTGGTGCGGGCCATCCGCGAATGCCCCTTCCCGGTGATCGCCGCCGTGCACGGGGTCGCCGCCGGCGCCGGCGCCGTCCTCGCCCTCGCCGCCGACTTCCGGATCGCCGACCCCACCGCCCGCTTCGCGTTCCTCTTCACCCGCGTCGGCCTCTCCGGCGGGGACATGGGCGCCGCGTACCTGCTGCCCCGCGTCGTCGGCCTCGGCCACGCCACCCGGCTGCTGATGCTCGGAGAGCCCGTACGGGCGCCGGAGGCCGAGCGCATCGGCCTGCTCAGCGAGCTCACCGAAGAAGGCAAGGCCGACGTGCGGGCCGCGGAACTCGCCGC
Organism: Streptomyces sp. NPDC050448; assembly: GCF_040655295.1. Taxonomy (NCBI): domain Bacteria; kingdom Bacillati; phylum Actinomycetota; class Actinomycetes; order Kitasatosporales; family Streptomycetaceae; genus Streptomyces; species Streptomyces sp. NPDC050448. The sequence continues at coordinate 93,735 of NZ_JBFAJR010000009.1, read as the reverse complement.
GCACCTCGCCGCCGGACCGGCCCTCGCGTACGCGCAGACCAAGGCACTGCTGACCGCCGAGCTCGACATGCCGCTGGCCGCTTCGGTCGAGCTCGACGCCAACACCCAGGCCCTGCTGATGAACGGCCGGGACTACGCCGAGTTCCACGCCGCCTTCACCGCGAAGCGGCCCCCGGAGTGGAAGGGCAGGTAGCGCCATGGCTGCGGGCACCATGCCGGTCGACGGCTCCCGGCGCACCACCCTGCGGGTCGCCGTCGTCGGCGGCGGGCCGGGGGGCCTGTACGCCGCCGCACTGCTGGCCCGCCAGGGCCACACCGTCGAGGTCTGGGAACGCAATGCCCCCGAGGACACCTTCGGCTTCGGCGTGGTGCTCTCCGACGAGACGCTCGGCGGCATCGAACGGGCCGACACCCTGGTCTACGCCGCCCTCGGCGCGGAGTTCGTGCGCTGGGACGACATCGACATCGTGCACCGGGGGCGGCTGCTGACCTCCGGCGGCCACGGCTTCGCCGCCCTCGGGCGGCGCAGGCTGCTGGAGATCCTGCACGAGCGCTGCGCCGGGCTCGGAGTGCAGCTGCGCTTGCGCACCGGGGCACCGGCCGCCGCGGCACTGGCTGCCTCGTACGACCTGGTGGTCGCGGCCGACGGAGTGCACAGCGCGACCCGGCAGAGCGGCGCCGCGCACTTCCGGCCGACGCTGACGAGCGGGCACTGCCGGTACATCTGGCTCGCCGCCGACTTCGCCTTCGACGCCTTCCGCTTCGAGATCGCGGAGACCGAGCACGGCGTCATGCAGCTGCACGCCTACCCGTACTCCGCGGACGCCTCCACGGTGATCGTCGAGATGCACGAGAAGGTGTGGCGGGCGGCCGGCCTCGACCTGTGCGACGAGGACGAATCGGCCGCCCGCTGCGCCAAGATCTTCAGCGAGGCCCTGCGCGGCCGGCCGCTGCACGGAAACCGCTCGGCGTGGACGGAGTTCCGTACGGTCGTCAACGAGCGGTGGTCCCACGGCAACGTCGTGCTGCTCGGCGACGCGGCGCACACCGCGCACTTCTCGATCGGCTCCGGCACCAAGCTGGCGGTGGAGGACGCGCTCGCGCTCGCCGAAGCCGTGGCCACAGAGCCGGACGTACCCGCCGCCCTGGCCGCGTACGAGGCCGCGCGGCGGCCGGCGGTGGCCTCGACCCAGCGGGCCGCAGCCGCCAGCATGCGGTGGTTCGAGGAGATCGCCGGGTACGTGGACCAGCCCGCCCGGCAGTTCGCCTTCAACCTGCTCACCCGCAGCCGCCGGGTGACCCACGACAACCTGCGGCTGCGCGACGAGCGGTTCACCCGCGCCGTGGAGCGGGACTTCGGCTGCCCGGACGAGAACACCCCGCCGATGTTCACGCCGCTGAAGCTGCGCGGGCTGACCCTGCGCAACCGGGTCGTGGTCTCCCCGATGGACATGTACAGCGCACAGGACGGCGACGGGACTCCCGGGGACTTCCACCTGGTCCACCTCGGCGCGCGGGCCCTCGGCGGAGCCGCCCTGGTGATGACCGAGATGGTCTGCGTGTCCGCCGAGGGCCGGATCACCCCCGGCTGCACCGGCCTGTACACGGGGGAGCAGGCGGCGGCCTGGACCCGGATCGCGGACTTCGTGCACACCTCCGCGCCCGGCACCGCGCTCGGTGTCCAGCTCGGCCACTCAGGCCGCAAGGGCTCGACGCGGCTGATGTGGGAGGGCATGGACGACCCCCTCCCGGAGGGAAACTGGCCGGTGGCGGCCGCCTCGGAACTGCCCTACCGGCCGGGCGTCTCGGCCGTCCCGCGCGCGCTGACCGCACAGGACCTCGCGTCGATCCGCTCCGACTTCGCCGCAGCCGCGGTACGGGCCGCCGGCTGCGGGTTCGACCTGCTGGAACTGCACTGCGCCCACGGCTATCTGCTGTCCGGCTTCCTGTCCCCGCTCACCAACCACCGCACGGACGCCTACGGCGGCCCGCTGGAGAACCGGCTCCGGTTCCCGCTGGAGGTCTTCGACGCCGTCCGCGCCGTCTGGCCCGACGACCGCCCGATGACCGTCCGCATCTCTGCCACCGACTGGGCCCCGGGCGGCACCTGCGCCCAGGACGCGGTGGACATCGCGGCCGCCTTCGCCGCCCACGGCGCCGACGCCATCGACGTGTCGACCGGCCAGGTGGTGGCGGACGAGACCCCCGAGTACGGGCGCTCGTACCAGACCCCGTACGCGGACCGGATCCGCAACGCGCTGGGCGTCCCGGTCATCGCCGTCGGCGCCATCTCCTCCTGGGACGACGTGAACTCCCTGCTGCTGGCGGGCCGCGCCGACCTCTGCGCCGTCGGCCGCCCCCACCTGTACGACCCGCACTGGACCCTGCACGCGGCCGCCGACCAGTCCTACGCCGGCCCGGCCGCGCCCTGGCCCGCCCCGTACCGGGCGGGCAGCCGCAAACCGCCGACCGGGCGCGGCTGAGGCGGGATCACCCGCCGCCGAGCGTCAGGCACTCGTGGCACAGACAGGGCTCAGGATGCGGCCGGTCCGGCCACTGCTCGCTGCGCAGCTCCCGGGCGCAGCGCTCCAGCACGGGCGCCGCCCCCGCCGCGTCCGCCTCACCCGTCGCGCCCCAGAACCTCGACCACTCGGCGGTGCGCAGCACGGCCGGGCTGCGCACCAGCTTCGGCCGGAAGGTGTGCAGATGGCGGGTGTGGACGTACTCCTGCACGTAGCGCCGGGTGTGCCGGGGGCGGCCGACGACCATGCAGTACTCCCAGCCGTCCAGCGTGTCGAAGACGTAGACCTTGGTGCCGCCCTTGAACGTCTTCGTGCCCGGGCGCAGGCCCTGGCCGCCCTCGCCCCAGCGGCGCCACTGCACGACGTTCGCGGCCAGCATCCAGAGCGGTTCGTCGGGTTCGTCGGGTTCATCGGCTTCCTCCGAGGTGCTCATACGGCGGCCACCTCGACCCGGTCCTCGACCGGGGTGTAGCCCAGGCGCCGGTAGATGCCGTTGCTGGTGGGGTTGGCCAGGTCCGTGTAGAGGAGCACCTCCGAGGCGCCGGCCGCGTACGCCGCTTCGCTCACCGCGTGCGTGACCCCGGCGGCGTACCCGCGGCCGCGGAGCTCCGGCGGGGTGTACACCGGGCCGACGCGGGACACCGAGCCGATCGGGCGGAAGAACCCGGCCATCGACACCGGCGCCGCGGCATCCTCCCAGAGCAGCATGCCCCCGTACGAGAGCCGGTCGCGCAGGAAGACCTCGGAGGGGCCGCCCGGTTCCCCGGTCTCCCGCTTGAAGGCGCCGGCCCAGTCCAGCAGCAGCGGCAGGTCGGCCGGGGTGGCGAGCCGGGCCCGCCCGGCCGGGGCGGGATCCGGGGCGATCAGCCCGGTGAGCCGGTACAGCCGGTTCTCCTCGGTGACCTCGCTCGGCTTCCCCCACGCCGCGGCCAGCACCTGCGCGTCGCAGCGGCGGGCGTTGAGCGCGTCGACCCCGGCGAGCAGCGGCTCCGTGGCGAGCGCCGCCCCCAGCGCGCGGACGGCCTCGTCCGGCAGCGCCCCGATCAGCAGCGGATGCGGCGGGGTGCGCAGCAGGGCGCCGGCGACGCTCCCGTCGGCGGCGGTCCACCAGCCGAAGAAGGGCTCGGCGGATCCGTAGGCGTCCAGGCCCCGCCGCTCCAGCGCGTCGGTCACGGTCAGCAGAGAGGTGTTGGCGACGGGCTCGCCGGTCACGGCAGGGCCCGCCGCGGCCAGATAGGCCGCCAGGTCATGGGTGAATGTCCACGTCATGGCTCATGATGGCGCCGGATCGTTTCCCCGCGCACGTCGGTTTTACGCGGGCAGCCAGTCCGGCCACCACGGCGGCACGTTGTCGGGCCCGCACAGCCCCGAATCCCCGGGGTAGCCGTCCAAGGTGCCCTTGACCGCGAAGTACCAGACCACCACCGCGGCCAGGACGGCCAGGATCGGCACGGCCCGCAGCAACAGGGGCAGGCGGCGGGTGAGCAGGGCGAGGACCAGCGCGAGGAGCGCGCAGCCCGGCACGAGGAACAGCATCTCGAAGTTCAGCTCGAACTTCCCGCCCGCCTCCCAGCCCGCGTCGCAGTACGCGCGGGCGTTGGCGGCGAGCCGGGAGGCCGTGAACCCGGCCGCGGCACCCACCAGCGCCGCTCCGGCCAGCTGCAGGCGTGCGGTCCACCGCCCGGGCGGTGTCACGGGCGGCTGGTACCAGGTCTGGGGCTGGGGCTGCGGCGGGTTCGAAGGCCGCCGCGGGGTCGGGAGCGGTGGCGGCGGAGGAAGATCACGATGTGTCACAACACTTCGTGACGCGGCGGCCGTTGCCTACGGTTCCACGAACCCCGCCCCGATGTCCCGCAGCCGGGAGTGCAGTTCGGCGAAGACGGCCGCCGCCCGGTCGCCCGGCCAGTCCGCGGGCAGCAGTTCGCGCGGCAGGCCCGGGTCGGCGTACGGCAGGCGCCGCCAGGTGTCCAGGGCGAGCAGGTAGCAGCGGTAGGCGTCCTCCGGGGTGGGGGCCGGGCCCGACTGGAGGGCGCGCAGCACGGGCTCGTGCAGGTCGAGGAACTCCTCGTGCTGCTTGGCCAGGGAGGTCAGGTCCCACCACCGGGCCACCGCCTCGGCGGTCGGGGCGAAGCCGAGGTGGCCGCCGCGGAACAGCTCCACGTACGCCGTCAGGTGCAGCCGGTCCAGGGTGTGCCCGGTCTCCTCGTACAGGTGGGCCGGGGCGATCCACACCCCCGGTGCCACCGCGCCGAAGCCGAGCCGGGCGAGCCGCGAGCGCAGCAGGTGCCGCTTGTGCCGCTCCTGCTCCGGTACGGAGAACACCGCCAGCAGCCATTCCCCCGGCGGGTGCGCGTCGCGGTCCCCGTAGATCCGCCGGTCGCCGTCGTCCAGCAGCTGCCGCGCCTCCGCGGAGAGCCCGTACCCCGCCGAGCCGTCCGCGGCGCGCGCGGGCAGCAGGAAGCCGCGCCGCTTCAGCCGGGACACCGACGAGCGGACCGACGGGGCGTCCACGCCGGCCGCGCCCAGCAGGCGGACCAGCGCGGACACCGGGACCGGGCCCGCGAAGGCCCGCCCGTAGGCTCCGTAGAACGTGACGATCAGGGATCGCGGGGTGTGCTGCTCGACCACGGGTTCACTGTAGGGGGCGTCTCGCCGGTCGGCCCGGGCTCGCCGCGTCCGCAGCCGCGCCTCGCGGCGTTCTCGCCGGTCGACGCCGCTCCCTGATCCGGGCCGACCGGCACGACGCCCCCTCCATCGCGCAGCCGGAACCGTTGCAGTTTCCCGGTCGCGGTCCGGGGGAGCGCGGGGAGGAACACGAAGGAGCGCGGGCACTTGTGCGGGGCCAGTTCCGCCCGCATGAACGCGCGCAGGACCTCCTCCGTCAGTGCCGCGCCCGCCCGCACGACGGTGTACGCCACCACGATCTGCCCGCGTCGCTCGTCCGGGCGGCCCACCACCGCGGCCTCCACCACGTCCGGGTGGCGCATCAGGGCTTCCTCCACCTCCGGGCCCGCGATGTTGTAGCCCGCCGAGACGATCATGTCGTCGGCGCGGGCAACGTACCGGAAATAGCCCTCCGGATCGCGGACGTAGGTGTCCCCGGTCAGGTTCCAGCCGTCCCGTACGTACTCCTCCTGCCGGGGATCCTCCAGATACCGGCACCCCACCGGGCCGCGAACGGCCAGCAGCCCCGGCTCGTTGTCCGCGACGGGGCGGCCGGCGGCGTCCACCACCCGTGCCTGCCAGCCCGGCACCACCCGGCCGGTCGTCCCCGGGCGGATGTCCTCGTCGGCCGCGGAGATGAAGATGTGCAGCAGCTCGGTGGCGCCGATGCCGTTGATGATCCGCAGTCCGGTGCGCTCGTACCAGGCCTGCCAGGTGGCCGCCGGGAGGTTCTCGCCCGCCGAGACGCAGCGGCGCAGCGCCGACAGGTCGTACGCGCCCACGTCGTACGCGCCCAGGTCGTCCAGCATCGCCCGGTACGCGGTGGGCGCGGTGAACAGCACCGTGACCCGGTGTTCGGCGAGGGCGGGCAGCAGCCGGCGCGGGACCGCCCGATCGAGCAGCAGCGCGGAGGCGCCGGCGCGCAGCGGGAAGACGACCAGGCCGCCCAGGCCGAAGGTGAAGCCGAGCGGCGGACTGCCCGCGAAGACGTCGTCGGGGCGGGGGCGCAGGACGGTGCGGGAGAAGGTGTCGGCGACGGAGAGCAGATCGCGGTGGAAGTGCATGCAGCCCTTGGGGCGGCCGGTGGTGCCCGAGGTGAAGGCGATCAGGGCGACGTCGTCGGCGGAGGTCTCGACGGCGGCGAAGGGCTCCTCGTGCCGCTCGGCCAGCCGGAGCAGGTCGTCCGGGGCCTCGCCGCCGTACGGGGTGATCCGCAGGCCGGGCACCTCGGCCTTCGCCAGATCGTCCAGCACGCCCACATGGCACAGCGCGTGCTGCACCCGGGCCATCGCGCAGACCGTGGCCAGTTCCTGCGCCCGCTGCTGGGCCAGGACGGTGACCGCCACCGCGCCCGCCTTCATCACCGCCAGCCAGCACGCGGCGAGCCAGGGGCCGGTGGGGCCGCGCAGGAGCACCCGGTTGCCGGGGACCACGCCGAGATCGGCCGTGAGCACGTGGGCGAGGCGGTCCACGCGCTCGCGCAGCCCGCCGTACGACCACACCTCGCCGGCGCCGCTGCGGAAGGCCGGGCGGTCGGGCCCGAAGCGGGCGATGGTGGCGTCGAGCAGCTCGGCGCCGCAGTTGAGCCGGTCCGGATAGGCCAGCTCGGGGAGCTCGAAGACGAGCCGCGGCCAGGCGTGCGGCGGTGGCAGGTGGTCGCGCGCGAAGGTGTCGGCGTGGGCGGAAGGCTTGAGCTCCAAGGCGGGTTCGCCCCCTTGCAACGGCAGCGGCCCCCGGGCGGGGGACCGAAGTGGCGGAGCAGGCCGTGCACGTGCGCTACGAGCGTATCGTGATGGTGACGGCAGTCAACAGGACGCGATAGAAGCGGGGATATTCGGATGACCGGATTCGCGCTCGGGGTGGAACAAGAGGAGTGGTGCGGGCAATTGCGCGCGCTGGCGGCGGACCGGCTGCGGCCGCTCGCCGACAAGGGGGAGCCGGGACGGGTCAACCGCCCGCTGCTCTCGGCACTGGGTGAGCTGGGCCTGCTGGAGCGGGTCTTCACCTCGGGGGCGCTGGAGCTGTGCCTGCTCCGCGAATCCCTCGCGTACGGGTGTACGGAAGCGGAGACGGCCCTCGCCCTCCAGGGCCTGGGGGCCCATCCGGTGCTCCGCTCGGGGACGCCGGAGCAGCGTGCACGGTGGCTGCCGCAGGTGCGGGCCGGGCGCGCGGTGGCGGCCTTCGCGCTGAGCGAGCCGGGGGCGGGCTCGGACGCGGCGGCGCTGGCGCTGGAGGCGGTCCGGTCCGAGGACGGCTGGCGGCTCAGCGGCGAGAAGTGCTGGATCTCCAACGCCCCCGAGGCGGACTTCTACACCGTGTTCGCCCGGACCGGCGAGGGGCCGGCCGCCAAGGGGGTCACCGCCTTCCTGGTCCCGGCCGACCGCCCCGGCCTGTCGGGCGAGCCCCTGGACATGCTCTCCCCGCATCCGATCGGCCGCCTGGCCTTCGACGGGGTCCCGGTCGGCCCGCAGGACCTCCTGGGCGAGCCCGGCCGGGGCTTCCGGGTGGCGATGGACACGCTGAACCTGTTCCGGCCGAGCGTGGGCGCCTTCGCGGTCGGCATGGCCCGGGCCGCGCTGGACGCGACCCTGGCGTACACGGCGGGGCGGCCCGCGTTCGGCGGCGTACTGGGCGACCTCCAGGCGGTGGGCCACCGGGTGGCCGAGATGGCCACCCGCACCGAGGCCGCCCGGCTCCTGGTCTACGCGGCGGCGGGCGCGTACGACGCCGGCTCGCCGGACGTCCCGCGCCGGTCGGCGATGGCGAAACTGCTCGCGACGGAGACGGCCCAGTACGTGGTGGACCACGCGGTCCAGCTGCACGGGGCCGTCGCCCTCCAGCGCGGCCACCTGCTGGAGCACCTGTACCGGGAGGTCCGGGCCCCGCGCATCTACGAGGGCGCGAGCGAGGTCCAGCGCACGATCATCGCGAAGGAGCTCTACCGGTGAGTCTCGAGCGGATCAACCCGGCGGAGCTCTCCCCGCCGGCGGGCTTCTCCCATGCCGTGGCCGCGAGCGGCTCCCGGCTGGTCTTCCTGGCGGGCCAGACCGCACTCGACGCGTCGGGCAAGGTGGTGGGGGACACCCTGCCCGAGCAGTTCGAACGCGCCCTGGCCAACCTCCTGACGGCCCTGGCCGCATCCGGCGGCACCCCGGCGGACCTGGCCCGCGTGACGGTCTACACGGTCGACGTGGATGCGTACCGCACGCATGCGCGCGAACTCGGCCGCATCTGGCGCCGATTGGCGGGCCGCGACTATCCGGCCATGGCGGTCATCGGCGTCGTGCGCCTTTGGGACGAGCCGGCCCTGGTCGAACTGGACGGTATGGCCGTACTTCAGTAGCGGTCCTCTGACCTGGTGGTTTTGACAGAGGGCCAGAGAGGGGTGAGGGTGGAAATGACCCGTTTGCAATCAACACCACGAATGCTCGGAGGTGCATGGTTATGCGCCGTGGGATCAAGGCGGCCATCGTGGCAGGGGCTGCCGGCGCAACGCTCGGCCTGATGCCTGTTGGCGGCGCCTTTGCCGCGAGTGTCCCGCAGACCCAGCACAATCACGGGTGGTGTTCCGACAACTGGCGCGAGAACGACAGGCGCGACTGCTGCGACTTCGCCCGTTGGAACTGGAACTGGAACGACCGGAACGACCGCCCCGACTGGTGCAGGGACGTAGGCTCCTTCAACGGCAACCGCAACTGGGACAACGACTCCTGGAGCGGCAACCGATTTGACCGCGGAGACCGCGACATCGGCAACTTCGGCCACGATGACGGCGGCTTCGGCGGCCATGACAACGGCGGTCGCGGCGGCCACGATGAAGGCGGCGGCGGTGGCGGTGGCCACGACGACGGCGGCGGCGGTGGCGGCCACGACGACGGCGGCGGCGGTGGCGGCCACGACGACGGCGGCGGCGGTGGCGGTGGCCACGATGACGGTGGCGGCGGTGGCGGTGGCGGCGGCGACGGCGGCGGTGGCGGCGACGGCGGCGGTGGCAACGGTGGCGGCGGTGGCGGCGATGGTGGCGGCGGTGGCGGTGGCGGCCGCTAGTCAGCCCTCCAGCAGCGTCCCCATCCACTCCTCGATGCCCGCGACCGTGCGGGGAAGGGCGCCTGACATCAGTCGGGCGCCCTTCGCCGTGATGACCAGGTCGTCCTCGATGCGGACGCCGATGCCGCGCAGCTCCGGGGGCAGGGTCTCGTCGTCCGGCTGCAGATACAGGCCCGGTTCGACGGTCAGGACCTGTCCCTCCTCCAGGACCCCGTCCAGGTAGGTCTCCGCCCGCGCCTTCGCGCAGTCGTGCACGTCCAGCCCCAGCATGTGACCGCTGCTGCACAGCGTGTACCGCCGGTGCAGGTCGCCCTGCGCGTCCTTCAGGACGCCCCACTCCGCCAGGCCCTCCGCGATCACCCGCATCCCGGCCCGGTGGAAGTCCCGGAAGCTCGCGCCCGGGCGCAGCGCCGCCATGCCCGCCTCCTGCGCCGCCAGCACCAGTTCGTACACCTGCCGCTGGACGGGGGAGAAGCGCCCCGACAGCGGGAGGGTGCGCGTGATGTCCGCCGTGTAGAGGCTGTCGGTCTCCACGCCCGCGTCCAGCAGCAGCAGATCGCCGCGGTCGAGCCGGCCGTCGTTGCGGATCCAGTGCAGGACGCACGCGTGCGCGCCCGACGCCGCGATCGTGTCGTACCCGGTGCCGTTGCCCTCCGCCCGGGCGCGCAGGCCGAAGACCCCCTCGATCCACCGCTCGCCGCGGGGGTGCGCCAGTGCGCGCGGCAGCGCCCGTACGACGTCCTCGAAACCGGCCGCCGTGTGGTCGACGGCGAGCTGGAGCTGCCCGACCTCCCAGGCGTCCTTCACGAGGCGCAACTCGCAGAGCGCGGCGGCCAGTTCGGTGTCCGATGCCGCATTGCGGCCCGCCGGGGAGCCGAGTTCGTCCAGGTGGGCGCAGCGCAGGCCGGTCAGGCGCTGCGCCTCCGCCAGGTCGGGGCGGCGGCCGACCCAGAACTCCCCGTACCGCCGGTCCCGGTAGAACTCCTCGTTGCCGTCCGCGCGCGGGGAGCGGGGGCGCAGGTACAGCACGGGCTCGTGGCCGTGGGGGCCCGAGGGCTCCAGTACCAGGACGTGGCCCACCTGGTCCTCGCCCGTCAGCCCGGTCAGCCAGGCGTACGCGCTGTGCGGGCGGAAGCGGTGGTCGCAGTCGTTCGAGCGGACCTTGAGCTCGCCGGCCGGGATGATCAGCCGCTCGCCCGGGAAGCGCGCCGAGAGCCGGGCGCGCCGGGCCGGCGTGACCTCGTACGCGGATACCCGTGCTGCGTCGGGGAGGGGTGAGGCCGCCCAGTCGGCGGCCATGAAGCGGGACAACTCCGCCGATACCGGCAGGTCGTGGCTGCCGATGTTGAGGCGGGAGGGGGTGTCGGCCATGGGGGCTCCCTCAAGAAGATGCGAACTGATGGGTGCACAGGTCTTGTCAGTGCAATTTCACATTACTATGTTACAGCTCACATCGCGGCACGTTAATCCCCGTCAAACGCCGTGTGACACAGGGCAGTTCGCGCATTCACGCACTTTTCACGCACCACTTCCCCCACCTCCCCTGCCAACCAGGAGTTCTTGGTGTCTCAGTACAGAGCTGTGCGTACGTCTCTCCTCTCCGCCGCCGTCGCGGTCACGCTGCTCGCCTCCGCAGGCCAGGCGGTGTCCCAGACCGCCGAACGGGCCCCCGCGGCCGCCCCCGCCCCTGCCGCCGTGCCCGGCACCTTCACCTCCGGTGCGCCCGGCGCGAACCCGTTCGACGAGGTCGACCACCTCGCCTCGCCGAAGGAGGCCACGCCGGCGACGGGCCAGGCTCCCGGCGGGCTGGCCGCCGACGGCCGCGTCCCGGGGGCCGCTCCGGCCGCCGCCACGCCCGCCGGGCGCACCGAGCGCACCGAGAAGAGCCGCAAGCTCGCCGCCGCCCAGGCCGCGCCCACCGCGCAGAGCGTCGCCGCGGGCGTCCCCTGCACCCTCGACGGGATCACCGGCCTCAGCCCCGAGCAGTTCGCCGACTTCCTGGCCGATCCGGCCGTCACCGCCGACGGCTGTCTGCGCGGGCTGATCTGGACCTGGGACGCGCGCCTCGCGCCCGTCATGTCCGACGCGCACGTCCAGGCCGTCTCCCGCCGGATATCCGGCCTGGCCGCCGCCCACGACGGCCAGGGCTCCTCGCACCTCGAGGAGATGTTCACCTACCTCCATGCGGCCGTCTACCACGACTTCTCGCGCCCCGAGATCGACCTCACCGACGCCCCGACCGTGGACGCCATGCGCCGGGCCATCGCCGACTTCGGCGACGCCGCGCACAGCTTCGACGCCACCGCGTCCAACGCCCGGACCCTGCGCGAGGCCCTCTACGCCACCGGCCCCGGCCTGCGCCAGTACCAGCTCGGCCTCATCAAGAAGGTCCTGGCCACCATGGACGCGTCGCACACCGCGACCAACAAGGACCAGAACTGGGGCGGCGCCGTCCTCGCCGCCCTCAGCGCCAACTACCTCGGCGTCTACCCGGGCAACAGCGACGCCGCCTTCCACGCCGCGGTGACGGCCGACCCCGCCTACCGCGCCGCGTTCAAGGCCTTCGCCGGATACACCCACCTCAAGGGCAGCGCCAACGACTGGGTGGCCCGCGACGCGCTCGGCGAGTACGGCCGCTTCGGCCAGGTCGACGGCCTCAAGGACCAGGTCGTCGCCGACCTCGGCGGCCTCCTGGAGTCCGTCAAGTCCGGCTGGGGCAACGGCAGCGAGCAGTGGGCCAAGATCGTCTCCTGGCTCAACACCTACGAGGCGTGCAAGCCGTACGGGGTGTGCAAGGAGGACATCGAGAAGATGCTCTTCCCGAACACCTACACCTACGACAACGGCGGCATCAAGGTCCGCACGGCCCTCGACCGGGCCACCGTCGACCAGCTCTACTACGCGAGCAAGCAGGTCAAGACGCAGTTCCACCGGGTCATCGGGACCGACCAGCCGCTGACCGGCGACCCCAACACCACGCTGAACATCGTGCTGTACGCCTCCCGCGCCGACTACGTGACCTACCAGACGATGCTCAACGGCTACGGCACCAACAACGGCGGCATGTACATCGAGAACGGCGCCACCTTCTACACGTACCAGCGGCGCGTCCCGCAGGACTCCTCCCTCACCCTCGAGGAGCTCTTCCGCCACGAGTACACGCACTACCTCAACGGCCGGTTCGCCGTCCCCGGGTTCTTCGGTGAAGGCCCCTGGTACGAAGGCGACCGCACCACCGCCATGGACGAGGGCACCGCCGAGTTCTTCGACGGCGCCACCCGCGACAACGGCATCGCCGTCCGCAAGTCCCTGGTCAAGGGCATCATCAGCGACACCGCCGGCGGCGGCCCGCGGATGTCGGTCGAGCAGCTGCTGAACGCCACGTACGACGGCGACGGCTTCCGCTTCTACAACTACGCGGGGACCTTCTTCGAGTTCCTGTGGACCGAGCACCCCTCGCTGCTGCGCGAGATGTACACCCACCTGCGGGCCAACGACGTCGCCGGGTACGACGCCTGGCGCCACCGGATGGGCGCGGACACCTACCTCCAGCACGACTACGACCGCTTCCTGGACGCGCAGATCGCCAAGGTCGACCAGCTCTACGTGCCGAACACCTCGTTCACGGCCAACGACCAGCTGCGCGACTCCGCGCTCGCGAACGTGAAGTCTGCCTTCGCGGCGGCCACCTACAACACCCCGGACTGCGTGGAGAACGGGGACGCGGGCAAGCGCCGTTTCATCTGCACCGGCCGGATCACCGCGAACCTGAAGAACTGGCGCAGCGACGACCAGAACTTCAAGGACATGTCGGAGACGGTGGACTACTTCATCCTCGACCGGGCGGGCGCGGCCTCCAACAACCTGGCCGACATGAACTGTTCCTTCGCTCCCGTGGAGATCTGGACCAACCACGCGGCGGGAACGTCGGGTTACAGCTGTGAGGGCCCGCTGCGCAGCTGATCCCGCGACCGGGCCGGCCCCTCCTTCCGCAGCCGGCGGGGGTACCTCCCGGCGGCAGCCGGGGGAGTGGGGCCGGCCCGGTCGACCACGTGTCCGAGCCGGATGTCCATGGACTACCAGGGGTGTCCGGCCATGATCCGCCGCCGGAGTCGCGCCCCCCCGACGCCCGGATCGAAAGGCGCGCACCACCTCAGCCGGACCGACCGAGTGCTACTAGGCACCCCATTGAAGAATGTGACATATTACTGCCGTGCCCAAGAGACATCCCCTGGACGTCGTGATCATCGGCGCCGGCGTCGTCGGAGCCGCGATCGCGTACTACGCGGCCCGCTCCGGACTCTCCGTGGCCGTCGTCGACCGCGGCCCCGTCGCCGGCGGCACGACCGGAGCCGGGGAAGGCAATCTGCTCGTCTCCGACAAGGAGGCGGGCCCGGAGCTCGACCTGGCCCTGCTGTCGGCCGGCCTGTGGCGCGAACTCGCCGCGGTCCTCCCGCAGGAGATCGAGTACGAGGCCAAGGGCGGCCTCGTCGTCGCCCCCGACGAGGCTTCGCTGAAGGCGCTGCGAGGCTTCGCCGAGGGCCAGCGCGCCGCCGGGGTCGAAGCCGTCGAGGCGGGGGTCCTCGACCTCCGCGAGCTGGAGCCCCATCTGGCCCCGGGGCAGGCGGGCGGATTCCTGTACCCGCAGGACGCCCAGGTCCAGCCGGCCCAGGCGGCGGCCAGGCTGCTGGCCGCATCGGGAGCACAGGTGTACCTCGGCGAGGAGGTGACCGGGATCCTTCTGCCGCCCGGGGCCGCCGGAACCGCCGGCGGGTCCGGTGCGGTGCGCGGGGTGCGGACCTCGCGCCGCGAACTCCTGGCCCCGGCCGTGGTCAACGCGGCCGGCACCTGGGGCGGCCGCATCGCGGAACTGGCCGGAGTGTCCCTCCCGGTGCTCCCACGCCGCGGGTTCGTCCTGGTGACGGAGCCGCTGCCGAGGGTGGTCCGGCACAAGGTCTACGCCGCCGACTACATCGCGGACGTCGCCAGCGGCTCGGCGGCCCTGCAGTCCTCGGCCGTGGTCGAGGGCACCCCGTCGGGCCCGGTGCTGATCGGGGCCACCCGGGAGCGGGTCGGCTTCGACCGCTCCCTGTCGGTGGAGGCGCTGCGCCGCCTCGCCGTCCAGGCGCAAGCGCTGTTCCCGGTCCTGGCGGACGTCCGGGTGCTGCGGACCTACCACGGCTTCCGGCCGTACCTCCCCGACCACCTCCCGGCGATCGGCCCGGACCCCCGGGTCCCGGGTCTGCTGCACGCCTGCGGCCACGAGGGCGCGGGCATCGGCCTGGCCCCGGCCACGGGCCTCCTGATCGCCGCGGCCCTCACCGGCTCCGAACCCCCGCTGCCGCTGCACCCGTTCCGCCCCGACCGCTTCGGCCCGGCCGCCGCCCCGGAACCCGCCCGATGACCCGCCCCGGGCCGGGCGTCCGCTGCGCGGAGCCGTCCCCTGTCCGCCCTTCCCCCTCCCCCGGCCACCGCCGGGAGGTGCCCCCGTCCGGGGGGACCCGCACCCGGACTCTGCCCGGATCCGCCGGCGCGGCCGGTTTTCCGGCCCGTCCGGCGTGTGAGGACCGGAGGTCCGGGGACGGAGCCCCCGGTTTCGGGAAGGGGCGGGGCGGGGAGGGGGCTCCGCGCAGCGGAACCCGGTCCCGGCCCACCGACCCGCGCACGCACGCCCAAGGAGAACGGCCGATGACCCAGACCCCCCGCACCCTCGTCGGCGGAGCCCCGGCGGCGACGTACGTCCTGCGCTTCGACGGGCGGGAGCTGACCGCGCAGGCGGGGCAGAGCATCGCCGCCGTGCTGTGGGGCGCCGGAATCCTCGCCTGGCGGACCACCCGCGAAGGCGGCGCCCCGCGCGGGGCGTTCTGCGGGATCGGCAGCTGCTACGACTGCCTCGTCACCGTCAACGGCCGCCCGAACCAGCGCGCCTGCCTCGTCCCCGCCCGCCCCGGGGACACCGTCACCACTCAGGAAGGAACCGGCCATGCCGAGCTCGGCTTCTGACCCCGCAGTGCCCGGCCCGGCAGCCCCCGGCTCCGCAGCGCCCGGCCCGGCAGTGCCCGGCCCGGCAGTGCCCGGCCCGGCAGCCCCCGGCTCCGCAGCCCCCGGCCCGGCAGTGCCCGGCTTCTCCGTGTCCGATCTCGCGATCGTCGGCGCGGGCCCCGCCGGGCTCGCCGCCGCCGTCACGGCCGCGGGCCTCGGCCTGCGGGTCACCCTCCTGGACGCGGGGGAGCGCCCCGGCGGCCAGTACTACCGCCACCCCGCACCCGGGCTCGGGGCGGACCGCCCCGAAGCCCTGCACCACGGGTGGGCCGCCTTCGCCTCGCGCGAAGCCGCCCTGCGCGCCCACGTATCGGCCGGGCGGATCACGTACCTGCCGGGCCACCACGTCTGGACCGTGGTCCCGGACGGCGGCGCCTGGACGCTGCACGCCGTCGCCGGCCCCGAGGAGGCGGCCGCGACCCTGCACGCCCGGGCCGTACTCCTCGCCACCGGCTCCTACGAGCGGCAACTGCCCTTCCCCGGCTGGACCCTGCCCGGGGTGGTCGGGGCCGGCGGGGCGCAGGCCATGCTCAAGAGCGGGCTCGTGCTGCCGGGCAAGCGGATCGTCGTCGCCGGGAGCGGGCCGCTGCTGCTCGCCGTCGCCGGGTCCCTCGCCGCCGCCGGGGCCCGGGTGCCGGCCGTC
Organism: Streptomyces sp. NPDC050448; assembly: GCF_040655295.1. Classification (NCBI taxonomy): domain Bacteria; kingdom Bacillati; phylum Actinomycetota; class Actinomycetes; order Kitasatosporales; family Streptomycetaceae; genus Streptomyces; species Streptomyces sp. NPDC050448. The sequence continues at coordinate 77,817 of NZ_JBFAJR010000009.1, read as the reverse complement.
GTCGAAGCCGCCGCGTACACCGGGTACGCCGGCCACGTCCCCGCCCTGCTGCGCAACCCCGGCAAGCTCGCCGAGGCCGCCACGTACGGCAGCGCCCTGCTCCACCGCCACATCCGCCTGCTCGCCCGGCACGCCGTGACCGAGGCCCACGGCACCGACCGGGTCGAGGCCGTCACCGTGGCCCGCCTGGACCGGGACTGGCGGCCCGTGCCCGGCACCGCCCGCCGGATCCCCTGCGACGCCCTCGCCGTCGGCCACGGGCTCGTCCCCCAGCTGGAGCTGGCGACCGGCCTGGGCTGCGCCACCCGCGCCGGCGCCGACGCCGCCGTCGCCCTGGCGCTGGACGCCGAACAGCGGACCTCCGTCCCCGGAATCTGGTCCGCCGGTGAGACCGGCGGTATCGGCGGCGCCCAACTGGCCCTGCTCGAAGGGGAGATCGCCGCCCACGCGATCGCAGGCCGGCCCGCCCCCGCCACCCTGGCCCGCCGCCGCGCGCGGCTGCGCGCCTTCGCCGACGCGATGGGCGCCGCCCACCGCCCGGGGTCCGGCTGGACCGGCTGGCTCCGGGACGACACCGACGTGTGCCGCTGCGAGGAGGTCCGGGCCGGCCGGATCCGCGAGGCCGTCGCCGACCTCGGCGCACGGGACGCCCGTACGGTCAAACTCCTCACCCGCTGCGGCATGGGCTGGTGTCAGGGCCGCATGTGCGGACCGGCCGTGGCAGCCCTCGCCGGGGAGGCCGCCCCATCCCAGGGCGCCAAGCCCGACCGGCGGCCCCTGTCCTGTCCGGTCCCGCTGCGCCACCTCGCCGAACTGCCCCCGGCGGAAGGCTGATCCGCCGGGTCAGGGCCCTTGTGGCCGCCTTGCACCCACTAGTAAAATGTCACACACCACTCTAGGGAGCTCTCTCATGACCCACGCGCACACCCCCGCGCCCACCCCGCCCCGCACCCGCCCCTGGCACGGCATCATGGTCGCCACCGCGCTGCCCCTGCGCGAGGACCTCACAGTCGACTACGACGCCTACGCCGAGCACGTGGCCTGGCTGATCGAGAACGGCTGCGACGGCGTGGTCCCCAACGGCTCCCTCGGGGAGTACCAGACCCTTAACCACGAGGAGCGCGCCCGCGTCGTCCGCACCGCCGTCGAAGCGGCCGGCGGTGACGGCGCCCGCGTCATGCCCGGCGTCGCCGCGTACGGCAGCGCCGAGGCCCGCCGCTGGGCCGACCAGGCCGCCGAGGCCGGGGCCGGCTCCGTGCTCCTGCTGCCTCCCAACGCCTTCCGGGCCGACGAGCAGACCGTACGCGCCCACTACGCCGAGGTCGCCCGCGCCGGCCTGCCCGTCGTCGCGTACAACAACCCCATCGACACCAAGGTGGACCTGACCCCAGCCCTGCTGTCCCGGCTGCACGCGGACGGCTCGATCGTCGCCGTCAAGGAGTTCAGCGGGGACGTCCGCCGCGCCTACGAGATCGCCGAACTCGCCCCCGGCCTCGACCTGCTCATCGGCGCCGACGACGTCCTCCTCGAACTCGCCCTCGCCGGCGCCGTCGGCTGGATCGCCGGCTATCCCAACGCCCTGCCGCGCTCCTGCGCCGAGCTCTACCGGGCCGCCGTCGCCGGCGACCTCGCCACCGCGCTGCCGCTCTACAAGTCCCTGCACTCGCTGCTGCGCTGGGACTCCAAGACCGAGTTCGTCCAGGCCATCAAGCTCTCCATGGACCTCGCGGGACGCCCCGGCGGCGCCACCCGCCCGCCGCGCTTCCCCCTCACCGGGGAGACCGAGGCGGCCGTCCGCGCCGCGACCGAGAAGGCCCTCGCCGAGGGCCTCAACTAACCAGCCGGGGGACTCCATGCGTACGCGCCACATCTACCACGCGGTGGACTCGCACACCGAGGGCATGCCGACCCGGGTGATCACCGGAGGCGTCGGGGTGATTCCCGGCGCCACCATGGCCGAGAAGCGGCTCCACTTCATCGAGCACACGGACCACGTCCGGACCCTGCTCATGTACGAGCCGCGCGGCCACTCCGCGATGAGCGGCGCCATCCTCCAGCCCCCCACCCGGCCCGACGCCGACTTCGGCGTGCTCTACATCGAGGTGTCGGGCCTGCTCCCCATGTGCGGGCACGGGACCATCGGGGTCGCCACCGTCCTGGTCGAGACGGGCATGGTGGAGGCCGTCGAGCCGGTCACCACCGTCCGGCTCGACACCCCGGCCGGACTGGTGAGCGTCGACGTCCGCGTCGAGGACGGGGCCGCCACCGCCGTCACCCTCACCAACGTCCCCTCCTTCTGCGTCGGTCTCGACCTGAAGACAGAGGTCCCCGGGTACGGCACGGTCACCTACGACCTCGCCTACGGCGGCAACTTCTACGCCTTCGTCGAACTCGACTCCCTCGGGCTCCCCTTCGACCGGGACCGCAAGGACGACCTGCTCGCTGCCGGACTCGCCGTCATGGACGCGATCAACGCCTCCGGCGACCGGCCCGTCCACCCCGAGAACCCCTCCATCGGCGGGGTCAAGCACGTCTACCTCGCCGCCCCCGGCTCCGACGCCCGCCGCTCCCGGCACGCCATGGCCATCCACCCGGGCTGGTTCGACCGCTCGCCCTGCGGCACGGGGACCAGCGCACGCATGGCCCAGCTGCACGCCCGCGGCCTCCTCGAGCTCGGCGCGGACTTCGTCAACGAGTCCTTCATCGGCACCGAGTTCACCGGCCGGCTGGTCGGCGAGACCATGGTGGGCGGGCTCCCCGCCGTCGTCCCCACCGTCACCGGGCGGGCGTGGATCACCGGCACCGCCCAGTACTTCCTCGACCCGTCCGACCCCTTCCCCGAAGGGTTCCTCCTGTGACCGCCGTACGCACCGTGGACTACCACACGGCCGGGGAGCCCTTCCGGATCGTCGACGTCGCCTCCGCAGGCCTGCCGCCCGTACCGGGGGACACCGTCGCCGAGCGCTGCGCCACCGCCATCGGCCCCGGCGGCTCCGGGACGGCCCCGCGCCGGAGCCCGCTGGACGACGTACGGCGGCTCCTCGTGCAGGAGCCGCGCGGGCACGCCGGAATGTACGGCGGGTTCGTCGTGCCCCCGGACGACGACGGCGCCCACTTCGGCGTGCTGTTCTGGCACAAGGACGGCTACTCCACCGCCTGCGGCCACGGCACGATGGCGCTCGGCGCCTGGGCCGTGGACACCGGCCGCGTCCCCGCCCCGGACGACGGGGACGCACAGGTGCGGATCGACGTGCCGTCGGGGCGGGTCGCCGCGACCGTGCACCGCAGCGGCGGCCGCACCACAGGGGTCACCTTCCGCAACGTCCCGGCCCGGGTCGCCGCCCGCAAGGTCCCGGTGGCGACCACCCTGGGCATGGCGGAGGTGGACATCGCGCACGCCGGCGCCTGCTACGCGTCCACCGCCGCCCGGGACCTCGGCCTGGACGTCTCCCGGGCCGCGCTGCCCGAACTCGTCCGGGCCGGACAGGAGATCCGCGCCGCCCTGGCCGCCCACCCCGGGACCTGGCACCCCGGCGGGCCGCTGCTCTCCGGGGTCTACGGGGTGATCCTCCACGAGGAACTGCCCGGCACTCCCTTCGGGCCGCACCAGCGCAATGTCACCGTGTTCGCCGACGGGCAGATCGACCGCTCTCCCTGCGGCTCGGGGACCTCGGCGCGGCTGGCGCTGCTCGCGGAGGACGGGCGGCTCGGGGCGGGCGAGGACCTGCTCCACGAGTCGGTGGTGGGCACGGTGTTCACCGGCCGGGTGGTGCACGGCGGCGCCGTCGCACCGGGCGGCGGCCTCGTCACGGAGGTCACCGGCACGGCGTACCGCACCGGCGAGCACGCCTTCGTAGTCGACCCGCAGGACGCCCTCGGCGCCGGATTCCTCCTGTGATCCCGCAGTTCGAGGCCGAGGAGACGGCCGCGCTGCTCACCCCGGCCGCAGCCGCCGACGCGCTGGCCGACGTACTGCGGGCCGGGCTGGACCCGGAGGCCTGCCCGCAGCGCACGGCCCTGCCCGTGCCGGGCGGCGAGCTGCTGCTGATGCCGGCCGCGGCGGGGGCGTACGCGGGAGTGAAGATCGCCGGTGTGGCGCCCGGCAATCCGGCCCTCGGCCTGCCCCGGATCACCGGCTCCTACCTCCTGCTGGACGGCCCGACGCTGCGCCCGCTCGCGCTGTTCGACGGCGCGGCGCTGACCGCCCTGCGCACCCCGGCGGTCTCGGCACTCGCCCTGCGGTACCTGACGCCGGCCGGGCGGGCCCCGCGGCTGGTGCTGTTCGGCGCCGGTCCGCAGGCGTACGGCCATCTCGAAGCGGTGCGGGACGTACGGGAGCCCGCGCAGGCCGTGGTCGTCGCCCGCAACCCCGTGGCCGCGGAGAAGCTGGCGGCGTACGCCCGCTCCTTGGGGATCCCGGCCCGGACGGGCACCCCGGCGGACGTGGCCGACGCGGACCTGGTGCTGTGCTGCACCACGGCCCGGGAACCCCTCTTCGACGGGCGGCTGGTGGCCCCGGGCGCGACGGTCGTGGCCGTCGGCTCGCACGAGCCGGACGCCCGGGAGACCGACACCGCCCTGGTGCGGCGGGCCGCCGTGTACGTGGAATCGCGGGCGGCGGCGCTGCGCGAGGCGGGGGACCTGCTGGTGCCGGAGGCGGAGGGGGCGATCGGGCCCGGTCATATCAGCGGCACCCTCGCCGACCTGGTGACGGGCCGGATGCCGGCGGCGGGACCGCCGGGTTGTCCACAGCTCTTCAAGAGCGTGGGCATGGCCTGGGAAGATCTCGCTGTGGCGGTGGCGATGTACCGCGCCGCGGGAGCCACCACCGCTCGGGGAACAAGCGCAACGTGACATTGTACGCTGTTCCTCTGCGCTCGGTGGTGCAAAGGTGTTCGGAGGAAAAGCAATGGGTGACCTGAAGCAGCACAGCCTCATCAAGGCTCAGGAACGGCTCCGCGACCAGGTCGGCCACGCCCTTCGAGCAGCCCTGATAGCGGGCGAACTGCGCCCCGGCAGCGTCTACTCGGCGCCCGGCCTGGCCGCCGAACTCGGGGTCTCCGCCACGCCCGTCCGCGAGGCGATGCTCGACCTGGCCCGCGAGGGCCTGGTGGAACCGGTCCGCAACAAGGGCTTCCGGATCACCGAAGTCAGCGAGCGCGATCTGGACCAGTACACCGAACTGCGCACGATGATCGAGGTACCGACCATCGGCCGGATCACGAAGATCGCCACGGCGGAGCAGCTGGAGGCACTGCGGCCCATCGCGCAGGAGATCGTCACCAGCGCCCGCGAGCACAACCTCATCGGCTACCTGGAGGCGGACCGCCGCTTCCACCTCTCCCTGCTGGCCCTGGCGGGCAACGACCGCCTGGTCGAGACGGTCGGCGATCTGCGCAAGCGGTCGCGGCTGTACGGGCTGACGGGCCTGGACGAGGCCGGAAAGCTGGTCTCCTCCGCCGAGGAGCACATCGAGCTGCTGGACCTGATGCTCAGCGGGGACGCGGAGGCGGCGGAGGCCTGCATGGTCCGCCACCTCGGCCACGTCCGCTCCCTCTGGGCCCAGGGCCGCGACGAGCCGGTCGGCCGCACCCCGGGAGGCCTCGGGTCGGGCGTCTAGGGGGTGTCAGCGCAGAGGTCCGCGGGGCCGGGGCCAGGGGGCGGGTCGGGGATGGTGGGCCTGCGCCGGGCGGGTGGACCTCGCGGCGCCTACGAGTGACTGTGGCGAACGGCGGCCGGTTCCGCCCGGAATCCGTCTACGAACACTGGGTCATGTGCACCGAGTGATGGGTTGTCCCGACCATGTTGAAGACTGCACTTCGGATCGCTTCCGCCACGGCCCTGGTCACCGTCTCGTTGGCGTTCGGCTCACCCGCCGGCGCCGCGGCGGACCCGTACCCGGGCACCCCGGAGCAGATCCGCAACACCGACCCCTGCGGTCCGACCGGTGCCTACCGTGCGTCGGAGTGGGCGCAGACCGCGACGGATCAATCGATCCGGACGCAGGTGGACCTCGCCTCGTTGCGCGAGGACTGGTACTGGCGTCACGACGTCAACACGCTGTGGCGGGGGGACACCCGGCCGGACCCGGAGGCGATCTTCCGGAGCGGCTTCACCCCGCTGGGTACGGACCTCACCCCGCTGTCGAAGTGGATCATCGGAGGCGGCGGGCAGAACACTGCGCACGTGAGCACCAGTTGTGAGCGGTGGGTGGCGCAGGGGTTCGCCACGGGGGGCGGGAGAGACGGCTGGGTGTACGCGATCCAGGCTCCCGGCGGGATCGACGTGAACGCCACCGCGCGGCAGACCGGCATCTACTCGCAGTACCTGTGGAACAAGGAGATCGACTTCCCCGGCGGGATCCAGGGCAGGTACATCCAGGGGGCCTGCCAGTACCACTGGGCCGGCCAGGACCCGCAGACGAACGCCAACATCTACCAGAACCTGGGCTGCGTGACGAACAGTCACTTCCGCCCGGCCCGGAACGCACAGAAGGCCCTGGTCGGTTCGCCGCGTTGAGCTGATCCCCCGCCGGGGCGGTCGCCGCAGTGCGGCTGCCCCGGAGCCTCAACTCGCCTTCAACGGGCCAGGTTTGGACACGGCTGGATAACGGCGGCACCAACCCCTTGTCAGTACAATTTCACATTACTATGTTACCGGTCACATCATAGAGCGCGGCCCTTCACTGGAGTGACCCATGACCAAGCGCACCCAACTCGCCCTCGCCACCGCTCTGGTGGCGGCACTCGCACTCGGCGCCTCGGGCTGCTCCGACCCCAAGAAGGGCTCCACCAGCGCCGGCGCGGGCAACCCCGCCGCCGCCAACGACGGCAAGATACTCGGCGGCACGCCGGTCAAGGGCGGCACCCTCACGGTCCTGTCCAACCAGGACTTCGCCCACCTCGACCCCGCGCGCAACTGGGTCATGCCGGCCATGGACTTCGGCACCCGCCTCCTCTACCGCACGCTCGTCACCTTCAAGGCCGAGCCCGGCAAGGCCGGCAGCGAGCTCGTCCCCGACCTCGCCACCGACCTCGGCACCCCTTCCAACGGCGGGAAGACCTGGACCTTCACCCTCAAGGAGGGCGTGAAGTACGAGGACGGCTCGCCGATCAAGGCGCAGGACGTCAAGTACAACGTCGAGCGCTCCTTCGCCCCCGACCTCACCGGCGGCCCCGACTACGCCGCCCAGTACCTGGCCGGCACCGAGGGCTACAAGGGTCCGCTCCAGGGGCAGCACCTCGACTCCGTCAAGACGCCCGACGACCGCACCATCGTCTTCGAACTCAAGCGGCCGGTCGCCGAGTTCTCCGCGACCGCGACCCTGCCCACCTTCGCGCCCGTCCCGCAGTCCCAGGAGAAGGGCACCCAGTACGACTCCCGCCCGTTCTCCTCCGGCCCGTACAAGATCGAGTCGTACGACCGCGACAAGAAGCTGGTGCTCGTCCGCAACGAGCACTGGGACGCGAAGACCGACCCCGTGCGCAAGGCCTACCCCGACAAGTTCGTCGTGGTCATGGGCCTCAAGGGCGGCCAGGTCGACGACCGCATCATCGCCGGCGAGGGCGCCGATGCCTCCGCCGTCGAGTACTTCAACATGCGCCCCGAGAGCGCCCCGAAGGTGCTGCCGAAGCCGGAGATCAAGGCGCGCCTGCTCGCCGAGTCCCAGGGCTGTACGGTCATGCTCCACCTGAACAACTCCCGCGCCCCCTTCAACGACCCGAAGGTCCGCGAGGCCCTCCAGTACGCCGTCGACAAGGAGGCCGTGGTCACCGCGGGCGGCGGCCCCGCCCTCAACGAGGTCGCCACCGCCTACCTGCCCCCCGCCCTCTCCGGCGGCAAGCAGGCCGACACCCTGAAGATCCCCCCGGCGGGCGACCCGGCCAAGGCCAAGGAACTGCTCAAGGCCGCCGGCAAGGAGCACCTGAAGGTCTCCCTCGCGGTCTCCACCGGCGACAAGGGCAAGGCGGAGGCCATCCAGCAGGGCCTGTCCCGCGCCGGCATCGAGGTCGTCATCGACACCGTCGACCCCGGCGCCTACTACGACGTCATCGGCGACCTCTCCACCACCCCCGACATGACGTACACGGGCTGGTGCCCCGACTACCCCTCCGGCTCCACCTGGATCCCCTTCGTCTTCGACGGACGCACCATCAAGGACAAGGGCAACCAGGGCAACTACAGCCAGTTCCGCGACGAGGCCACCATCAAGCGGATCGACGAGATCAACGCCATGGCCGACGCCAAGCAGGCCAACCAGGCCTGGATCGACCTGGACGCGGAGATCATGAAGAAGTCCCCGTCGATCCCGGTCCTGCTGGAGCGCAAGCCGCTGCTCGTCGGCCCCAACATCGCGGGTGCCTACGGCCACCCCGTGTGGACCGGCACCGTCGACTACGGCACGGTCGGCCTCAAGGACCCCTCGAAGAGCCAGGGCTGAGGAATACGGAGCCCCCTACACCATGACCACCACCGCACCCGGCGCCGGCGGCCAGGCGGCCCCGGCTCCGGTTCCGGACGGGGCGCCGACCCCCGGCGCCACCCAGGACGGACCCGGGGCAGCAGCCACCGGCAGCAGCCCCTGGCAGCTCGCCCGGCGGGAGCTGCGCCGCCGCCCCGCCGTCCGCGTCAGCCTCTGCGTCGTCCTCCTCTTCGTCCTGATGGCCGTCACCGCCCCCTGGCTGGGCGCGCTCGGCGGCTGGTCCCCCGAGGAGTTCGACAAGTCCGCCATCGACCCCTACCTCGGCGGCCAGCCCCTCGGTTCCCTCGGCGGGATCAGCCCCGAGCACTGGCTCGGCGTCGAACCCGTCACCGGCCGCGACCTGTTCGCCCGCGTCGTCCACGGCGCCCAGGTCTCCCTCCTCATCGCCTTCGCCGCCACCGCCATCGTCGTGGTCACCGGCACCGCAGCCGGAATCGTCGCCGGCTACTTCGGCGGCCGCACCGACGCCGTCCTGTCCCGGCTGATGGACCTGACCATGTCCTTCCCCAGCCTCATCTTCATGATCGCGATGCTGTCGGTGGCCAAGGACGTCAACCGGATCGTGCTGATGACCGCCGTCATCGGCGTCTTCGGCTGGCCCGGCGTCGCCCGCGTCGTCCGCGGCCAGACCCTCTCCCTCAAACACCGCGAGTACGTCGACGCCGCCCGCGTCGGCGGCTCGAGCGCCTGGCGGATCCTGACCCGCGACATCCTCCCGGGCGTCTTGGGCCCGGTCATCGCCTACACCACCCTGCTCATCCCCGGCATGATCAGCACCGAGGCCGCGCTGAGCTACCTCGGCGTGGGCGTGCGCCCGCCCACCCCGTCCTGGGGCCAGATGATCGCCGAGTCCGTCGCCTTCTACGAGACCGACCCCATGTACTTCGTCATCCCGAGCACCTTCCTCTTCCTCGCGGTACTCGCCTTCACCCTGCTCGGCGACGCCCTGCGCGACATCCTCGACCCGAGGGGCGGCCGCACGTGATCCTCTACCTCGCGCGCCGGCTGCTCGCCCTCGCGGGCGTCCTGCTCGCCATCGCCGCCGTCACCTTCCTCATCTTCTACGTCCTGCCCTCCGACCCGGCCGCGGCCGCCTGCGGCAAGACCTGCAGCGCCGAACGGCTGGCCGACGTACGGGAGTACCTCGGCCTGGACCAGCCGGTGTGGCGGCAGTTCGCCGACTTCCTCACCGGGATCTTCACCGGCCGCACCCTCGGCACCGGCCAGTACGCCGTCCAGTGCGACTTCCCCTGCCTGGGCTACTCGTACGAGAACTCCCTGCCCGTGTGGGACCTGCTGATGGACCGGCTCCCGGTCTCCGCCTCACTCGCCGTCGGCGCCGCCGCGCTGTGGCTCGTCCTCGGCCTCGGCGCCGGGGTCACCGCGGCCCTGCGCAAGGACACCGCCACCGACAAGGCCCTGATGGTCGGCGCGGTCGCCGCCGCCTCGCTGCCGGTCTACTTCACCTCCGTCATGCTCATCTACGGAGTCATCCGGGTCGCCGGGCTCCTGCCCTACCCCACCTACCAGGCCTTCACCGACGACCCGCTCGCCTGGGCGGCCAACCTGCTGCTGCCCTGGACCGCGCTCGCCCTGCTCTACGCGGCCATGTACGCCCGACAGAGCCGCGGCTCCATGATCGAGGCCATGGCCGAGCCGTATATCCGTACCGCCCGCGCCAAGGGCATGCCCGAGCGCACGGTCGTCGTCAAACACGGCCTGCGCTCCGGGATGACCCCGATCCTCACCATCTTCGGCATGGACCTCGGCGGGCTGCTCGCCGGCGCCGTCATCACCGAGTCCATCTTCGGACTCCCGGGCATCGGGCGGCTGTTCTACGGAGCCCTGGTCAGCTCGGACCAGCCGGTGGTCCTCGGGGTCACACTGCTCGCCGCCTTCTTCATCGTCGTCGCCAATCTCGTCGTCGACGTCCTGTACGCCGTCATCGACCCGAGGGTGAGGTACTGATGGCCGCCCTGCTCGAAGTGCGCGACCTGCGCGTCACGTTCACCACCCCGCGCGGCCCCGTACGGGCCGTCGACGCGCTCGGCTTCACGGTGGAGGCCGGGCGGACCCTCGGCATCGTCGGCGAGTCCGGGTCCGGCAAGTCGGTCACCTCGCTCGCCGTCATGGGCCTGCACCGGGGCGCCGAGATCGGCGGCTCCATCGCCCTGGCCGGGCAGGAGCTCACCGGGATGTCCGAGAAGGAGCTGTCCCGGCTGCGCGGCCGGAAGATGGCCATGATCTTCCAGGACCCGCTGTCCAGCCTGCATCCCTACTACACCATCGGCGAGCAGATCGCCGAGCACGTCCGCGTGCACTTCAAGGCCGGCCGGGCCGCTGCCCGCCGGCGCGCGGTCGACATGCTCGGCGAGGTCGGCATCCCGGAGCCGGCCCGCCGGGCGGGGGAGTACCCGCACCAGTTCTCCGGCGGCATGCGCCAGCGCGCGATGATCGCCATGGCGCTGGCCTGCGAACCCGATCTGCTGATCGCCGACGAGCCCACCACGGCACTCGACGTGACCGTCCAGGCGCAGATCCTGGAGCTCATCGCCCGGCTCCAGCAGGAGCGCGGCCTCGGCGTCGTGATGATCACCCACGACCTGGGGGTGGTCGCCCGCGTCGCCCACGAGGTGCTGGTCATGTACGGCGGCCGGGCCGCCGAACAGGCCGGGGTCGACGAGCTGTTCGCCGACCCCGCGCACCCGTACACCCGGGGCCTGCTCGACTCGCTGCCAAGGCTGGACGACGCCGACGACGAGCCCCTGCGGGCCATCCCCGGCTCCCCGCCCTCCCTGCTCGCGCCCGCCCCGGGCTGCGCGTTCGCCCCACGCTGCCACCTCGCCGCCGCGGCCACCCCGGAGCAGCGGCGCCGCTGTGCCACCGAGCGCCCCGAGCTGCGGCCGTACGGGATCGGCGGGCGCACCGCCGCATGCCATTTCGCGGGGGCCGACGCCGTGCCGGGCGCCGTGCCCGGCGCCCCGACCGCCCTGACCGCCCCGGAGGCGTCCCGATGACCGTAGAGGCACGCCCCCCGGACACCACCGCGCGGCCCGACCGCACCGGGCCGGACCCGGCCCCGCCCGAGCCGCTGCTGTCCGTACGCGATCTCACCATGGCCTTTCCCGGCAGGCGCTCCGCGTCCGGGCGCCGGGGGGCGCCCGTGCGTGCCGTCGACGGGATCTCCTTCGATCTCGCGGCGGGCGAAACCCTCGGCCTGGTGGGCGAGTCGGGCTGCGGGAAGTCCACCACCGGCCGGATGCTGGTGAGGCTGCTGGAGCCCACCTCGGGCAGCATCGCATTCGACGGACGGGACATCACCAGGATGTCCCAGGGCGGGCTCCGCCCCCTGCGGCGGCACCTCCAGATGGTCTTCCAGGACCCGCACTCCTCCCTCAACCCCCGCCAGACGGTGGCCCGGATCATCTCCGACCCGCTGCTCGTCCAGGGCTGGCCGGCATCCGACGCACGCCGCCGGGCGGCCGAGCTGATGGACCTGGTCGGGCTGATCCCGGAGCACATCGACCGCTATCCGCACGAGTTCTCCGGCGGCCAGGCCCAGCGCATCGGGATCGCCCGCTCACTGGCCACCAGCCCCCGGCTGATCGTCGCCGACGAGCCCGTCTCCGCGCTCGACGTCTCCGTCCAGGCGCAGATCGTCAACCTGATGGAACGGCTGCGCCGCGAACTGGGCCTGGCCTACGTGTTCATCGCGCACGACCTGTCCGTGGTGAAACGGGTCAGCGACCGGGTCGCCGTCATGTACCTCGGCCGGATCGTCGAGATCGGCGAGAAGCGCACCCTGTACGAGAACCCCCAGCACCCGTACACCCGGGCACTGCTGTCCGCCGTACCGCTGCCGGACCCGGCGGCCGAGCGGCGGCGCGAGCGGATCGTGCTGCTCGGCGACCCGCCGAGCCCGGCCGCCCCGCCCCCGGGCTGCACCTTCCACCCGCGCTGCCCGAAGGCGCAGCAGATCTGCCGCACGGAGCGCCCGCTGCTCCGTGTCACCGCCTCACGCGAGGTGGCCTGTCACTTCCCCGGTGACTGACGGGGATCCAGGGGAAGAAAGAGGAGGGCCCCGGGCCGACACGATCGGCTCCGGGGTCCTCCCGCTGTCCTGACGGCGGCTGCCGCGAGGCGGCCCGGCCGTCGTTTGACCGCTGGGGTGACCGACTGCCGACCGGGGAAACGAGGGACGTGGATGGGCTCGCAAGGACGCATCGACATGACTCGCAGCAAGGTCTTCGGTGAAGTGGCGGAGCTGTACGACGCCGCCCGGCCGGGGTACGCGGATGCCCTGGTCTCCGAGGTGCTGGCCTACGCGGAACCAGGCGGTCACGCGGCTGTTGAGGTCGGTGCGGGCACCGGCAAGGCCACGGTGTCCTTCGCCTCGCGGGGGATCCCGCTGGTGTGCGTCGAGCCCGATCCCCGCATGGCCGAGGTGCTTCGTCGCAACACCGCGCGGTACCCCGACGTCAGGGTCGAGGTCGGCGGCTTCGAGGAGTGGGAGGCGGGCGGTCGGCGTTTCGGGTTGCTGTTCGCCGCCACCTCCTGGCACTGGCTGGACCCGCACCGACGCTGGGACCTGGTCCACGCCGCCCTCGAACCCGGCGGTGCGCTGGCGCTGTTCTGGAATCCGCAGGGCGTCCTCGACGTCGAGCTGCACGGCGAGCTCGCCGAGATCGACCGCCGCCACGGCGTCGTCAACTCACCGCACGGCGAGCCGGCTTCCGGCTACCGTGACGATCCGGGGAGCTGGTGCCAGGAGGCGGATGCAGAATGCCGCCGCGACGGCCGCTTCACCGACCTGCGGTCAGTCCGTTTCCGTCGGGCCCTGCACTACGACACCGACCGCTACCTGGGACACCTCACCTCGCTCACCGCCTATCGGGTCCTGCCGGACGAGCGCCGCGAACAGGCCCTGGCCGAGACCGCCCGCCTGCTCGACGCCCACGGCGGCGGCATCGACGTGCACCTCATGAGCGACCTCTTCCTCGCCCGCACCGTGTGAGCCGAACGCCTGCGGTCCGTCGAGAATCGGGCCGGGCCGGTTCGTGTCCGCCCGGACCCCGGTCGCCGCACGGGAACTCCCGCCCTTCGGAGCCGGTCACCGTGGCGAACCACGACGTGGCGCAGACCTCGATGCGGTCCGGCGCGAGGAGGTGCAGCGCCCCGCCGGCGGTGGGGCCGGCGGGGCGCAGCGGCATCCGTCAGGCCAGTTCGCGGCGGAAGAACTCCAGTTCCAGTGCCATGAGCTTCTCTTTCGTGCCGTTCGGGGTCATGTGGGTGACACCGGGCAGGGCCAGGAGCTGGTGCGGGCGGCCCGCGTCCGTCAGGGCCTGGGAGAGGCGCAGGGTGTGCGAGGGGTGGACGTTGTCGTCGGCCAGGCCCGTGATCAGCAGCAGTGGCCGGGTCAGGTTCGGGGCGTCCGGGATCAGCGAGTCCCGCTCGTACACCTCGGGGTGCTCCTGCGGGAGCCCGAGGTAGCGCTCGGTATACGCCGTGTCGTAGTGCCGGAAGTCGGTCGGCGCGGCCCCGGCGGCCGCCGCGTGGAAGACGTCCGGGCGGCGCAGCACCGCCATCGCGGACAGGTAGCCGCCGTACGACCACCCGCGCACCCCGACCCGGCCGAGGTCGAGGTCCGGGTGGCGTTCGCCGAGTGCGTGCAGGGCCGCGACCTGGTCGTCCAGGGTGACCTCGGAGAACCCGCGGTACACGGCGTGCGTGAAGGCGGGGGAGACGTACGGGGTTCCGCGGTTGTCGACGGTCACCACCGCGAAGCCCCGGTCGGCCCACCACTGGCGGTGCTGCCAGCGGCGCGGCTCGGCGGACACGTCCTGGAATCCGGGGCCGCCGTAGCTGTCCATGAGGACGGGCAGCCGCCGGCCGGTGACATGGCCGCGGGGAAACACGACGGAGGTGGGGATGCCGTGCTCGGTGACCCGCTCCAGCAGCGGGACCACCCGGTACGGCAGCGGCGCGCAGAGGTCGGCGGGGACGAACGCGCGCCCCTCGGCGGTGCGTACGCTGCGGCGCACCCCGTCGGCGTCGGCGGAGGTCAGCAGCAGAGCCCCGGCCGCCGCGAGGACGCTGTGCACCCCGGGCCCGTCGGCCAGCGGGGTCGGCTCGCCGGTGGCGGGGTCGAGGAGCAGCACCTGCTGTTCGGCGGGGTCGCGCTGCCCGGCCTCGATCAGCAGCCGGTCCCGGTGGATGCCGGCCACCCGGCGGACCTGGATCCCGTCCCCGGTCAGCAGCTTCCCGTCGACGGCGAGGGCGCGGGCGGCGCCGCCCGGAGTGTCGGCGGCGGTGAGCATCCGCCCGTCGGGGAGCCGGGCCGGGGTGCCGGGCAGCAGCGGGTCGACCCAGTGGGGGTGCGTGGTACGGGACAGCTCCCGGGTACGGCCGGTGGCCGGGTCGGCGGAGAGCAGCAGGACGCAACGCTGGAGCCGGTCCTGGACGGTCAGCAGGATCTCCTCGGCCGACTCCCAGTCGGCGTCGGAGACGTACGGGTACGCCGCGGCGTCCCAGTCGAGCCGTACCCGGGCGCCGCCGGGGCCGAGCACCCACAGCTCGACCTCGGCGTTGGGCCCGCCCGCCTCGGGATACGCGAAGTCCTCGGCCGGGAGCTCGGGGTGCGCGGGGTCGGCGAAGTGGCGTCGCTGGAGGGCGGACTCGGCGACGCGGGCGGCCAGCAGGGTCTCCCCGTCGGGGGACCACCAGTGGCCCCGGTCCCGGCCCAGTTCCTCGGCGGCGGCGAACTCCGCGACGCCCCAGCGGGCTCCGTCGGCGGGGCTGACCCGGCCGCCCGGGAAGGTGTGGAGGGCGTCGTCGGCGACGTACGCGGTGCGGGAGCCGTCGGCGTTGAGGCGGGGGTCGAACGCGGGCCCGGCGGCCGGGATCTCCTCAGGCTGCCCGGCCGCCTGCCCGGTCCCGTCGGGGGTGACCTCGTAGGCGACCCGGTACAGCCGCCCGTACAGCGGGAACACCGCGCTCCGGCCGTCGCCGGAGAGCGCGTACGAGCCGATCCCGGCGGCGACGAGCCGGATCCGCTCGCGCAGCCGGCGCTCGGCGGCCGGCAGGGTGCCCGGCTCGGGCGACAGCTCGCGGGGGTCGGCGAGGCGTGTCTCGGTGCCGGTGGCGGTGTCCAGGACCCAGAGGCTGTCGAGGGCGTCGGCGGGGCCGGTGGATCGGAGGAACCAGAGCAGCCGGCCGTCGTCCCCGAAGGAGAACGCGCGCGGGGCGCCGTACGTGAAGCGGCCGGTGCTCGCGGAGAGCCTGAGGAAGTCATCCATGATCGTAGTGTGTCATGTGAAATGGTACACTGTACATGTCATGTAGCCTAGGCCATTCGAGTGGTGTGCCCCCTCGACCAGGTTTAGCGTCGAACAGGTGGACCGGAACACGACGCCGACCAGCAAAGGGACCGACGGCAAGGTCCGAGGAAGCGGCAACGGGCTCGCGCTGTTCGTCATCGCCTCGTGCCAGCTCATGGTCGTTCTCGACATCACCATCGTGAACATCGCGCTGCCGCACATCCAGACCGCCCTCGGCTTCTCCACCGAGAGCCTGTCCTGGGTCGTCAACGCCTACACCCTCACGTTCGGCGGACTGCTCCTCCTCGGCGGACGCACCGGCGACATCCTCGGCCGCAAGCGCGTGTTCATCTCCGGCGTGCTGCTCTTCGGCCTGGCCTCACTGCTGGGCGGGTTCGCTCAGAACGAGGGCCAGCTGATGGCCTCCCGGGCCCTGCAGGGCGTCGGCGGAGCCATCGCCTCCCCGACCGCGCTGGCTCTGATCACCACCACCTTCCGCGAAGGCCCGGCGCGCAACCGGGCGTTCGGCGTGTTCTCCGCCGTCTCGGCGGGCGGCGGCGCGATCGGACTGCTGGCCGGCGGCATCCTCGTCGAATGGCTCAACTGGCGCTGGGTGTTCTTCGTCAACGTGCCGATCGCCGTGGCCATCGCCGTGACGGCCGGCCGGGTCATCCGCGAGTCCGCACGCCACCCCGGGCACTTCGACCTCGCCGGCGCGCTGCTGTCCACCGCGGGCATGGTCGCGCTCGTCTACGGCTTCATCCGCGCCGCGCAGGAGGGCTGGACCGACCCGATCACCCTCGGCTCCTTCGGCGCGGCCGTGGTCCTGCTCCTGCTGTTCTTCCTCAACGAGCGCCGCTCGCCGCAGCCGATCACCCCGCTGCACATGTTCGCCGACCGGAACCGGGCCGGTTCCTACGGGATCATGCTCTTCCTCGCCTGTGCGATGTTCGGCATGTTCTTCTTCCTGACCCTGTTCGTGCAGAACGTGCTGGGTTTCAGCCCGCTCCAGGCCGGCCTCGCGTTCCTGCCGGTGAGCGCCGTCATCGCCGTCGGTGCGGGCATCACCTCGCAGCTCCTGCCCAGGCTCGGGCCGAAACCCTTCATGGTGACGGGTGCGCTGTGCTCGGCGGCCGGGCTGGCCTGGCTGACGCGGACCAACATCGACTCGACGTACCTCGGAAGCATCCTGGGGCCGATGCTCGTCTTCAGCGTCGGCATGGGCATGCAGTTCGTCTCGCTGACCCTGACGGCCCTGTCCAACGTCGCCGACCGGGAGTCCGGCGCGGCCTCCGGACTGCTCAACACGTCGCAGCAGGTGGGCGGCTCGCTGGGCCTGTCCATCCTGGTCACGGTCTTCGGTACGGCCAGCCGCAACGAGGCCCACGATCAGGTCCCGGCCTTCCTGAGCCAGGCAGGACCCGTCCAGAAGGCCCTCTTCCTGCGCACCGGCCGGCTCCCGGACCCGTGGGGCGACCAGGTGCTCACCTCGGGCGTGAGCGCCGCGTTCATCGTCGCGGCCTGCTTCGCCCTGGTCGCGGCGGCCATCGCCCTGTTCGCGATCCAGGTCCGCCCCTCCGACCTCGAACGCCTCAAGGGCCACCACACACCGGCGGCCGTCTGAGACCCCCCCCGCGGGGCCGGCCGCCGGTTCTAGGACACGGCCTCGCCGGTCGCGCCCCGGACCCGGCAGCGGGTCGGGCCGTTCACCCGCAGGGTGATCCCGGCGCTGACCGGGATGTCGGTGTCCACGGCCTCGAACTCGTACGCCCGCAGGATCATCGCCAGCGCGATCACCGACTCCAGCATCGAGAAGTGCTGCCCGATGCAGGCGCGCGGGCCGCCCCCGAACGGGAACCAGGCGTACCGCGGGCGGCCGGCCTCCGCCTCCGGGGTGAAGCGGTCCGGGTCGAAGCGGTCCGGGTCCGGCCAGTACCGGGGGTGTCGGTGCGTCACCCACGGAGCCAGGATCACGTCCGAGCCCGCCGGGATGGTCCGGCCCCCGACCTCGGTGGCCGCGACCGAGCTGCGGCCGATGACCGGGGCGGCCGGGTAGAGCCGCATCGCCTCCTTGAGGACCTGCGTGAGGTACGGGAGCCGGTCCAGGTCGGCGGCCTGCGGCGTACGGTCGCCCAGCACGCGGGAGATCTCCTCGCGGGCCCGGGCCTGCTGCTCGGGGTGGCGGGCCAGCAGGTGCAGGGAGAAGGCGAGCGAGGTGGCGGTCGTCTCGTGGCCGGCGAGCAGGAAGATCAGCACCTGGTCGCGCAGTTCGGCGGCGTCGAACTCCCCGTCGTCCGAGCTCGTGGCGGCGGCGAGCAGACTCAGCAGGTCCTCGCCCCGGGCGGCGGCCCCGCTGCGCCGCTCGGCGATGATCTTGTCGCACGCCGTGTACAACTCGTCCATCGCGGCGGCCACCCGCTTGTTGCCCGGGGTGGGCCACGTGCGCGGGATGTTGGCGGGTGAGTAGCCGCGGCGCAGCACGTAATCCGTGATGACCGGAAAACACCGGTCGACGACGTCGACGGTGGCCTCCACGTCAGTGCCGAAGAGGATGCGGGCGACCGCGCGCAGGGCGAGCCGCATCATCTCCTCGCCGACGTCCACCACACCGCCGGGGGCCTGCTCCCAGCCCGCGATGACGGCCCGGGTCTCGGCGGCGACGGCGTCGGCGTAACCGTCCACCCGTCGCTTGGTGAACAGCGGCTGGACCAGGCGCCGTTGGCGCAGGTAGTCCTCGTCCTGGCTGGTCAGCAGGCCGTTCCCGAACGAGTCCCGGACCTCCTGGTAGAAGGCGTTGTCCTTGCGGAAGTTGGCCGACTCCGAGGCCAGGACCTGCTGCGCGCCCTCCGCGGAGAAGACGCAGTAGAGCTCGGCGCGCAGCCCCGGCGGGCCGGCGGTGATCCGCACGACGTCGCCGTGCCGCTGCTGGGCGCGCAGATAGGTCCCGAGCGAGTCCGATTTCAGGTCGAACAGGGAACCGAGCAGAGGGACCCCCTCGAGCGCGGGTGCCTCCGTACCGGTTTCCGTGTGTGTTTCCCCAGCCATGGCCGCCCCCTCGACACCGTACCGACGGGCTCGATTCTGCACGGCCCGGGCCTGCGGCGCCGAGGATCGCTGTGCCCTGCGGCTCAAACCTGCCGGTCGGCTTGCCCTTTCGTCACTACTTGTCGCAAGCGGTGCCGTCCTTGTCCCGGTCGAGGGCGTCCCGGTAGCCGGGCTCGCCGCGCCGCATGGGCGCCGCCCCGGCGGCCTTGGCCTCGGCGCAGCTCTTGTAGTAGACGCTGCTCCCGCCGCTGCTCCCGCTGCCGCCGCCCCCGCTGCCGCCGCCGTCACCGCCGGTGGAGCCGCCGTCGGTCGGCGGCGAGGTCTTGGGCTTCGGCGGGGCGGGAGTCCGGCTCGCCTCGGGGGCTTTGGAGGGGGCCAGGGTGGCGCCGGCCTGGTCCGGGCAGGGCCGGCCGGGCGCGACCAGCGAGAGCTCGACGGCGGACGTCGGCTCCACGGGGCTCCCGGCCGCCGGGATCTGGAAGCAGACCGCCCACTGGCCGTGGTCCGCGGCCAGGGGGACGTCGCTGTAGGCGCTGCGCGCCTCGACGGGTCTGGTGACCAGCTTCTTGACGGCGGACTCGGCGTCGGTGAACTTCTGCCCGACGAGCGCGGGCATCGCGGGCTGCGCGGCCGTGGCGGACGTACCCGGCGAGGGCGCGGCGCCGGTCGTGGCGGCGGGCGGCTTGTCCGCGCCCTTCGCCGGCGCCGAATCCTCGCATCCGCTGCCGAGCAGGACCACCGCCCCGACGACCGCTGCCACGGCAAAACCCCGACGGTGGAACATGGATGCCCCCCAAGATCAACACTCTGCGGAACCGCCGCAGCCTACGCGTGCCATCCCAGCACATGTGAAGCTGTTTCACGTCGATTTCCCAGGCATGTACCTGAGGACGCCGGCACCGAATGAGCGAGCCCCCCAACCCCCTCGCCCTTCAGTGGTGCGCCCAGCTTTCCCGAGCATTTCGTTGAGGTGATTCTTTGGGCGGGTCGGCCTCCGCAGCGAACGTCGTTTTTGATTGCCGTAGGCATCGACTTTCGAACTCAGGTATTCGGCCGGACGTCGCGGTGTTTTCGCGGTGATCGAGGGGTCAATTTCGACCGCCAGGTCAAAAGTGGACACGGTGCTCGCCGCTGGCTATGGTCGAGTGACGGATGCCACGCCTGTGGAAATACTCAGTGCGTAAGGGAGTTGGCGCCGGAAGTCGGATCAGCCGCTTCCCCCATGGCGCTCAGCGCCATCCAGCGCGAAGCGCAGTCGACCCCGCATCCTGGACGCGCGAGGTCGGGCGAGGCCCTCAGTGGCAGGCTCTTGAACTCACGTGACGGTTCACACCGCACATGCGCGATTCGGCGCCGTGGCCTGCGTCCTACGCAGCCCGGTGACATCGGCAAAGCCGTCTTCAATCAATGGGAGTCTGAAATGCGAAATTTCAGCAATACAAGGACGAAGCTCGGCTCCGTCGCGGTCGTGGCCTCGCTGGCGCTCGCCGCCCCCATGGTGGCGTCCGGCACGGCACACGCCGCAGTGAAGGTTACCGTCAGCGGAACCGTGAGCTGTGCCAAATTCGGGGATTCGACACCGAGTATCGTGACGATAACGCCCAGAAAGGGAAACGCCGCCTCGGACGAGCTCCCCGGTGAGGACGAGGCCGAGCCGTACTCGATCGTGCTCACAGGGATTCCGGCGAACGGCACGAAGGCCACCGCCGTGATCACCTGCGTGGACAGTGACAACGAGCAGAATACGATCACCAAGACGTTCGCGGTCAAGAAGCCCGCGGACGGCAGCCCCGTGACCCGCGATTTCGGGTGACCTGCGGCGCCCTCCGCGCCATCGCGGCCCTCACAGCAGGTCGGTCGCCGAGCCCGTCGCCGGTGTCTTCCGCGTGGGCGGAGACACCGGCGACGGCCCGGAGACGGCCCAGGAGGACAGGAAAGCGTCCTGACCTGCGGCTTGTTTAAATGTCGCGGAAGATTTCGATCTGGGCGCCGACCGAGTTGAGGCGTTCCGCCAGTTCCTCGTAGCCGCGGTTGATGACGTAGACGTTGCGCAGGACTGAGGTGCCCTCCGCCGCCATCATCGCCAGGAGGACGACCACCGCCGGGCGCAGGGCCGGCGGGCACATCATCTCCGCCGCCCGCCAGCGGGTGGGGCCCTCCACCAGGACGCGGTGGGGGTCCAGGAGTTGGAGGCGGCCGCCCAGGCGGTTCAGGTCCGTCAGGTAGATGGCCCGGTTGTCGTACACCCAGTCATGGATCAGGGTCTGCCCCTGGGCGACGGCCGCGATGGCCGCGAAGAACGGGACGTTGTCGATGTTCAGCCCGGGGAACGGCATCGGGTGGATCTTGTCGATCGGGGCCTCGAGCTTCGAGGGACGGACCGTCAGGTCGACCAGGCGGGTACGGCCGTTGTCCGCCGTGTACTCCGCGGAGCGGTCGTGGTCGAGGCCCATCTCCTCCAGCACCGCGAGCTCGATCTCCATGAACTCGATCGGGACCCGGCGGATCGTCAGCTCCGACTCCGTGACCACCGCGGCGGCGAGCAGGCTCATCGCCTCGACCGGGTCCTCGGAGGGGGAGTAGTCCACGTCCACGTCGATGTTCGGGACGCCGTGGACCGTGAGGGTGGTCGTGCCGATGCCCTCGACCTTGACGCCGAGCGCCTCCAGGAAGAAGCACAGGTCCTGGACCATGTAGTTGCTGGAGGCGTTGCGGATGACCGTGACGCCGTCGTGCCGGGCGGCGGCCAGCAGCGCGTTCTCGGTGACCGTGTCCCCGCGCTCGGTCAGCACGATCGGGCGGCCCGGGGAGACACCCGCCTCGACCTTCGCGTGGTAGATGCCCTCGGTCGCGGTGATGTCCAGGCCGAAGCGGCGCAGGGCGATCATGTGCGGCTCGATGGTGCGGGTGCCGAGGTCGCAGCCGCCGGCGTACGGCAGGCGGAACTGGTCCATCCGGTGCAGCAGCGGGCCCAGGAACATGATGATGCTCCGGGTGCGGCGGGCCGCGTCCGCGTCCATGGCGTCCATGTCGAGGTTGGCCGGCGGGACGATCTCGAGGTCCACGCCCTCGTTGATCCAGCGGGTGCGGACACCGATGGAGTTCAGGACCTCGAGGAGCCGGTAGACCTCCTCGATGCGGGCGACCCGGCGCAGGACCGTACGGCCCTTGTTGAGCAGCGTGGCGCACAGCAGCGCCACGCACGCGTTCTTGCTCGTCTTGACATCGATGGCGCCGGACAGCCGGCGGCCGCCGACGACCCGCAGATGCATCGGGCCGGCGTAGCCGAGAGAGACGATTTCGCTGTCGAGAGCTTCACCGATTCGGGCGATCATCTCAAGGCTGATGTTCTGGTTGCCGCGCTCGATCCGGTTCACGGCGCTCTGGCTGGTGCCGAGCGCATCCGCGAGCTGACTCTGTGTCCAGCCCCGGTGCTGCCGGGCGTCACGGATGAGCTTGCCGATGCGTACGAGGTAGTCGTCTGCCATGGATGCACCGTATCTCAGATATGAGATGCCTCCTGCTTCGGGTGTGGCAGGCGGGTGTTACGGACCGTCAGTTTCACCCGGATCTTTCCTGCATCTCGCTGATTACGGACATCTACCCCTTTGTCTGCATCGGCTAACCGTCGTCACCCGTCGGTGCCCGCAGGCGTGGTGCCGGCCGCCGTGCACCGCCGCGTACGAGGCCGGGCGCGGCCCGGATCCCGTCCGGGCTGCCCGGGCCGCCGCCGCGCGGCCCGCCGCCGAGTCCGCGTCGTGCACCACCCGGCCGCCGACCAGGGTCATCCGTACGCCGGTCCCGCTGATGCCGGCCACCGGACGGCGGGTCACATCCCGGTCCAGCAGCACCAGGTCCGCCGCCTTGCCCGGCTCCACTCGGGGAGAGCGTCGTCGCCGCGGTGGTCGCGCTGCCGGAGTCCGCGCGGGGTGCGCCGTCGGGCCGGCTGACCGTCCCGGCCGCGCTGACCGTGCGCACGTCCTCGCGCGCGCGACACGGACACGGAGGAGCGGGCCGCTGTCCCGTCCCGCCTCTTGCCGCTGTACGGATCAATGGGCGGCGGCCTGGAGCAGTGCCTCGGCCGCGCTGGTCCTCGCATACAGCACGAATCGGCCGGTGCGGTGGGCGCTGACCAACCCGGCGGCGCGAAGCGCGGTCAGTTGCTGGGAGACGCCGCCCGCGGTGAGACCGGTGCGCCGAGCCAGGTCGGTGGTGGAAGCCGGGGCGTGCAGCTCGGTCAGGAGCAGCGCCCGAGACCGTCCGACCACCGCCGCGAGGGCCTCGGGCGTCCGTGTCTCCGTACGCTCCCACAGGGTGGCGATGCCGCGCGGAGGGTAGCGCAGCGTCGGTTGCCAGTTCGGGCTGGTGATGGAGAAGATCCGGGGCCAGGCGAAGACGGAGGGCACCAGCAGCAGGCCGCGCCCGCCCAGCCCCTTGGCGCCCGAGCCGTGTCGCAGGGGCACCTGAAGTGTCTCGCTCGTCCAGGTGATGGCGGGGTCGAGATCGTTGAGCAGCCGATGTGCGCCACCCTCGGCGAGCAGTGTGGCCCGATGGAGCACTTCCCCCTTGAGCAGCGTGAGCATGCGCGGCCAGTACGGAGCCAGCGCGAGCTCCCAGTACGACTCGATGATCCCGGAGAGCTCGGCCAGCCCGGTCTCAGGAGCCGCTCGGAGCGCATCCAGGCGCTGCGAACTCGGACCGCCCATGCCATCGAGACCGGCCCGGACCCGCTCGGCAGGTGTGCTGCGAAGGACGGCCAGTTCCAGACCGAGATCAGGCTCCGGAGTGGACGGCGGCGGTGCGATGAAGACCGGGAGCGTCCTGGGCGGCTGCGGCAGGAGTTCGGCCAGCAGCCGCCAGTCCAGACCGGATGCTGCGAGTCGTGGTCGGACCTGCTCGACCCAGGGCCGGTGGAGGCAGTGGCCGGCCGGGTCCCTCAGCACCCTGGCGCTCGCCACGACCTCCCACAGCGGGGAGAAGGCGAACCGGGTATGTGCCAGGTCGCTGGCGGTGAAAGACAGTTCGAGCATGCCGGACCCCCGTTTCGATTCAGCGCAGTCTAAATTCGTGGAGCCGGCGCGCCCACGGCCAGCATGGTCGACTCATGACCACAGCTCAGCAGGCACTGACCTCCGGACCGCCCTCCGCATCGGCCGCAGAGCCCGGCCCGCCCCGCTCCCTGTTCCGCGACCAAGCCTTCCGGCGGTTGTTCACCGCCGCCGGGGTGAGCAAGCTCGGCAGCTCGGTCGGCCACCTCGCGATTCCCCTGGTGGCGGTATCGGCGCTGGACGCCTCCCCGGCCCAGGTCGGGTTGTTGGCGACGTTCAGCACGCTCGCGTTCCTGGTGATCGGTCTGCCCGCCGGAGCCTGGGTCGACCGGATGCGCAAGCGCCGTGTCATGATCGCTGCCGATCTGATCCGCGCCGCGGCTCTGACCTCCGTACCGATCGCCTGGGGGCTCGGAGTCCTCACGGTCGATCAGCTCTACGCCGTGGTACTGCTCGGGGGCATGGCCACAGTGTTCTTCGATGTGGCATCCCAGAGCCATCTCCCGGACCTGGTCGGACGGGACCGGCTGAGTGAGGCGAACGCCCACCTGGTGATGGCGGATGCGCTCACCCTGGTCGGCGGACGCAGCGCCGGTGGCTTCCTGTTGTCGGTGGTCACCGCACCGGTGGCGGTCGCCGTCGACGCGGTCAGCTACCTGTGGTCGGCGGCGTGTCTGCGGGGTGTCCGCCGAACCGAACCGGTCCCCAAGCGCCGGGCCGACGCGAATCTCGTGCGCGAGATCCGCGCGGGCCTGGGCTTCGTCTTCGCCGACCCCGTGCTTCGGCCCATCGCGATCGCAGGGGCCTGCACCAACCTGGCGATCCAGCTCTGCCAGACGATGCTGCCGGTCCTGGTAACTCGGCAGCTGGGACTGCCTGACTGGGTCCTCGGCCTGTTCTTCGCGGTCGGTGGCGTCGGGATATTCCTCGGTTCGCTGTCCGCCCGCCGGCTGGCCGGGCGGTTCGGCGCCGGCCGGGTGCTTTGGATGATGGGGCTCGGCGTGTCGCCGTTCGGGATTCCCGTCGCGCTCATCGACCGCGGACCGGCTCTCTGGCTTGCCGCCGGGGCCTGGCTGGTGGCGATGTTCAAAGTCGGCGTCGACAACGTGCTCAAGGTGAGCTTCCGGCAGAGCGTCACACCGGACGCGATGCTGGGCCGGATGAACGCCACGATGCGGTTCGTGCTGACCGGCGCGCTCTGCATCGGCTCCGCCCTGGCCGGCCTCCTCGGCCAGGCCGTCAGTGTCAGGGCGGCGCTGTGGGTGGGCGCGGTGGGGCTGGCCACGGTCTGGGTGCCGATCTTCTTCTCGCCGCTGCGGACCGCGCACGCACTGCCGAAGTGACACGTCTCGGCCGGCTGTCGAAGGCATGTGGTCCTCGGCGCCGAGTGCGACCGGGGCGTGGCAGCAGGATGCTCAGCCTTCGCTGCAAGAGGTCAGCGGTGTCCTTCGACGGAATGGGTGGTGCCGGTCGGCAGAGCCTGCTGATAGAGCGCTACCAACACGCCGTGCACGGGCTGGTCCTCCGCGTCTTCCTCGGCCTCGTCGACCAGTTTGGTGAGGGTCTCGCCGAGTTCTCTTGCCTTCGCGGGGCTGAGACGCAGGTGGCGCAGTGTCAGGTGGGTCTCAGCGGGTGAGCGGTCCAGCTCCTGGGCGACCGCGGCGAGCATCGCGGTGGTGCCTGCCGCTTGGGGTTCGGCGACGACCATGTGGCGGGCCGTGCGCTGGTAGTACTGCTCGGTACCGCCGCGGACCTGGCGGGTCTCGGCGATGTGGACCAGCCCGGCTTCGCGGAGCACTTTGAGGTGGTGGGCCACGTTGCCCTTCTTCGCGTCGAGCTGAGCCGCAAGCCGGCGGATGGTGGCAGGCCGTTGGCCCAGCGCGAAGAGCAACCGCTGTCGCAAGGGGTGAGCGAGCGCCGCGAACTGCTCAGGCGCACCGATCTCCAGGACATCCTCAGGAGGCGGCAAGTAGGAAGGCTGGTCGCGCATACCGA
Source organism: Streptomyces sp. NPDC050448 (assembly GCF_040655295.1). Taxonomy (NCBI): domain Bacteria; kingdom Bacillati; phylum Actinomycetota; class Actinomycetes; order Kitasatosporales; family Streptomycetaceae; genus Streptomyces; species Streptomyces sp. NPDC050448. Next base: position 51,931 of record NZ_JBFAJR010000009.1, on the reverse strand, counting down.
AAGTGTCTAATTTGCTTGACGCTTTCGCAAGGGCGGTGTTCTACTCCCCGCCATGACGACTTCTGCGAAGCTTCGGCCGCCCCGTGTCATCGACGAGACAGCCCGGCTCCTGACCGAGCACTATGTTTTCCCCGAGATAGCCGAGCAGCTCGCCGGCCTCCTGCGACGACGCCTCACCGAGGGCGCCTATGACGTCGACGGCGCCGAGGAGCTCGCCCGGCTGGTCACCGCGGACCTGCAGTCGGTCAACGGTGACCGGCACCTGAGCCTGAAATACCACGCCGACCCGGTGCCTCCCAAACAGGGGGCGGCCGTCCTGGAGTCCATGCGCCGGGACTTCGAGACCTCGCTGGGCGGTGCGCCCCGGGTGGAACTGCTCGACGGAGGGGTCGCCGTACTGGAGCTGGCACCGATGCTGTTCCCGCTGGAATGGACCGCCGAAGCGCTGAGCGCCGCGCTCACCCTGGCCTCCCGCGCCCAGGCGCTGATCGTGGACCTTCGCTCCAACCGTGGCGGTGACCCGGACACGGTCGCCTTCGTCTGCAGCTACCTACTGGACAAGCGCACCCACCTCAACACCATGTACTGGCGCGCCGGCGAGCGCAGCGAGCAGTCCTGGAGCCTGCCGCACGTTCCCGGCGCCTGCTTCGGCGGCAGCAAGCCGTTGTACGTGCTGTCCAGCGGCACCACCTTCTCTGCCGCCGAGGAGCTGGCGTACGACCTGCAGCAGCTCGGCCGCGCCGTCGTCGTCGGCGAGCGCACCCGCGGCGGCGCGCACCCGCGGGAGGGCTGGACGGTGCACCCGCATGTGGAGGCCACTATCCCTACGGGCCGTGCCGTCAACCCCGTCTCCGGCACCAACTGGGAGGGCATTGGTGTGCAGCCGGACATCCCTTGCGCCGCTGCTGACTCCCTCGACCACGCGCACAAGCTGGCCCTCGCCCGACTGGCAGGCTGACGCGGTTCAGCCCACCGGCAGTACTGCGCGCAGTGCCTCCCCCTGTCCACGCCCAGCCGACGCCGACATACGACACCCCCAGCCTGCTCACCCCTCACGACTGGGTTCGCTGTCAGAGAAGCCGAAACGGCTCGGTTCGTTGTCAAACGGCTCGTTTGGATGACAAGGGACAAGCGAGTGCGTGCCTCGTCCCTGCCCCGGACATGTACTAGAGTTATCTCGACATCGAGATATCTGCCAAAGGCGTACCGCAGCCGTCCCGCTGGTAAGGGTTACCTAACTTAGCCTCACCTTAGCGGATTGGCCAGAGCGCCACGCGGCAGGATTGCGGTACTACGCGCGAATTCATGCATGAAGGAGACTGTCGTGTCGGCGAACAGCTTCGACGCCCGCAGCACGCTGCAGGTGGGCGACGAGTCGTACGAGATCTTCCGGCTGGACAAGGTTGAGGGCTCGGCCCGCCTTCCCTACAGCCTGAAGGTGCTGCTGGAGAACCTGCTCCGCACCGAGGACGGCGCGAACATCACCGCCGACCACATCCGGTCGCTCGGCAACTGGGACTCGCAGGCCCAGCCCAGCGAGGAGATCCAGTTCACGCCGGCCCGCGTGATCATGCAGGACTTCACCGGCGTCCCCTGCGTCGTCGACCTCGCCACCATGCGTGAGGCCGTGAAGGCCCTCGGCGGCGACCCGTCGAAGATCAACCCGCTGGCCCCGGCCGAGCTGGTCATCGACCACTCGGTCATCGCCGACAAGTTCGGCACCCAGGACGCGTTCGCCCAGAACGTGGAGCTGGAGTACGGCCGCAACAAGGAGCGCTACCAGTTCCTGCGCTGGGGCCAGACCGCCTTCGACGAGTTCAAGGTCGTCCCCCCGGGCACCGGCATCGTCCACCAGGTCAACATCGAGCACCTGGCCCGCACGGTCATGGTCCGCGGTGGTGTGGCGTACCCCGACACCCTCGTCGGCACCGACTCGCACACCACCATGGTCAACGGCCTGGGCGTGCTGGGCTGGGGCGTCGGCGGCATCGAGGCCGAGGCCGCGATGCTCGGCCAGCCGGTCTCCATGCTGATCCCGCGCGTCGTGGGCTTCAAGCTCACCGGCGAGCTGCCGACCGGCACCACCGCCACCGACCTCGTGCTGACCATCACCGAGATGCTGCGCAAGCACGGTGTCGTCGGCAAGTTCGTCGAGTTCTACGGCGAGGGCGTCTCCGCCACCTCGCTGGCGAACCGCGCCACCATCGGCAACATGTCGCCGGAGTTCGGCTCCACCGCCGCGATCTTCCCGATCGACGACGAGACCCTGAAGTACCTGCGCCTGACCGGCCGCGACGCCCAGCAGGTCGCGCTCGTCGAGGCGTACGCCAAGGAGCAGGGCCTGTGGCTGGACCCGGCCGCCGAGCCGGACTTCTCCGAGAAGCTGGAGCTCGACCTCTCCACGGTCGTCCCCTCCATCGCCGGCCCGAAGCGCCCGCAGGACCGCATCGTCCTGGCCAACGCCGCCGAGCAGTTCGCGCAGGACGTGCGCAACTACGTCAGCGAGGACGAGGAGGCCGGCAAGGAGTCCTTCCCGGCGTCCGACGCCCCGGCCGCCGTCAACGGCGTGCCGACCCGCCCGACGCTGGTCACCCTGGCCGACGGCTCCTCGTTCGAGATCGACCACGGTGCCGTCACCGTCGCCGCGATCACCTCCTGCACCAACACCTCGAACCCCTACGTCATGGTGGCCGCGGCCCTCGTGGCGAAGAAGGCGGTCGAGAAGGGCCTGTCCCGCAAGCCGTGGGTCAAGACCACCCTGGCCCCGGGCTCGAAGGTCGTCACCGACTACTTCGACAAGGCCGGCCTGACCCCGTACCTCGACAAGATGGGCTTCAACCTCGTCGGGTACGGCTGCACCACCTGCATCGGCAACTCCGGTCCGCTGGACGAGGAGATCTCGAAGGCGATCAACGAGCACGACCTCGCGGTCACCTCGGTGCTCTCCGGCAACCGCAACTTCGAGGGCCGGATCAACCCCGACGTCAAGATGAACTACCTGGCCTCCCCGCCGCTGGTCGTCGCGTACGCCATCGCGGGCTCCATGAAGGTGGACATCACCAAGGACGCCATCGGCATCGACACCGAGGGCAAGCCGGTCTTCCTCCAGGACATCTGGCCGTCGGAGGCCGAGGTCAACGACGTCGTGGCGAACGCCATCGGCGAGGACATGTTCAACAAGTCCTACCAGGACGTCTTCGCGGGCGACGCCCAGTGGCAGGCGCTGTCGATCCCGACCGGCAACACCTTCGAGTGGGACCCGCAGTCCACCTACGTCCGCAAGCCCCCCTACTTCGAGGGCATGACGATGGAGACCACCCCGGTCTCCGACATCGCCGGCGCGCGCGTGCTGGCGAAGCTGGGCGACTCGGTCACCACCGACCACATCTCCCCGGCCGGTGCGATCAAGGCCGACACCCCGGCCGGCAAGTACCTCACCGAGCACGGCGTCGAGCGCCGCGACTTCAACTCGTACGGTTCCCGCCGCGGCAACCACGAGGTCATGATCCGCGGTACGTTCGCCAACATCCGCCTGCGCAACCAGATCGCGCCGGGCACCGAGGGCGGCTTCACCCGCGACTTCACGGTCGAGGGCGCGCCGGTCGCGTTCATCTACGACGCCTCGCAGAACTACCAGGCCGCCGGCATCCCGCTGGTCATCCTGGCGGGCAAGGAGTACGGCTCGGGCTCGTCCCGCGACTGGGCGGCCAAGGGCACCGCGCTGCTCGGCGTCAAGGCCGTCATCGCCGAGTCCTACGAGCGCATCCACCGCTCGAACCTGATCGGCATGGGCGTGCTGCCCCTGCAGTTCCCGGAGGGCGCCTCGGCGGCCGCGCTGGGCCTCACCGGCGAGGAGACCTTCTCCTTCACCGGTGTGGAGGAGCTGAACAACGGCACCACCCCGCGCACGGTCAAGGTCACCACCGACACCGGTGTGGAGTTCGACGCGGTCGTCCGCATCGACACCCCCGGCGAGGCGGACTACTACCGCAACGGCGGCATCATGCAGTACGTGCTCCGCAACCTCATCCGAGGCTGAGCGCAGTAGCGGCACCAAAGGGCCGTATCCCCGTCAAGGGGGTACGGCCCTTCCGCTTTTCCGGGCCCGATCCAGGTTTCGGGGAGGTCTCAACTCGGAAAAGCTGATGGACATCCGTGTGCATGATCTTGCTCACACGAGCGGAAGTGGACTATACCTGTGCCCGTCCGGATCACCGCATTACGAGCGGCACCGGACCGGGGGATGGCGGGGACCTGCGGCGATGTCCGCATGTGCGGTGACCACGGGCTTTCGCCGAGTCCCGGCCTCCTTCACACTTCTGACGAAGGCGAGGACATGAGCATGGGATCCACTGGTGAGGGCATCGGCCGCCGTGACCTGATCAAGCGCTCCGCAGCGCTGGGACTGATCTCGGTGCCCACGATGAGCTTCCTGTCCGCCTGCGCCTCCGGCGGTGAGGACACTTCCACGAAGGGTCCGGACAAGGGTGCGGTGACCAAGGAGAACCCCTTCGGCGTGGCCAAGGGCGGCAAGCTGGACGTCGTCGTCTTCAAGGGCGGGTTCGGCGACGACTACGCGAAGGCCTGGGAGGCCGCCTTCGACAAGAAGTGGAACACCACCACCTCCCACCTGGGCACCCAGGAGATCGCCGCCAAGCTCCAGCCACGCTTCAACGGCGGCAACCCGCCGGACGTCATCGACGACTCCGGCGCCCAGCAGATCAAGGTCGACGTCCTCGCCAAGGGCGGCCAGCTCGCCGAGCTCACCTCGGTGCTCGAGGCGCCCTCGCTCGACGACCCGGGCAAGAAGGTCCGGGACATGCTCATCCCCGGCACCGTCGAACAGGGCACCCAGGGTGGCAAGTTCGTCGCCCTCTACTACGTCTACACGGTGTTCGGCTTCTGGTACTCGGGCAAGCTCTTCAAGGAGAAGGGCTGGGCCGAGCCGAAGACCTGGGACCAGTTCCTCGACATCTGCACCAAGGCCAAGGCCGCGGGCATCGGCGGACTCGCCCACCAGGGCAAGTACCCGTACTACATCAACGTCGTCATCATGGACCTGATCGCCAAGAAGGGCGGTCTGGAGGCCATGAAGGCGATCGACAACCTCGAGCCGAACGCCTTCGAGGGCAACCCCGCCGCCCTCGCCGCCATCGAGGCGGTCTACGAGATCGTCGAGAAGGACCTGCTGATGGCCGGCACCAACGGCCTCACCCACACGGAGTCCCAGACCGCCTGGAACCAGTACAAGGCCGCGTTCATCCCCTCCGGCTCATGGCTGGAGAACGAGCAGCTCAAGCAGACCCCGGACGACTTCGACATGAAGTTCCTGCCGGTGCCGACGCTGGCCGACAGCAAGCTGCCCTTCGAGGCCATCCGGGCCGGCGCGGGCGAGCCCTTCATCGTCCCGGAGAAGGCCGCCAACAAGGCCGGCGGCCTGGAGTTCCTCCGCTCGATGCTGTCCCGCGAATGGTCGACCCTCTTCGCCCAGCAGGCGAACTCCCTCACCGTGGTCAAGGACGGCGTCGACCCGAACGTCAAGCTCCGCCCGGGCACGGCATCGGCGGTCGCGGCCGTCAAGACGGCCGGGTCGAACACCTTCAGCTACCTGTACCCCGACTGGTACAGCGAGATGGACACCGAGATCCAGAACGCGTCCAATGAGCTGATGGCCAAGCGGATCCAGCCAAAGGAATGGATCAAGCGGGCCCAGGCTGCGGTAGACAAGGCTGCCAAGGACCCGAACGCCAAGAACAACCACCGCAGCTGACATACGTCCAAGAGGCGGACACCATGAGCCAAGTAGCCCAGGGCAAGGGACGGATCGGCTTCATCGCCGGCTTCCTGTTCCTGCCGCTCGCGCTGTATCTGACTTTCGTCATCTGGCCGTACATCCAGACGTTCGGCTACTCCTTCACCAACTGGTCGGGACAGTCGCCCACGTTCGACTTCGTCGGCCTGGACAACTACGCGGCGCTGATGAAGGACGAGGTCTTCCGCGGCGCCCTGTGGCACAACCTGCTGCTCCTGGTGTTCGTCCCGACCGTCACCATCCTGCTGGCCCTCTTCTTCGCCTTCATGGTGAACGCGGGAGGGCGCAGCGGGGCGGGCGGGGTGCGGGGCGTCCGCGGCTCCTCCTTCTACAAGATCGTCTACTTCTTCCCGCAGGTCCTCTCCCTCGCCATCCTCGCCGTGCTCTTCGGCGCCGTGTACCGCAGCGACGAGGGCGGCCTGCTCAACGGATTCCTCACCAAGCTGGGCCTGGTCGACCCGGCCCACCCCGTCGAATGGCTCAACCAGCCCGACCTCGTCCTGTGGTGCCTGCTCCTGGTGGTGGTCTGGCACGGAGTCGGCTTCTACCTGGTCCTCTTCTCGGCCGCCATGCAGTCCGTACCCAAGGACATCTACGAGGCCGCCCTGCTCGACGGCGCGGGGCGCGCCCAGACCTTCTTCAAGGTCACTCTGCCGCTGCTGTGGGACTCCGTGCAGACCTCCGCGGTCTACCTGGGCATCGCCGCGATGGACATGTTCGTCCTGGTGTCGACGATGACTTCCGGGCAGTTCGGCGGCGGACCCGACCACCACAGCGAGGTCATGGCCACGGTGCTGATGCGCAACTTCCTGTACTTCGGCAAGAGCGGCTACGCCTGCGCCATGGGCGTGGTCATGCTCGTCCTGACCATGATCCTCTCCATCATCACGCTGCGCGCCACCCGCCGCGAGCGCATCGAGTTCTGAGAGGGGTCCCACGATGAGTGCACAGTCCACAGTGATCAAGGCACCGGGCGAGGCCTCGGCCGAACGGTCCGGCGGCAGCGGGCGCCCCGGGGAGGGCGCGGACCGCGGCTCCGACGGCACGGTGCTGAACGTCTTCTCGCACGGGTTCCTCGCCGTCTGGGCGATACTGATCGTCCTGCCCCTGATCTGGCTGGCGCTCGGCTCGTTCAAGACCGATGCCCAGATCGGCGGATCGGCCCTCAGCCGGCCCTCCAACTGGCACTTCGACGCCTTCTCCCGGGCCTGGGACAAGGGCATCGGCGACTACTTCGCCCACACGCTGATCGTGATGGTGTTCTCGGTCCCGCTGACCATGCTGCTCGGCTCGATGGCGGCGTACGTGCTGGCCCGCTACCCCTTCCCGGGGAACCGGCTCTTCTACTACTTCTTCGTCAGCGGGGCGATGTTCCCCGTCTTCCTGGCACTCGTCCCGCTGTTCTTCATGGTCAAGCGCCTGGACATGCTCAACACGTACCAGGGTCTGATCCTGGTGTACGTGGCCTACTCGATGCCCTTCACCGTCTTCTTCATGCATTCGTTCTTCCGGACGCTGCCGACGGCCGTGCACGAGGCGGCGGTGATCGACGGGGCCTCCGACACGCGGATCTTCTTCCAGGTGATGCTGCCGATGGCCAAGCCCGGCCTGATCAGCGTCGGGATATTCAATGTCCTGGGCCAGTGGAACCAGTACATCCTGCCCTCCGTGCTGATGCAGCCGCAGACCGGATCGGACCCCGAGCGCTACATGCTCACCCAGGGCCTGATCCAGCTGCAGTACCAGATGGGGTACGAGACGGACCTGCCGGTGCTGTTCGCCGGCGTGACCATCGCGATGATCCCGATGCTGGTGGTCTACCTGTCCTTCCAGCGCCAGATCCAGGCCGGCCTGACCTCCGCCACCCTCAAGTAGCGGGGCGGCGACGGCCGGGGGCGACGCCGGACGCCCCCTGGAACCAGGTGCCGAAGGGGCGGATGTACAGGGTCTTCAGGAACTGCGTGAGCGTGCAGTACGCCAGCAGTACGCCGATCAGCCACGGGAAGTAGCTCGCCGGCAGGGCCACGAAGCCCAGCGACCCGGCCGGCGGCGAGAAGGGCAGGTACAGCCCGGTCAGCACCGCGAGCACGGTCATCACCATCACCGGCCAGGAGGCGCCGTGTTGCCGAAGGTGGTCCGGCCCTGGATCACGCCCTGCTCCAGGACGGTCAGGTCCTTCTCCAGCAGGATGATGTCCGCCGACTCCTTGGCGATGTCGACCGCGGTGTCGACGGAGATGCCGGCATCGGCGTCGCGCAGCGCGGCGGCGTCGCAGCCGTGCGCACTCAGGGAAAGATCAGCTGATCAAGGTCAGCCGACGAGAGCGCTGCAAAGACTTCGATCGGGACTCATCCCGAACACCTCCTTGCGTAGCGCTGTCATTGCAGGGCGCCCGATCCGGCCGGAGAGGCCGCAGAGGACCGGCGCCTCAGCGACCGTAGCATGATCTAGAAGGATGTCTCTCATACTTATGGCCGGTAGTGACCGATTCGTTCCGTGTCAGCCTCTTGACGTCTGGAGAGCCAAAGGCTCGACTTAAGGTTCACAAGTTGGAGAGACGCCGGGGTCTTCGGAGTACCAAGCCGCGATCGCCGGCTCGGGGGGCGACGGTCGGCCGTCGCTCATGGGCAGGAGTGGATGAGTCGTGCAGACTCCCGGATCGCAGTCTTCGCTGCACCGCGCGAATCTCGAACGGGTCGTGCGGGCGGTGCGGCTCGCGGGTTCGCTGACCCAGGCGGAGATCGCCCGGTCCACCGGACTGTCGGCGGCCACGGTCTCCAACATCGTCCGCGAGCTCAAGGACGGTGGGACCGTCGAGGTCACGGACACCTCGGCCGGCGGCCGGCGGGCGCGCAGCGTCTCGCTCAGCGGCGACGCGGGCATCGTGATCGGCGTGGACTTCGGCCACACGCACCTGCGGGTGGCGGTCGGCAACCTCGCCCACCAGGTACTGGCCGAGGAGTCGGCCCCGCTGGACGTGGACGCCTCCTGGGCGGACGGCTTCGACCGGGCGGAAGCCCTGGTCGGAGAGCTGATCGCGGGCATCGGGGTGGGCCTGGAGAAGGTCATCGGCGTCGGGCTCGGCGTCCCCGGCCCCATCGATGTGGAGTCCGGCACCCTGGGCTCCACCGCGATCCTGCCGGGCTGGGCCGGGATCAACCCGCGCCAGGAGCTCTCGCAGCGCCTCGGCGTGCCCGTGTACGTGGACAACGACGCCAACCTCGGAGCGCTCGGGGAGCTGGTGTGGGGGAGCGGCCGGGGGGTCAAGGACCTCGCGTACATCAAGGTCGCCAGCGGTGTCGGCGCCGGCCTGGTGATCAACGGCCAGATCTACCGGGGGCCCGGCGGCACCGCGGGCGAGATCGGGCACATCACCCTGGACGAGTCCGGCCCGGTCTGCCGCTGCGGCAACCGCGGCTGCCTGGAGACCTTCGCCGCGGCCCGGTACGTGCTGCCGCTGCTCCAGAGCACGCACGGGCCCGAACTCACCATGGAGCGGGTGGTCGAACTGGCCCGGGAGGGTGATCCGGGATGCCGCCGGGTCATCGCCGACGTGGGCCGCCATGTGGGTAGTGGTGTCGCGAACCTGTGCAACGTTCTGAACCCGAGCCGCGTGGTGCTCGGCGGTTCGCTGGCGGAGGCCGGTGAACTGATCCTGACCCCCATACGCGAGTCTGTGGGGCGGTACGCGATCCCCAGCGCGGCACGGCAACTGTCCGTGCTCACCGGGTCGTTGGGCGGTCGGGCCGAGGTGCTGGGCGCGCTGGCCCTGGTGCTGAGCGAGATGGGCGATTCGACCCTTCTGGCCGGTTCGCCGAACCTCAAGCTCTTGCCTTCAGTTAGATAACGGATGGCACCGTTGTCATCTCGTTAAGGATTCACTCCTTGACGGCAAACTGCGGCCGAGGTTGACTCACGTCCACCTCGGCCGCGCTGTTGCGGCCTCGTCAGGGAGGTTCAAGAAATGAACACGCTCATGCGTAGAGCCGCCGTAGCCGTCGCCGCCACCGCCATGGCCGCTTCCCTTGCCGCCTGTGGCAGCGCCAAGGAAGCCGGCGAGAAGCCGAAGGAGTCCGGCTCGGCCGCCGCGGGTGGGGCGATCAAGATCGGTCTGCTCCTGCCGGAGAACCAGACCGCGCGCTACGAGAAGTTCGACAAGCCGCTCTTCGAGAAGAAGGTCGCCGAGCTCACCGGCGGCAAGGCCGAGGTCGTCTACGCCAACGCCAAGCAGGACGCGACCACGCAGAACTCGCAGGTCGACACGATGATCACCAACAAGGTGAACGTCCTCGTCGTCGACGCGGTCGACTCCAAGGCCATCGCCGGCGCGGTCAAGAAGGCCAAGGACAAGGGCATCCCCGTCGTCTCCTACGACCGCCTCGCCGAGGGCCCGATCGACGCCTACACCTCCTTCGACAACGAAGAGGTCGGCAAGGTCCAGGGCAAGGCCCTGCTCGAGGCCCTGGGCGACAAGGCCAAGGACGGCCAGATCGTCATGATGAACGGGTCGGTCACCGACCCGAACGCCGCCCTCTTCAAGAAGGGTGCGCACTCCGTCCTCGATGGCAAGGTGACCATCGGCAAGGAGTACGACACCAAGGAGTGGAAGCCGGAGAACGCCAACACCAACATGGCGGGTGCCATCTCCGCGCTCGGCAAGGACAAGATCGTCGGCGTCTACTCCGCCAACGACGGCATGGCCGGCGGCATCATCACCGCCCTCAAGGCGGCCGGCATGGACCCGCTGCCCCCGGTCACCGGCCAGGACGCGGAGCTCGCCGGTGTGCAGCGGATCGTTGCGGGCGAGCAGTTCATGAGCGTCTACAAGCCGTACGCCCCCGAGGCCGAGGCCGCCGCGAAGATGGCCGTCGCGCTCGCCAAGGGCGAGAAGCTGGACGGTGTCACCACATCCAAGGTCGACAGCCCCTCCGCCCAGGGCATTCCCTCGGTTCTGGTCCCCGTTGTCTCGCTGACCAAGAACAACATCAAGGACACTGTCATCAAGGACGGTGTCTACACGGCCGACGAGATCTGCACCGACAAGTACGCGGCCGCCTGCACCACCCTCGGCCTGAAGTAGGCCGGCCGGGCCTCACCCGGGGCCCGCTGTAGGCCACCCCGGCCCGAAAGGGCCGGTCCGGCCGCACGCAGGTCCCTCCGGGCCTGCCGAGGCCCCAGCGTCCTGCCGGCCGGAGGCCCGCCCCCGCGGCCTCCGGTCCCCAGGACCCCCGCGCCTGCCCGGCGCCCCGCTCCCTTTTCCCCGCCACCCGCGGGGCGCTGGGCAGAAACGATTCCCCCACCCACCCCGCTCCTGCACTTACTGCACGACATCCCCGCCGGTCAGGCGGCGAAGGAGATGGTTCATGTGTCCGCTGCGCCCGTGCTGGCGTTGCGAGGGGTCTCGAAGCGATTCGGTGCCGTCCAGGCGCTCACCGATGTAGAGCTCGAGATCCATTCCGGCGAGGTGGTCGCCCTGGTCGGCGACAACGGCGCCGGCAAGTCCACGCTCGTCAAGACGATCGCCGGCGTCCACCCCATCGATGACGGAGTCATCGAGTGGGAAGGCAAGCCGGTCTCGATCAGCAAGCCCCACGACGCCCAGAACCTGGGCATCGCGACGGTCTACCAGGACCTCGCGCTGTGCGACAACATCGATGTCGTCGGCAACCTGTTCCTGGGTCGCGAGCTCAAGCGCCGCGGCGTCCTCGACGAGGTGGAGATGGAGCGCCGCGCCCGCGAGCTCCTGACCACCCTGTCCATCCGGATCCCCAGTGTCCGCATCCCGATCGCCTCGCTCTCCGGCGGTCAGCGCCAGACCGTGGCGATCGCCCGTTCGATGCTCGGTGAGCCCCAGCTCGTCATCCTCGACGAGCCCACCGCCGCCCTCGGCGTCGAGCAGACCGCACAGGTGCTCGACCTCGTGGAGCGGCTGCGCGAGCGCGGCCACGCGGTCATCCTCATCAGCCACAACATGGCCGATGTGAAGGCCGTCGCCGACAAGGTCGCGGTCCTGCGGCTGGGCCGCAACAACGGCGTCTTCAACGTCAAGGACACGTCGCAGGAAGAGATCATCTCCGCCATCACGGGAGCCACGGACAACGCCGTGACCCGTCGGGCGGCCCGCACCGGGGAGGCTCGCAAGTGAGCACCGAACACCACACCTCGGCACACCACACCTCGGCGGAAGAGGTGGCCCAGCTGGCCAACCCGGCCGCCCCGGCGGACGCCATTCCCGCGGTGGACCCCCGGCTGCTCGTCCGCGAGCAGGGTCTGGCCGGCTACCTGAGCGAGTTCGGCCGCAAGATGAAGGCCGGTGACCTGGGCTCCCTCCCGGTCGTGGTCGGCCTGATCATCATCTGCGGCATCTTCCAGGGGCTGAACGCGAACTTCCTGTCCCCGGAGAACCTCACCAACATCGCGATCACCATGGTCGCCACCGGCATGATGGCCGTGGGCATCATCTTCGTGCTGCTGCTCGGCGAGATCGACCTCTCGGTCGGCTCGGTCAGCGGTGTCGCGGGTGCCCTCTTCGCCGTCCTGGCCGTCACCCACGGGGTCAACGAGTGGGTGGCGATCCTGGCTGCGGTCGCCGGCGGTGCCCTGATCGGCGCAATCCACGGCTTCTTCTTCGCCAAGATCGGCGCACCGGCCTTCGCGGTCACCCTGTCGGGCCTGCTCTTCTGGTCCGGCGCCATGCTGCAGATCCTCGGCAGCAACGGCACGATCAACATCGACTCCGACGGCGTGGTGGGCCAGCTCACCACGTACTTCTTCACGGACGTGGCGGCCGGCTACGGCCTCGCCGCGATCGCGGTGATCGGGTACTTCCTGGCCAGCTTCTTCGACAACCGCCGCCGCGAGGCCGCGGGGGTCCCGTCCCGCCCGATGAGCGAGCTCGCCCTGCGCACGGGTCTGCTGGCGGTCGTCACCTTCGGTCCCGCGGCCGTGTTCAACCAGTACAAGGGCCTGCCGCTGGCGGTCGTGCTCTTCGTGGTGGTGCTGGTCGGCACGGACTTCCTCCTGCGCCGCACCACGTTCGGCCGGAACGTCTTCGCCCTCGGCGGCAGCGTCGAGGCGTCCCGCCGCGCCGGTATCAGCGTCATCGGGATCCGCATCGCGGTGTTCACCATCTCGGGCACCTTCGCGGCCATCGGCGGGCTCTTCTGGGCCTCCAAGATCGCGGCGGCCAACCAGAGCGCCGGCGGCGGCGACCTGCTGATGAACGTGATCGCGGCGGCCGTGATCGGCGGCACCAGCCTCTTCGGCGGCCGGGGCCGGACCTGGAACGCCCTCCTCGGCGTCATGGTCATCACCTCGATCCAGTACGGTCTGGCTCTCCAGGGCATCGCCACGCCGATCCAGTACATGATCACCGGTGCGGTGCTGCTGGCCACCGTGGTGATCGACTCGGTCACCCGCAAGACCCAGAAGACGGCCGGACGCGCCTGACACCGCATCCGATGCGGTAAGACCGGTCACAGTGCCCGGTGCCACCCCGAGTGGCACCGGGCACCTGTGCGTACAAATGTGCGTACACCTGTGTGGGTATACGCCCGAATGTGATGTGTGACCTCGGGGTGATCTGCACAGGGATGCATGCAGGTATGACAACGCCGTGACCCGTGTACGGCAGCCCGATGACCGCGGTCGCCGACGGAACATTAGACTCGACAGACCAGCAAGCAACTGCAAGGAGGCACGGGTGCTGCTGCCCCGCATCAAGGGACCGCGCGATCTGGACCGGCTCAGCCAGGAGGAGCTCAACCAGCTCGCCGCCGAGATCAGGTCCTTCCTCGTCGACGCCGTCTCCAAGACCGGCGGGCACCTCGGCCCCAACCTCGGGGTGGTCGAACTGACGATCGCCCTGCACCGGGTCTTCGACTCGCCCAAGGACAAGGTCCTCTTCGACACCGGCCACCAGGCCTACGTCCACAAGCTGCTCACGGGCCGCCAGGACTTCGGCGGCCTGCGCACCAAGGGCGGCCTGTCCGGCTACCCCTCGCGCGCCGAGTCCGACCACGACGTGATCGAGAACTCCCACGCCTCCACGGTGCTGGGCTGGGCCGACGGCCTGGCCAAGGCGAACGAGGTGCTCGGCCGGGAGGACCACCACGTCGCCGCCGTCATCGGCGACGGCGCGCTGACCGGAGGCATGGCCTGGGAGGCGCTGAACAACATCGCCGCCGCCAAGGACCGCCCGCTGGTCATCGTCGTCAACGACAACGAGCGCTCGTACGGCCCCACCATCGGCGGCCTCGCGAACCACCTGGCCACCCTGCGCACCACGGACGGCTACGAGCGCTTCCTGGCCCGCGGCAAGGAGATCCTGGAGCGCACCCCGGTCGTCGGGAAGCCGCTCTTCGAGACCCTGCACGGCGCCAAGAAGGGCCTCAAGGACTTCATCGCCCCGCAGGGCATGTTCGAGGACCTCGGCCTGAAGTACATCGGGCCCATCGACGGGCACGACATCGACGCCCTGGAGTCCGCCCTGCAGCGCGCCAAGCGCTTCAGCGGCCCGGTCATCGTGCACTGCCTCACCCAGAAGGGCCGCGGCTACACCCCGGCCCTGGAGCACGAGGCGGACCGCTTCCACGCGGTCGGCGTGATCCACCCGGACACCGGCCTGCCGGTCAAGACCGCCGCCGCCAGCTGGACCTCCGTCTTCGCCGACGAGATGGTCAAGCTCGGCCACGAGCGCGAGGACATCGTCGGCATCACCGCCGCCATGCTTCACCCGGTCGGCCTCAACAAGTTCGCCGAGGCCTTCCCGAACCGCATCTACGACGTGGGCATCGCCGAGCAGCACGGCGCCACCTCGGCGGCCGGTCTGGCCACCGGCGGGGTCCACCCGGTCTTCGCGGTGTACGCGACCTTCCTCAACCGTGCCTTCGACCAGGTCCTGATGGACGTGGCCCTGCACAAGTGCGGGGTCACCTTCGTCCTGGACCGCGCCGGTGTCACCGGCGACGACGGCGCCTCCCACAACGGCATGTGGGACATGTCCATCCTCCAGGTCGTACCCGGCCTGAGGCTCGCCGCCCCGCGCGACGCCGAGCAGCTGCGCGCCCAGCTCCGCGAGGCCGTCGAGGTCAAGGACGCCCCGACCGTCGTGCGCTACTCCAAGGGCGTCGTCGGCCCGGCCGTCCCGGCCGTCGGCCGGATCGGCGGCATGGACGTACTGCGCACCCCGGCCCCCGAAGTCACCCTCCCCCTCGGCCCTGCGGGCCTGGGAGGTGCCCTCACGGACGTACTGCTCGTCTCGGTCGGTGCGCTCGCCCCGATGTGCCTGGAAATCGCCGACCTGCTCGACAAGCAGGGCATCTCCACGACCGTGGTCGACCCCCGCTGGGTCAAGCCGGTGGACGAGGCCCTGGCCCCGCTCGCGGACCGGCACCGCGTGGTCGTCACCGTCGAGGACAACGGCCGCACCGGCGGTGTGGGCGCCGCCGTCTCGCAGGCGCTGCGCGACGCGGGAGTCGACGTGCCGCTGCGCGACTTCGGCATCCCGCAGCGGTTCCTCGACCACGCCCTCCGCAAGGAGATCATGGCCGAGATCGGCCTGACCGCGCCGGACATCGCCCGGCAGGTCACCGGCCTGGTCGCCAAGCTGGACGGGCGCTTCGACAGCGAGCCGGCCGCCGCCGTCGACTAGCCGACGCACCCGGCCGGCACATCAGGCCGTAGATCGCCGCGCGGTTGCACGTCACGGGCCGGGAGATCACTCTTGAAGAGTGGGCCTCCCGGCCCGTTCGTGTGCGTCGTCACCAGTCGGAGGCGTCGGTGAGCAAGGATTTGAACAGCCCCTTCCGCACCAAGACGGTGGAGCAGTCCATCCGCGACACGGAGGAGCCGGAACACGCGCTCCGGAAGTCGCTCTCCGCCTGGGACCTGACGGTCTTCGGTGTGGGTGTCATCATCGGCACCGGCATCTTCGTCCTCACGGGCATCGCAGCCCGCAACAATGCCGGACCCGCCACGTCCGTTGCGTTCGTCGCAGCGGGCATCGTCTGTGCCCTCGCAGCACTCTGCTACGCCGAGTTCGCGTCCACCGTGCCGGTGGCCGGCTCGGCGTACACCTTCTCGTACGCCTCGATCGGTGAGCTGCCCGCCTGGATCATCGGCTGGGACCTGGTGCTCGAGTTCGCGCTCGGCACCGCCGTCGTCGCCGTCGGCTGGTCCGGGTACGTGCGCCACCTCATGAGCACCAACCTCGGCTGGGACATGCCCACCGCGCTGTCCGGGCCCGACGAGGGAGGAACCTTCGACCTGCTGGCCTTCCTGCTGGTCCTGCTGCTCACCGCGATCCTGGTCGTGGGGACGAAGCTCTCGGCCCGGATCACCGCGATCGTCGTCGCCATCAAGGTCACCGTGGTGCTGCTGGTCATCGTCGCGGGCCTGTTCTTCATCAAGGCGGACAACTACAGCCCGTTCATTCCCCCGGCCCAGCCACAGCCCGCCGGGAGCGGCCTGACGGCGCCTCTGGTTCAGGTGCTCTTCGGCTACGCGCCCACCAACTTCGGCGTCATGGGCATCTTCACCGCGGCCTCTCTCATCTTCTTCGCGTTCATCGGCTTCGACGTCGTGGCCACCGCGGCCGAGGAGACCAAGAACCCCCAGCGGGACATGCCGCGCGGCATTCTCGGCTCGCTGATCATCTGCACCGTGCTCTACGTCGCCGTGACGCTGGTGGTCACCGGCATGCAGAAGTACACGGAGATGTCGGCCAGCGCCCCGCTCGCCGAGGCCTTCAAGTCCGTGAACCAGCCCTTCTTCTCCGGCGCCATCAGTCTCGGGGCGGCCGTCGGCCTGATCACCGTGTGCATGATCCTGCTGCTCGGCCAGACCCGGGTGTTCTTCGCGATGAGCCGCGACGGACTGCTGCCGCGCGTCTTCTCCGTCACCCACCCGAAGTTCCGCACGCCCTACCGGGCGACCATCCTGCTCGGGTCGGTCATTGCCGTCATCGCGGGCTTCACCAGCCTCGAGAAGCTCGCGGAACTGGTGAACATCGGCACCCTGTTCGCCTTCGTGGTGGTCGCCCTCGGCGTGATCGTCCTGCGCCGGACCCGCCCCGACCTGCACCGGGCCTTCCGTACCCCGTGGGTGCCGGTGGTCCCGATCCTGTCGATCGCCGCTTCGTTCTGGCTGATGCTCAACCTGCCGGTCGAGACCTGGATCCGGTTCGGCATCTGGATGGTCATCGGCTTCGTCGTCTACTTCCTGTACGGCCGCCACAACAGCCGTCTCGCCAAGGAGGGCATGGACGCGAGGTACTAGCACCCCGGCCTCGCCCACGACGAAACGGGCCGTACGGAAGGTGTCCCGTACGGCCCGCTTTCGTATGGCGTGTGATGCGTGCCGTCAGCCCTTGGCGGGGGACTTCTTCGCCTCCGCCGGGATCTTCTGGTCGGTGCGCAGGGCCTCCCACAGCTGGCCCGCCTGCGGTTCCGCGACGATCACGCGGTTCGGGTCCACCTTGTCGTAGGCGACCGGGAGCATGATCGTCTCCATCGTGTCCGGGTCCACGCCCTTCATGCTCTGGGCGAAGTCGGCCAGGGAGGTGAGGGAGGCGAGGTCGGAGTCGGTGGTCAGCGACTTCGTGCCGGCGTCGGCGAGCTTGTAGAGCCGGGCCGGGTTGCCGAGCGCGTCCTGCTTCTTGATCTCCGACAGCATCGCCATCATGAACTGCTGCTGGAGGCCTATGCGCCCGAGGTCGCTGCCGTCGCCGTAGCCGTAGCGGGTACGGACGAACTTGAGCGAGTCGGTGCCGTTGAGCCGGTGCGTGCCGGCGTCGAGCTTGAGGCCGCCCTTCGCCCCGCTCATCGGCTTGTCCAGGGTGACCGTGACCCCGCCGAGCGCGTCCACCAGGCCCTTGAACCCGGCGAAGTCGACCTCGACGAAGTGGTCCACGCGGATCCCGGACATCTGCTCCACGGTCTTGACCACGCAGGCCGGACCGGCGAGCGAGTAGACCGAGTTGAACATGACCCGGTTCGCGGCCTCGACGGTCTTGCCGTCGGCGTCCTTGCATTCGGGCCGGCTGATCAGGGTGTCCCGCGGGATGCTCACCGCCGTGGCCTTGGACCGGCCCTCGGGTATGTGGACCAGCATGGCGGTGTCCGAGCGGGCGCCGCTCACATCGCCGTGGTCGAGGTCCGCGTTGGCCCCGGCACGCGAGTCGGAGCCGAGTACGAGGACGTTCTGCGCGCCCGCGACGACCTTCTTCGGGCGGTTGTCGCCGATCGCCTGGTCGAGGTCGACGCTGTCGATGTTGCCGTTGAGGTGGCTGTAGGCCCACCAGCCCGCGCCGCCGGCCGCGAGGATGAGCACGGCCACCGTCAGCAGCACGATCCGCAGGGCGCGCCTGCCGCCGCGCCGCGGCCTGCGGCGGGACGAAGGAGAAGTGGCCGAGGGCTGGTCGGTCATGGAGGCAGAGCCCTTCTATTATCGAATGGGGTGCATCATAAGACACACTTTCGAGTGGCTGGTTCTTTACGGTGAAGAACCCTGTCGCTTGAGCAGGACATATTCGGCAGAAGGGTGGACAGCGGCGTGATCCGAGGCAAAGGCGGTAGCCGTACCGCTCCTTCGGTCCGCGGGGCGCAGGACGCGTCCCCGGGCGGACCGGGCCCCCGCCGTTCCTCGCCGCCGGCCGGAAACTGGCTGTTCAAGGGAAGCGACGGCCGCCTGACGGCCTACGCCTGCACCCCGAACGGCCTGCTGCGCTGGACCGAGGCCGCGGCTCCCCGCACGGGCTGGACCGGCCCCGACGTATTCGAGGTCCCGGGCTGGATGGGCACCGCCTCGATGGCGCAGAGCCGCGAGGGGTACGTGCACTTCGTCGCCCTGCAGGCCACCCAGGACGGTTCCGGGCGGCCGGAAGTCATTGTCTCCACCCAGTTCCAGCCCGGCCGCGGCATGATCGACTGGCACAATCTCGGCACCCCCGGCCTGCGCGGCGGCCCCACCGACGACCGGCTCGCCGGCCCGCCCCGCATCGCCGTCAACCAGCGCTCCGGCTCCACCCACGTCCTCGTCTCCCTGCGCCGCGGCGGCATCCTGCGGCGCAGCCGCAACGCCGAGGGCGCGTGGGGCGGCTGGAAGCAGGTGGCCCCGGAGGCGTACGAGAGCGGCGTGACCCCGCTGATGCCCGCCGGCGGGCAGCTGGAGATGCTCGCCCTGGGCCCGGCCGGCGCGGACCGCTGGGCGGGCATCGGCCAGGGCCGCTTCGCGCTCGCGCATCGCATCCCCACCCCGGTCGTCCCCGGCACCCCGGTCGTCTGCGAGACGGGCCCGCGCCGCGTGACGTACTTCTGGCGCTACCCGGGCGACGGCTCGCTGGTCGCCTGGCGGGCCGGCCAGCAGGGCGTCCAGGGCGGCCTGATGAGCCTCGGCGGAGCAGGCGGCCGCGGAGCCCCGGGCGTCGTACGCGCCGACCTCGGAGGCTACGACTGCACGGTGCTCGCGCAGACCGGCGCGCAGGGCGACATCGAAGTCACCGCCTACGTCACCGAGAACGAGGGCTACGGCACCTGGTGGGTCTCGCTCGGCGGCCACGGCGCGTACGCCCCCCAAGTGGCGGTCGACACCTCGGGCCGGATCGTCGTCGCCGCGTTCGACGCGGACGGCTCCCTGATCTGCAGCCGGCAGGACACCACTCAGCAGGGGCTGGTGTTCGGCCCCTGGGCCGCCGCCTGAGCCGGGTGGCGGGCGTCAGGCGGCGGGCACCGGGCTTCAGGTGTGCCGCGGCAGCGGGGTCCGCTGGGACACCTCGATGCTGAACCCGCCCGACTCCGTGTAGAACGGCACGGCGGCCAGCTCCATGCCCCGCGCACCGGGCGCCGCCCCGATCGGCACCGGCATCCGGGCGGTCGTGTCGAGATCGCCGGAGCGCTTCGGCCCCAGCCGCACCTCCTGCGTCACGCCCTCGAACCCGACCGCGAGGTAGAGGTCCCAGGTACCCGGCGGCAGCGGCCAGCCGGCGGAGGTCTGCGCCAGGTTGACCCGTGCCGAGAACCGGCCCATCGCCCGCGGCTTGCCCTTGGCGTTGGCCAGCGCCTCGTCCCGCCGGGCCGTCACGGCGTAGCTCTCCTGCGCGCCGCTCGTCCGCTCCCGCAGCACCACCCGGGTGGTGCGTTCCTTCGTGGACAGCTGCTCGTAGAACGCGAAGCCGTCCAGCATCAGCATCGGCCCCTCCCACCGGGCCTTCTGCAGCTGCTGGGTGACGGTCATGTCGCCCGTGATGTCGAACAGTTCGTCCGGCAGCCCCACCTGCGGGTCGCGGAAGAACGGCAGCGTCGTGAAAACCCGGCCGTTCTCGACCGTCTTGCGCACCGCCGGCCGGTCCTTGTCCGCCTCGAAGGAGGCCATCTGCTGCGCCTCGGGGAAGCGGCCCTGCGCCAGCAGGGCGAACCGTACGGCCACCATGCGCGGCAGCAGTGCCAGCGCGCCCGGGGAGGCCTGGGTGCGCAGCACCTCGGCCGCGGCCCACAGCGCCTGGTCGCGCTCCGCCGCGTCCGTGGCGGACAGCAGCGCGGCCGCGGTCGCCTTGCCGAGCTCGACCTCCAGGTGGCGCGACTGGAGTTTGTCCCGGCGCGGCCCCTCGGGCAGCTGCGAGGCGATCAGCGTCAGCATCCGGGACGCCAGGGCGACCCGGTCCGGCAGCGTCGCGCGGGCCGCCGGGGAGGGGCCCTTGACCACGCAGGTCGCGTCGCCGACCACCGACACGTTGTCCGCCCCGATGAACGCGCCGGCGGTGAACGCCTGGTCGTCGCCGATCAGCATGTCGGTGGGGAAGGCCAGCCCCCGGCGCTGCAGCAGGCTGGTCCGGAACAGTTTGTCCGGGGTCAGCGACCAGTACACGCGCGTGGCGTACACGTCGGTGTACGCCTGGTTCTTGCGGAACATCGAGGTCGCGACCGGGTGCCGGCCGGAGCTCTCCAGTTTGCCCAGGACGACGTCGGCCTCGTTCGCGTCGGCCGCCGCGACCATCCGCTCCAGCGCGTCCGGCGCCAGCCGGTCCGTGGCCTCCAGGAAGATGACGTACCGTCCGCGGACCTGGCTCAGCGCCCAGTTGCGCGCCCCGGCCGGGCTCAGCCCGTGCGAGACCTGCCCCACGCGGACGAACGAGGGGTACTGGTGCGCCGCACGGGCCAGGACCGACCCGCTCTCGTCCGTCGACCCGTCGTCGACGCCGATGACCTCCAGCCGGTCCGTGCCGATCGACTGCACGAGGACGGAGGCCAGGCAGGCGTCGAGCGCGGCTGCCTGGTTGGAGACGCGGACCGCGACGGTCACGTCCTTGACATCGGTGGGGCGCACGGCGGTGGTGTTCATGGTCCTGTGTTCCTCATCGGTTGCGCGCGGGCCGGCCGGGCCGGGGCCACGGCATCTCCCCGCTGAGTTCGGGCCACTGCCAGGGCCGGAAGGCGACGTCCGTCGGATGCGCCGGGAACACCCCCGGCGTGTAGTCCAGCGAGCCCACGAAGACGTTCACGTGCGAGGTCTGCTGCTCCCCGGCCGGGGTCGCCACCGTGTACGCGAAGCGGTCGTAGCCGGTGAAGGACGGAGCGGGGCTGTACGTCACCCAGCCGTCGTACGACAGCTGTGCGTCGCCGCCGCGGGGCTGCGTCACGGAGACGGCCGTGCTCCCCGCCGGGGCGGCGGACAGCACGTTGACCGTGCCCGGCCGGCCCGGTTCGGCCGCGATGCGCAGACTCCGGGCCGTCGCCGGGCGCAGCGGCAGCGCATCGGCGTCGAGCTTGGCCGTCCGGACGAGCTTGCGACCCGTCGCGTCCGGGACGGCGACCACGATCTGGGGCCGGATCCGGGGCGCGGTGGCCGTGTCGTGGACCCGCAGGTGCAGGACGCCGGTGCCGGTCCCGCCGGCGTCGGCGCGGATCCGGAACCAGCGCTGCCGAGGGAAGTACTCCAGCCCCTGGACGGCCACGATGTCCGCGGAGTCGGCCAGCGGCGCCTCCAACAGGTAGGCGCAGCCGCGCGCGGCACCCTGGTCGGGTGCCACGGACAGGCCGAGCTGGACCGTCTCGCCGGGTGCCACGCCGCGGCGCGGATCGGCGGAGCTGTA
Organism: Streptomyces sp. NPDC050448; assembly: GCF_040655295.1. Lineage (NCBI taxonomy): Bacteria > Bacillati > Actinomycetota > Actinomycetes > Kitasatosporales > Streptomycetaceae > Streptomyces > Streptomyces sp. NPDC050448. The sequence continues at coordinate 30,032 of NZ_JBFAJR010000009.1, read as the reverse complement.
CAGGGCCGCGTAGGCGGCGCCCGGGGACGGGTCGTTCCCGAGGGCCCGGCCCCGGCACAGGAGGTGATTCACGTGCCGGACTCCTTAGGTACCGGGGAACTGGGACACACGGGACGTGGTGCGGTGCTCGAACGTCTCCTCGTCCAGCCAGCCCATCTCGTCGTACGAGAAGCGCGTGCGGTCGAGGTCCCGGCCCCAGTGGGACGGGACGATGCCCTGCTCGAGCATGCTGCGGGCGACGAACCGGGCGCACTCGATCGCGCCCTCGGCCCGCAGGTGCACGTTGTCCCCGTCCAGGACGTCCTTGAGCAGGGGCTCGCCGCGCCGCAGGTACATGAACACGGACTTGGTCGCCTCCGGCCCGAGCTCCTCCCACCACTGCATGCTCTGCCCGTACATGTCGACGACCGGGACGTGCTCGTCCTCGGCCAGCTGCCGGGCGGCGACCGGGTAGTCGCCGAGGAACCGGGCCACGTTGCCGTGCCGGTCGATCCGCCGCCGCTCGTACGGCAGGTAGATCACCGGGTGGCCCTGGCGCTCCCGCACGCCGTCCACGTACGCCCGCATGTGCTCCAGGAAGGTGGAGAACGGGTCGGTGTGCAGGCCCGGGTCCGTCTTCCAGTCGATCTGGCCGAAGCCGAAGAGCAGGTAGTCGCCGGGCTCCAGGTTGTCGAGGATCCACTGGAGCCGGCCGCGCTCGCGGAAGCTCTTGGAGCTGGCGCGGGCGCGGGCACAGTTGACGACCTCGACCGCATCGGTGAGGAAGAGGGGCAGCGCCTGGGCCCAGCCCGCCATCGGCAGATAGCTGTTCGGCCGGGTGACCGCTTCGGAGTCGCCGGCCACGAAGATCTTCGGGCGTCGGCCGTGCTGCTGCCCGGGTACGTACGTCATGCCTAGACCCCCTGGTCCTCCGTGGTCTGGATCAGCACGGACTCCAGCGCCGCCTCGAAGCCGGAGCGCTGCGCCGGCGTCGTGGTCGGGTCCTGCTTGCGTACGTCGATGACGTGGCCGGTCATCTCGGACAGCAGGACGTCCAGGGAGGTCAGGGCGACCGACTCGGACGTGAGCAGGGAGCCCGAGGGCTCCTGGCCGAAGGCCTTGGTGCGCATCGGGGTGGCGGTGCGCTCCGGGTTCACGCAGTTGACGCGGATGCGGTCGTCGGCCCACTCGTCGGCCAGAGCCTGGGTCAGGTTGACCATGGCGGCCTTGGTCGAGGAGTACAGGCTGTACTCGGCGCGGCCGCGGGTGTAGCTGCTGGAGGTGAAGAGCAGCAGCTGGCCCTGGGTTTCGCTCAGGTACTTGTACGAGGTCCGGGCGATGTTGACGGGGGCGAGGTAGTTGACCTCGAGCGCTTCCCGGATCGTGTCGTTGTCGGTCGCGTCGAGGCGGCCGACGCGCAGCACGCCCGCGGTGTTGACGACGAAGTCGATGCGGCCGGTCTCGGCGTAGGCCTTGGCCAGGGCCTCCTCGACGTGCTCGAGGTTCTCGACGTGCGTGCCGGTGCTGGAGCGGCCCAGGGCGAAGACGCGGGCGCCGAAGCCCTCGGCGATGCGGGAGATGTCGGCGCCGATGCCGTACGAGCCGCCGAAGACCACCATCGTCTTGCCGGCCAGCTGCTCGCGGTACGCGGCCTCGCCGGCCTGGGCGGGCGCGGCGTGGGAGGCGAGCTGGAAGAGCTTGTCGGCGATGAAGACGTCGACCGGCTGGGTGACCTTCATGTTGTACTCGTCGCCGGTGACGATGTGGACCGGGACGTGGGGCAGGTACTTGACGACGACGGAGCAGTCGTCGGTGGCCTGGAAGAAGGGGTCCGCGGCCGCCCGCTCGTACGCGGTGCGGATCGTGGAGAGCCGGAAGCCCTGCGGCGTCTGGCCGCGGCGCAGCCGGGAGCGGTCGGGTACCTCGGTGATGAACTCGCCGTCGTTGCCGTGGGTGCGGGTCACGATGACGGTGTCGGAGGACGGGATGGCGACGTCGACGGCCTGGTAGCGCTCGAGGGACTCGACGCATTCGCGCACCACGCGCTGCGAGAGCAGCGGGCGGACCGCGTCGTGGAAGAGGAGGTTGCAGTCCTCGCCCTCGCCGAGGCCGGCGGCCGCGGCGGCGATGGCGATCCGGGTGGTCTCGCTGCGGGTCGAGCCTCCGGCCAGTACCTGGGTGACCTTGCCCAGCCGGGCCCGCTCGACGATGCGGCGGGCGTCCTCCACGTACGCGGGCGTCATGAGGAGGATCACCTCGTCGACGTCCGGCGCGTTCTCGAAGACGTGAAGCGTGTGCTCCAGGATCGGCTTGCCGGCGATCTTGAGCAGCTGCTTCGGTATCTCGAGACCGATGCGCTGGCCGGTGCCCCCAGCGAGAACGACGGCGATGGTGCGGTGGGGGACAGGTCTGGAGGACAAGGCTCCTTCTTCCTGGGCTGGGTGCGGCGCGGCGGTGGGGAGGGCGGTGGGTGGGCGGGCTGTGCGACTCGACTACACGGAGAAGGCGGACTGCTCCGGGTATTCGATGGGGAAATCGCGCAGCCCCCGCCGGTAGAGGTTGTTGGCGGCCGCGTTGAAGCGGACGATCGAGGGCGGGTACTCCTCGCCGAGGAGGTACTCCTTGAGCTGCTCGCGGTACGGGGCCATGACGTCCTGGCGCGGGTTCAGCGTGGCCTCGATGGCCTCGGCGAGACCGTTGCAGTCTCCGTCCAGCAGGTAGGAGGCGTACGCCGTCCGCTGCTCGTTGCGGAACTGGTCGTCCGGCAGCCCGTCGAGGTTGAAGATCGCGTACGGCTTCAGGGTCGCGACGAAGTCGGAGACGACGCTGGACATGTCGCCGATGAGCAGGTCGGACTGGTTGAAGCAGTCGTACAGGGCCGGGATCCGCTCGGTCACCACGTGGTGCGCGGCGTCGGGAACGGCGCTCCAGTACAGCGCACCGGCCTGGTTGCGGCTGCGCCGGATGCGCGCGGTCCGCTCCTCCTCCGTGAGGTCCGGGTACTTGGAGCGGACGCCGCGCTCGGAGAGGTCGGCGATGCGCTGGTCGATCCGGGCGAGCTTCTTGGCGGCGGCCTTGGAGTCGGTGAGGTTGCGGCCGAAGCGCCGGGCGTTGTCCTCCTCGAGGAGGGCGATGACGCGGCGGTGCGCGGCGGCGGCCTCGGCGGAGCGCGAGCCGGTGAGCGGGTGCGGCTTGTAGATGATGCGGATGTCGCGCTCGTAGTCGAGCAGCGCCTTGATCAGCTTCTCGCCGGCCGGGATGACCGAGGTGTAGCAGGCGTCATCGGTCCAGCCCTCCCAGGTGGGGGCGTAGATGACGGTGGGCACGGGGTTGGCGACCTTGCCGGTCCAGCGGTGCAGGGGCATCAGCTGCGGGCGGCCGACCTCGACGATCTGGTGGTGCGACACGGCGTGCTTGATGCGCTCGTAGCGGTCGCGCCCGGCCCGGCCGGCCACCCAGATCTCGTCGAAGACCTTGCTGACCCGGTTGCTGCTCGCGAGCTTGTCGCTGTCGCCGTGGCCGATGAAGACGTGCTTGACCTCGGCGCGCTGGAGCATGTGCACGTTCTTGCCCGCGTTGCCGGGGTAGAGGGCGACACGGAGTTCGTTCATCTCGATACGTGCGAGATTGTCCGCCTTCGGAATGCAGATGACGGGAACCGAGGTCGCGTCCAGGAAGCGCAGGGTGGCCCGCTCGCGCAGCACGATGATGGGCCGCAGCTCCAGTGACTCCAGCGACTCCAGCCACATGTTCACCTGGTACATGAAGTCTTTGGAGACGGCGGCGAAGGTGAAGTAGAGCGCGACCTGGGGGCGGTATTCGGCCAGCTGGTGGTTGAGCTCCTCGATGGCCTCATCGGTGGTGGGCAGCTTGAGCGCGTTGCGCGCGTCGGGCACCAGCACCAGCAGTGAGAAGTAGGCGAGGAAGACGGTGATGATCATGCCGTACGTGACGAAGCGCCAGTCGTCCGTCGCGACGGTGATGAGGGCGCCGGCCACCAGCGGGATGTCCAGGTGCAGCGTCTTGCGGACGTGCTTGTTCATCAGGAACGGGTGCGGCATGCGGCGGATGCCGAGCGCCTCCAGGTCCAGCCCGCGCGTGGTGAAGGGAAGCTCGTTGCGCATCTTGCGGACGTGCTTGAGGAGCGCGCCGTACGCGAGCTGGAGGATGAACAGCAGGAGCAGGCCGATGGTGGTCATCTGCGCCACGAACGACTCGATGTTGGCGATGGCCCCGCACAGGCCCAGCAGCAGGAACTGCCGGATGAGGAACCGCATCGTCAGGCCGAAGCGCGAGTCGCGCAGCTTCTCCAGCGTCGGCGACTCGGTGTTGTGGAGCATCAGGTCGGCGACGTAGCTGAGCGCGGCACAGCCCGCGAACAGGGGGAGGGAGGCGAACGCGACGGCGACCAGCATCCCGACGAAGCTGAGGATGAGCCCGGAGGTGATCAGAACGCCGAGTACGGCACGCAGCCGCTTGGAGCCCATGGTGCGGTGCCTCCCCCATGGAGGTATAAGGGTCCTGTGAAGTGTCGCAGTAGTATAAGCAGTCTTGTGGACGGCTCTAGAACGTCCAGTGAACCCAAGGCCAATGATTTCGGGCTTCCTCGCCCGCGAATGTGACGACGGTCCCTCGGAAGAGGGTCCTCAGGCCGTGAACCGATACAGCACCAGCTCGCGGCGGTCCTTCGTCTTCACGGAAAATCCGACGCACAATGCCGGCTGCCCGCCCGCGAGGGCGACCGCGATTCCCTCGGGCTCCCGGTACACCAGATCCGGGGCCACAGTCACGTGATGACGCCCCTGTGCCTTGCCGGTGCGCACGTCAATTGCCGAGACATATGTATTTCCGCCGGACTTCCGCGGATTGTCCCCGTTCTTGCCGGTGTAAGGGCCGCCGGTCAGCACGTAGACGTAGTCCCCGTACAGCGCGCAGCCCTGGAACCACTCCTCCTGCTTGACCTGCACCCCGGCCCTGATGACCTGCGCGGCGTCGAAGCGCCCGGCCAGGAAATCCGCCATCCCGTACACCGAGAACCGGTGCACGCCCTCCTCCTCGTGGCTCACCAGAACCCGCTCGCCGGGCAGGTCGAGCGTGGGGGAGACGTCGGTGGATCCGGGCACCGGATCGAAATGGCGGACGGATTTGTCGGAACTGTCGAGGATCGAACCGTCCTCGAACGGCACCCGGACCACCGTGCGGCCGTAGCCGCTCTCGGTGTCGGCCCGGCCCTCTACCCATATGTACGTGTGCTGGCCCGTCGGCTCGACGCCGCAGGAAATTCCGTGGCCGAAGCCGCGCAGATACATATGCCCGAGCGTTTTCCCGGAACTGCTCAGCCGGGTCAGGCACATATCGCCGGCAGTCTTCCGGTCGCCCGAGTCGACCGGGTCCTCCTCGCCGTCGAGGCGGATTCCCGCCTGAACGGTCTGCAGGGTGTAGACCTGGCCGTTCGTGTCGTCGAACGCGAACGACTGCGGTCCCGTCGTATTGAACAGCGGAGTCGAAGCGAGCAGTTGCGCACCGGTCCGCATGTCGAACTCGCCGGCCATCGGCCGTGAGCCGTCCTGCTCGCCGGCCCCGGCACGCAGCGCCCAGGACAGACCGCCCGTGGTGAGGCCGGCGGCCACCGCACCGCCCGCGAACAGCAGGGTCCGGCGGCTGAAAGGTGTCGTGCCATCCGCCATGGACCGTATTCTGCCAGCTCGGGCGGGCTGGGCCGGAGCCGGGCCCGCCCGCCCGCGGAACGGCGGACGCCCGCCCCCGCGAGGGGACGGGCGTCCGCGGTGCTCACGCACCGCCAGGCGCAGGGGCGTACGGGCCTCAGGCCGGGACGCTCGCCAGACCCGGGGCGAGGAACTTCTTGCCGTTCACGCGCTCCGAGACACCCTCGCGGTCCAGGTACGGCGTGATGCCGCCCAGGTGGAAGGGCCAGCCGGCGCCCGTGATGAGGCAGAGGTCGATGTCCTGGGCCTCGGCCACGACACCCTCCTCCAGCATCAGGCCGATCTCCTGCGCCACCGCGTCCAGGACACGGTCGCGGACCTGCTCCTCCGTCAGGACGGAGTCGCCCTGCACCAGAAGGGCGGCGACCTCGGGGTCCAGCTCCGGCTTGAAGTCGTTCTCGGCGGAGTAGACGTAGAAGCCGCGCTTGCCGGCCTTGACGACCGCCGCCAGGTTCGGCGAGACGGTGAAGCGCTCCGGGAAGGCGCGGTTCAGGGTCTCGGAGACGTGCAGGCCGATCGCCGGGCCGACGAGCTCCAGCAGCACCAGCGGGGACATCGGCAGGCCGAGCGGCTCGATGGCCTTCTCGGCGGTGACCACCGGGGTGCCCTCGTCGATGACGTTCTGGATCTCGCCCATGAAGCGGGTCAGGATGCGGTTCACGACGAACGCCGGGGCGTCCTTGGTGAGGACCGCGGTCTTCTTCAGCTTCTTGGCGACACCGAAGGCCGTGGCCAGCGAGGCGTCGTCGGTCTGCTCACCGCGGACGATCTCCAGCAGCGGGAGGATCGCGACCGGGTTGAAGAAGTGGAAGCCGACCACGCGCTCCGGGTGCCGGAGCTTGGAGGCCATCTCCGACACCGACAGCGAGGAGGTGTTGGTGGCGAGGATCGCGTGCGCCGGGGCGACCGCCTCGACCTCCGCGAACACCTTCTGCTTGACGGACATCTCCTCGAACACGGCTTCGATGATGAAGTCCGCGTCCGCGAAGCCCTCGGCCTTGTCCAGGACGCCGGTCACCAGGGCGGTCAGGCGGTTGGCCTTGTCCTGGTTGATGCGGCCCTTGCCGAGCAGCTTCTGGATCTCGGCGTGGACGTAGCCCACACCCTTGTCCACGCGCTCCTGGTCGATGTCGGTGAGGACCACCGGCACCTCGAGGCGGCGCAGGAAGAGCAGCGCCAGCTGCGAGGCCATCAGGCCCGCGCCGACGACGCCGACCTTGGTGACCGGACGGGCCAGGGACTTGTCCGGGGCGCCGGCCGGGCGCTTGGCGCGCTTCTGGACCAGGTTGAAGGCGTAGATGCCGGAGCGCAGCTCGCCGCCCATGATGAGGTCGGCCAGGGCCGTGTCCTCGGCGTCGAAGCCCTTCTGCAGGTCGCCGTCCTTCGACGCCTCGATGATCTCCAGGGCGCGGTAGGCGGCCGGGGCCGCGCCGTGCACCTTGGAGTCCGCGATGAAGCGGCCGCGGGCGACCGCCGCGTCCCAGCCCTCGCCGCGGTCGATCTCCGGGCGGGAGACCTCGGTGGTGCCGTTCAGCACGTTCGCGGTCCAGAGCAGCGACTGCTCCAGGAAGTCCGCGCCCTCGAACAGCGCGTCGGCGATGCCGAGCTCGAAGACCTGCTTGCCGCGCAGCTGCTTGTTCTGGTTCAGCGAGTTCTCGATGATCACCGAGACCGCGCGGTCCGCGCCGATCAGGTTCGGCAGGATGGTGCAGCCGCCCCAGCCGGGAACCAGGCCGAGGAAGACCTCGGGGAGCGAGAAGGCCGGGATGGCCTTCGAGACGGTGCGGTAGGTGCAGTGCAGGCCGACCTCGACGCCGCCGCCCATCGCCGCGCCGTTGTAGTACGCGAAGGTGGGGACGGCCAGCGCCGAGAGGCGCTTGAAGACGTCGTGGCCGCCCTTGCCGATGGCGAGGGCCTCGTCGTGCTGCTTCAGCAGCTCGACGCCCTTGAGGTCGGCGCCGACCGCGAAGATGAACGGCTTGCCGGTGATGCCCGCACCGATGATGGAGCCCGCGAGGGCCTCCTGCTCGACCTGGTCGATCGCCGCGTTCAGGTTGGCGAGGGACTGCGGGCCGAAGGTGGTCGGCTTGGTGTGGTCGAAGCCGTTGTCCAGCGTGATGAGCGCGAAGCGCCCGGCGCCGAAGGGCAGGTCCAGGTGGCGGACGTGCGCGGCGGTGACGACCTCGTCCGGGAACAGCTCGGCCGCGCCCTTCAGGAGCTCAGTGGTGGTGCTCACTTGGAGTCTCCCTCGGTGTTGAAGTGCGGGTTCTCCCAGATGACCGTCGCGCCCATGCCGAAGCCGACGCACATGGTGGTCAGGCCGTAGCGGACGTGCGGCTGCTCTTCGAACTGGCGGGCCAGCTGCGTCATCAGGCGGACGCCGGAGGAGGCGAGCGGGTGGCCGAACGCGATCGCGCCGCCGTACTGGTTCACGCGGGCGTCGTCGTCGGCGATGCCGTAGTGCTCCAGGAAGGCGAGGACCTGGACCGCGAAGGCCTCGTTGATCTCGAACAGGCCCATGTCCTCGATGGACAGGCCGGCCTGGGCGAGGGCCTTCTCGGTGGCCGGGATCGGGCCGTAGCCCATGACCTCCGGCTCGACACCCGCGAAGGAGTACGAGACGAGGCGCATCTTGACCGGGAGGTTGTTCTCGCGGGCGAAGTCCTCGGACGCGATGATCGCGGCGGTGGCACCGTCGTTGAGACCGGCGGCGTTGCCCGCGGTGACCCGGCCGTGCGTACGGAACGGGGTCTTCAGGCCGGCCAGGTTCTCCAGCGTGGTGCCCGGGCGCATCGGCTCGTCGGTGGTGACCAGGCCCCAGCCCGTCTCACCGGCCGCCTCGTTGGTGTTGCGCACCGAGATCGGGACCAGGTCCTGCTGGATCTTGCCGTCGGCGTACGCCTTGGCGGCCTTCTCCTGCGAGCGCACGGCGTACTCGTCGGCGCGGAGCTTGGTGATCGTCGGGTACCGGTCGTGCAGGTTCTCGGCGGTCATGCCCATGAAGAGGGCGGACTCGTCGACCAGCTTCTCCGAGACGAAGCGCGGGTTCGGGTCGACGCCCTCGCCCATGGGGTGGCGGCCCATGTGCTCGACACCGCCGGCGAGGGCGACGTCGTACGCACCGAAGGCCACGCCGCCCGCGACGGCGGTCACGGCGGTCAGCGCGCCGGCGCACATGCGGTCGATGGAGTAGCCCGGGACGGACTGCGGGAGGCCCGCGAGGATCCCGGCGGTGCGGCCCAGCGTCAGGCCCTGGTCACCGATCTGCGTGGTCGCGGCGATGGCGACCTCGTCGATCTTCTTGGGGTCCAGGTCCGGGTTGCGGCGCAGCAGCTCCCGGATCGCCTTCACGACGAGGTCGTCGGCGCGGGTCTCGTGGTAGATGCCCTTCGGGCCCGCCTTGCCGAACGGGGTGCGGACGCCGTCGACGAAGACGACGTCCCTGACGGTACGAGGCACGTTGGCTCTCCTCCAGGTACGGGATGGCGCTGCTGCGCGGGGGCGCCTCGGCATACGTTGCTGAGCGCCCGCTCACCCGGCCCATGCTACTTGCGGGTAACCAATGTGCACACCCCCTCCCCGAGGAGCGGCGAACGTCACACTCCGGCCCGCGCCGCCGCGCCGTGCGCCCCGGCCGCGCGCGCGGCGGTGAGCCCGGCCGAGGGCAAGGCCGAGGGTGCGACCAGCGGAAGCCACGACCGGGACGAGAACGGGGTCCCCACTCCCTTGGAGTGAGGACCCCGCGCACGCATGCGGCAGGCCGGCCGGTCAGGCGCCGGCCGCGGCCAGGGCCGTGACCAGGGCCGGCGTCACCTGTTCGATCTGCCAGGGGCGTGCGCCGTAGCCCGCGAGGGCCTGCGCCACCGCGTCCGCCTCGAGCCGCTGCGGCGGCTCCCAGCACAGCCGGCGGACCGTGTCGGGGGTGATCAGGTTCTCCTGGGGCAGGTTCAGCCCCTCCGCGAGCGCCGAGACGGCCGTCCGTGCCGCCGACAGCCGCGCCGCGGCCGCCGGGTCCTTGTCCGCCCAGGAACGCGGCGGCGGCGGACCCGCCGGGGTCGCCCCCGGCTGCGGAAGCTCGCTCTCCGGCAAGGCCTTCGCACGGTCCACGGCGGCCATCCACAGGTCCAGCTGGCGCCGGCCCATCCGCTGCCCGTACCCGGGCAGGGCGGACAGCGCGTGCACGTGCGCCGGCAGCGCGAGCGCGGCCTCGACGATCGCGGCGTCCCCCAGCACCTTGCCGGGCGATACGTCACGCCGCTGCGCGATCCGGTCCCGGGACTCCCACAGCTCCCGTACGACGGCCATCTGCCGGCGCCGGCGCACCTTGTGCATGCCGGACGTACGGCGCCACGGATCCTTGCGCGGCGGCGCGGGCGGGGCGGCGGCGATGGCGTCGAACTCCTGCCGGGCCCATTCCAGCTTGCCCTGCCGGTCCAGTTCCTTCTCCAGCGCGTCCCGCAGGTCCACCAGCAGCTCCACGTCGAGTGCGGCGTAGCGCAGCCACGGCTCGGGGAGCGGGCGGGTGGACCAGTCGACGGCGGAGTGGCCCTTCTCCAGCGCGTAGCCGAGCACGCTCTCGACCATCGCGCCCAGTCCGACCCGCGGGAAGCCGGCGAGGCGGCCGGCCAGCTCGGTGTCGAACAGGGAGGTGGGAACCATGCCTATTTCGCGCAGGCACGGCAGGTCCTGGGTGGCGGCGTGCAGGATCCACTCGGCGGAGGACAGGGCCTCGCCCAGTGCGGACAGGTCGGGGCAGCCGACCGGGTCGATCAGCGCGGATCCTGCGCCCTCGCGGCGCAGCTGCACCAGATAGGCGCGCTGGCCGTAGCGGTATCCGGAGGCGCGCTCGGCGTCGACGGCCACGGGCCCGGTGCCCGCGGCGAAGGCCGCGACCACCCGGGCGAGTGCGTCCTCGTCGGCGACCACCGGAGGGATCCCCTCACGGGGCTCGAGCAACGGAATCGGCGCCTTTTCGACGTCGTCCGGGGGGCCGCCCCCGGTGGTGGTGCGCAGGTCTGCTGCGGTCTCTTGGGCGTCGGTCACCGCTCAAGGGTATCCGCGGATACGGCGCGCCCGTCGCCGGAACGTTCCGGCGACGGGCGCGAGGTGGAGGCGCGGGCGTTTCCCCGGCTCCCCCGGATGTTTCCCCGGGAGCTGCCGGGCGGGTGTCAGTGGATGATCCCGGTCCGCAGTGCGACGGCGACCATCCCGGCCCGGTCGCCGGTGCCCAGCTTGCGGGCGATCCGGGCGAGGTGGGACTTGACGGTCAGGGCGGACAGGCCCATCGAGACGCCGATGGCCTTGTTGGACTGGCCCTCCGCGACGAGGCGCAGGACCTCGACCTCGCGGCCGGAGAGCTCGCGGTAGCCGCCCGGGTGGCTCGGAGCACCCGGGGGGCGGCGGTGCATACGGGCGGCGGCGGCACCGATGGGGGCGGCGCCGGGCCGGCTCGGAAGCCCGATGTTGGTCCGCGTGCCGGTGACGACGTAGCCCTTCACTCCGCCCGCGAGGGCGTTGCGTACGGCGCCGATGTCGTCGGCGGCGGACAGGGCCAGGCCGTTCGGCCAGCCCGCGGCGCGGGTCTCGGAGAGCAGGGTGAGACCGGAACCGTCGGGCAGGTGTACGTCGGCCACGCAGATGTCGCGCGGGCTGCCGACGCGGGGGCGGGCCTCCGCGATGGACGACGCCTCGATCACGTCACGGACTCCGAGGGCCCACAGATGGCGGGTCACGGTGGAGCGGACGCGCGGGTCGGCCACGACGACCATGGCCGTCGGCTTGTTCGGGCGGTAGGCGACCAGGCTTGCGGGCTGCTCGAGAAGAACGGACACCTAGGCCTCCTGGGGGAGTGGCGGGACGGCCGGCTCGGGGAAGGAAGCCGGTGCGAACCGTGCGGATGGTCACTGACTCCTTCGGCACGTCACCCGCCCGGCTTTAGGGAATGATCACGATTTGGTGAGTAACAATTCGGGCAATTCGGACGCACGATCGATCATCGGGTGATCAGAAGCCCACAACGGGCGCCCGGTTCCGACACTCCGCCGCATGTGCTCGATCGACCGTTCTACGGGGCGCGGTGCATATCGGAGGGTTTCGGGGCTTCGCAGGGGGTCGGAAGGTCGGAGCGTGCGGAGGGCCGGCACCGCCCGCATGCCGCCGTACGGCGCCACGGCTACGGGTGGTGCGGACCGCGCCGCTGTGGCAGGGAGACCACACCCGTCCCCGAGTCCGTCGGCCCGACCGGCGGCAGCCCCGCGATCTGGCACAGCAGCTCGCACCACGCCGACAGGTGCGCCGAGGTGTCCGGCACCCCTCCCACGCCCTCGCGCGGCGTCCACGAGGCTCTGATCTCGATCTGCGTGGCCGGCCGCCGCTCCGCGAGCCCGCCGAAGTAGTGCGAGCTCGCCATGGTCACGGTCCCGCTCGCCTCCCCGTACGCGAGACTGCGCACCTCCAGCGCTCCCGTCAGCCAGGACCAGCACACCTCGGGCAGGAGGGGGTCCGCGGCCATCTCGGGCTCGAGCTCGGCGCGTACGAGCGTCACCAGCCGGAAGGTCCCGTGCCAGGCGTCGTGCCCGGCCGGATCGTGGAGCAGGATGAGCCGGCCGTCGGCCAGGTCGTCCTCGCCGTCCACGACCGCGGCCTCGAGGGCGTAGGCGTGCGGGGCCAGGCGTTGGGGCGGTCTCGCGGGGTCGATCTCGATCCCCGGACGCAGGCGAGCCTTCTTCAAGCCTTCGACCGCGCGTCGGAACGGGAGCGGGACGGAGCTCTCCTTCGCGCTGTCCATACCGTCAGCGCCATCTGAAAATCGTCCCTGAGCCGCAGCCATGCGGGGAAGACTAGGCGGAACGAGCGTCCTCGCGGCGCAGGGACACCCGTGCCGGGCCGGGCACTTCTTCATACGTGCGAAGATTTGCGGCGTGAGCGCCAACGACCTTCCCCTCGCTCGAGGCTCCGCCCGAGCTGGGGAGACCCCCTTCACGGGCCAGCCGAGTCAGACGTACGATTCCGCCTTCCTGAAGGCGTGCCGGCGAGAGCCGGTGCCGCACACCCCGGTGTGGTTCATGCGGCAGGCAGGGCGCTCGCTCCCCGAGTACCGCAAGGTGCGCGAGGGGACCCAGATGCTGGAGTCGTGCATGCGGCCCGACCTGGTCACGGAGATCACGCTGCAGCCGGTCCGCCGCCACAACGTGGACGCGGCGATCTTCTTCTCCGACATCGTGGTCCCGCTGAAGGCCATCGGCGTCGACCTGGACATCAAGCCGGGCGTCGGCCCGGTCGTCGCCCAGCCGATCCGCCGCCGCGAGGACCTCGCACAGCTGCGCGACCTCACCCCGGAGGACGTCTCGTACGTCACCGAGGCGATCGGCATGCTCACGGGTGAACTGGGCTCCACGCCGTTGATCGGTTTCGCCGGTGCGCCTTTCACTCTCGCGAGCTACCTGGTCGAGGGCGGCCCGTCGAAGAACCACGAGCACACCAAGGCCCTGATGTACGGGGACCCGGAGCTCTGGGCCGACCTGCTGGACCGCCTCGCCGAGATCACCTCCGCCTTCCTGAAGGTCCAGATCGAGGCAGGCGTCTCCGCCGTCCAGCTCTTCGACTCCTGGGTCGGTGCGCTCGCCCCGGCGGACTACCGCCGCTCGGTGATGCCGGCGTCGGCGAAGGTCTTCTCCGCCGTCGAGCACTACGGCGTCCCCCGGATCCACTTCGGCGTGGGCACGGGCGAACTGCTCGGCCTGATGGGCGAGGCCGGCGCGGACGTCATGGGCGTCGACTACCGGGTCTCGCTGGACGAAGCCGTCAAGCGGGTCGGACCGGGCAAGGCGCTCCAGGGGAACCTGGACCCGGCGGTGCTCTTCTCCACCGAGGAGGCCGTACGGGCGAAGACGGACGAGGTCCTCGCGGCGGCGTCCGGCCTGGAGGGCCACGTCTTCAACCTGGGCCACGGCGTCCTCCCGACGACCCCCCCGGACGCCCTGACCCGCCTGGTGGACTACGTCCACACCCGGACCCAGCGCTAACCCTCCCCTTTCGGATCTTGCAGGAGCAAGATCCGAAAGGGACGGCCCGGCCCTGCGGGACGCCGACGGGGCCGGAGCTGGTCCGGCCCCGAGCCGTGCGCCGCGGGGGGCGGGCCTCAGGAGGACGTTGCGCGGACCGCCGAGACGGCCTTGCGGGCCGCCACCAGGATCGGGTCCCAGACCGGGGAGAACGGCGGGGCGTAGCCCAGGTCCAGGGAGACGACCTGGTCCACCGTCATACCCGCCGTCAGGGCGACCGCCGCGATGTCCACCCGCTTCGCGGAACCCGCGCCGCCGACGATCTGGACGCCGAGCAGGCGGCCCGTGCGGCGTTCCGCGAGCATCTTGACCGTCATGTCCGCGGCCGTCGGGTAGTAGCCCGCCGTCGTCGTGGAGCTGATCGTCGCCGTGACGAAGCGCAGGCCCGCGGCCAGCGCGTCCTTCTCGCGCAGGCCCGTACGGGCGATCTCCAGGTCGCAGACCTTGCTCACCGCCGTGCCCACCACCCCCGGGAACGTGGCGTAGCCGCCACCCACGCCCGAACCGATCACCTGGCCGTGCTTGTTGGCGTGCGTGCCCAGCGGGATGTGCCGCATGCGGCCCGCCACCAGGTCCAGGACCTCCACGCAGTCGCCGCCCGACCAGATGTTCTCGTGGCCCCGGACCCGCAGGGAGAGGTCCGTGAGGACGCCGCCGGACTCGCCGAGCGGCAGCCCCGCCGCGCGGGCCAGCGCGGTGCGGGGCTCCACGCCGATGCCGAGGACGACCACGTCCGCCGGGTATTCGTCCCCCGCGGCCGTGGCCACCGCGCAGGCCCGGCCCGCCTCGTCCGTGCGGATCTTCGTGACCTCCGCCCCGGACACCGTACGGATCCCCATCCGGTTCATCGCGCCGTGCACCAGGGCGCCCATGTCCGGGTCCAGGGTCGCCATCGGCTGCTGCCCGCGGTGCAGGACCGTGACCTCGTACCCCCGCGCGACCAGCGCCTCCGCCATCTCCACGCCGATGTAGCCCGCGCCGACGACGACCGCCTTGCGGCCCTCCGTACGCTCCAGCCCCTCGGTGAATTCCAGAGAGGCCATCAGGCGCTGGCCGTCGTCCAGGGTCTGGACGCCGTGCACCCCGTGCGCGCCGATCCCGGGGAGCCGGGGCCGGACGGGCCGGGCCCCCGTGGCCAGCACGAGCTTGTCGTAGCCCGTCCAGGATTCGGATCCGGATTCCACATCGCGGGTACGGACCCGCCCCCCGGCGAGGTCGAGCTCCACCGCCTCCGTGCGCATGCGCAGGTCGATGTCCCGGGCACGGTGCTCCTCGGGCGTGCGGGCGATCAGCTCGTCCCGCCCGGCGACCTGGCCGCCGATCCAGTACGGGATCCCGCACGCCGAGTACGAGGTGAAGTGCCCGCGCTCGAAGGCCACGATCTCCAGCTCCGCCGGGCCCTTGAGCCGCCGGGCCTGTGACGCGGCGGACATCCCCGCCGCGTCACCGCCGATCACCACCAGTCGTTCCGTCGCCATCGTCCGCCCCGTCCTCCGCACCGCCGTCTCGTGGGGAACACGCTACGGCCGAATGCGTGTTCAGTCCGGAACGTGCGCCGATTCCGTCGGGTCCGCGGGCCTCGCCGTCGGGACGGCCGGGACCCGCGTCGGCGTCAGCCCCGCCTTCAGCCCCGCCTTCGGCCCCGCCTTCGGCTTCGCCGGGCGCAGCCGCCGGTACACGCGCGAGCACAGCAGCACCCGCGCGGCCGTCACCGCGAACGGCAGCAGCGGTCCCCCCCCCCGAGGATCGGCCGATGTCGCCGGTGTGACGTAGCGGGTTCCGCCGCGGGTTTCGCTCCGGCGGTCCCGATGCGGTCACGGTCCGGCCTCGGTGATCGTCCGGTGAACGGTCTGAGACGATGTGTCCATGCACGAAGCGGACATGCGTACGGACGGTGCGGCAGGCGCGGCGGTCGCGGACGGCGCCGGGAACGGCCGGCCGGCCCCGGCCGGCCACGCCGTCGTCATCGGCGGCGGCATCGCGGGCCTCGCCGCGGCCCACCGGCTGCTCGCCGACGGCCTGCGGGTCACCCTCCTGGAAGCCGGGCCGCGCCTCGGCGGCAAGCTGCTCGCCGGCGAGCTCGCCGGCGCCCCCGTCGACCTCGGCGCCGAATCCGTGCTCGCCCGCCGCCCCGAAGCCCTGGAGCTGGCCCGGGCCGTGGGCCTCGCCGAGGCCCTCCAGCCGCCCGCCACCGCCACCGCCCACCTGTGGACCCGCGGCGCGCTGCGGCCCATGCCGCGCGGCCACGTGATGGGCGTCCCCGGCGACCTGGCCCCGCTCGCCGCGTCCGGGGTGCTCTCCGCCGAGGGTCTGGCCCGGATCGAGGCCGAACGCGAGCTGCCGCCCGCCGAGATCGGCGAGGACGTCGCCGTCGGCGAGTACGTCGCCGCCCGCCTCGGCCGCGAGGTCGTCGACCGCCTGGTGGAACCCCTCCTCGGCGGGGTCTACGCCGGCAACGCCTACCGCATCTCCATGCGCGCCGCCGTTCCGCAGCTCTTCGAGGCCGCCCGTACGCACCGCTCGCTGGGCGACGGCGTACGCGAAATCCAGCACCGGGCCGCGCAGCAGCCCCAGCAGGCCGGTCCCGTCTTCTCCGGCATCGACGGCGGCATCGGACGGCTCCCGCAGGCCGTGGCCGAGGCCTGCCGGGCGGCCGGGGCGCGGATCAGCACCGGCACCGCCGTGCGCGAGGTCCAGCGCGGCGCCGGAGGCTGGAAGGTCGTCACCGACGCGGAGGTGATCGACGCCGACGCCGTGGTCCTGGCCGTCCCGGCCGGGCCCGCCGCCCGGCTTCTGGACGGGCTCGCGCCGGCCGCGGCCGCCGAGCTGCGGGCCGTCGAGTACGCCTCGATGGCCCTGGTGACGATGGCCTTCCGGCGCTCCGAGCTGCCCGCCGCGATCACCGAGGGCGGCGCCAGCGGATTCCTCGTACCGCCCGTCGACGGCCGGACCATCAAGGCCTCCACCTTCTCCAGCAACAAGTGGGCCTGGGCCGGCGCCGACCCCGGGCTCTTCCTGCTGCGCACCTCGGTCGGCCGGTACGGCGACGAGGGCGACCTGGGGCGCGAGGACTCCGAGCTGGTCGACGTCTCGCTGCTCGACCTCGGTGAGGCCGTGGGCCTCGCGGCCCGGCCGGTCGCCTCCACCGTCACCCGCTGGGACGGCGGTCTGCCCCAGTACCCGGTCGGCCACCTCGCCCGCGTGGCCCGGATCCGCGGCGCCGTCGAGGCCCTGCCCGGCCTCGCCCTGTGCGGCGCGCTGTACGACGGCGTGGGCATCCCGGCGTGCATCGCGAGTGCCGGCAAGGCAGCCGACGTGGTGATGGCCACGTTGGGCACCCCTGGCACCGACCACTGATCAGCACACGGGACAATGGACACATGACTGCACCAGAGAAGATTCCCAACGCGGGGAAGAAGGCGAAGGACCTCAACGAGGTCATCCGCTACACCCTGTGGTCCGTCTTCAAGCTGAAGGACGTCCTGCCCGAGGACCGCACCGGCTACGCCGACGAGGTCCAGGAGCTGTTCGACCAGCTGGCCGCCAAGGACATCACCGTCCGCGGCACCTATGACGTCTCCGGCCTGCGCGCCGACGCGGACATCATGATCTGGTGGCACGCCGAGACCTCGGACGAGCTGCAGACCGCGTACAACCTGTTCCGCCGGACCAGGCTGGGCCGCGCGCTGGAGCCGGTGTGGTCGAACATGGCCCTGCACCGCCCGGCCGAGTTCAACAAGTCGCACATCCCGGCCTTCCTGGCCGACGAGGTCGCGCGCGACTACGTCAGCGTCTACCCCTTCGTACGCTCGTACGACTGGTACCTGCTGCCCGACGAGGACCGCCGCCGCATGCTCGCGGACCACGGCAAGATGGCCCGCGGCTACCCCGACGTCCGCGCCAACACCGTCGCGTCCTTCTCGCTGGGCGACTACGAGTGGATGCTGGCCTTCGAGGCCGACGAGCTGTACCGCATCGTCGACCTCATGCGTCACCTGCGTGCCTCCGAGGCCCGTATGCACGTCCGTGAAGAGGTGCCTTTCTACACCGGACGCCGCAAGTCCGTCGCCGATCTGGTGGCCGGGCTCGCCTGATACCTCCCCTGGGGGGAAGGAACCGGAGGATTGACCTCCTCCGGTGGATCGGGAGGCTGGGCCTGTCTTTCGGATCAGGCCGGACCAGGCCGGCGCCGCGGACCCGGCCTGGTCCGGAAGACAGGCCCCAACCCCCGAAACGACGCAGCCGGAGACCCCGCCCGGAAGTTCAGACGACTGGCGGCAGCAGAGCCCTGGGTACCTTCCCGGGAGTCTTTGCTGCCCGGTCGTCCAGCGACACCGGTGCGGGCTCCGGATGCGGCGCACACGTGACACGCCACCCTGAGGTGTCACCCGTCAGCAGGTACCGCTCCACGTGACGGTCCACGCAGTCATTGCGTCCGCCGACCACTCCGTGAGTGCCGGCCCCCTCCTCCGTGACCAGCGCGGCCCCGCCGCCGAGCCGCCGCTGCAGCTCCAGCGCGCCCGGGTACGGAGTCGCCCCGTCCCGCTCCGCCGCGACGATCAGCGTGCGCGGGATCACCGCCGGCTGCGCCCCCACCGCCACCGGCTGCTGCCGTTCGCTGACCGGCCAGTACGCGCACGGCAGGTTCAGGAAGGCGTTGGCCCAGGTTTCGAAGGGCGCCCGGCGCGCCAGTTCGGTGTTGTCGCGGTCCCAGGTCTCCCAGTCCGCGGGCCAGGCGGCGTCGTTGCAGAGCACCGCCGTGTACACCGCCCGCGCGTTCTCGCGCGCGGCCGCCGACTTCGGGTCCGGGCGGGCCTGTTCGGCCAGCGGGCCCGGATCGCCGGCCAGGAAGGCGCTGAGCGCGGCCGCCCGCTCCGGCCAGACGTCGTCGTAGTACGCGGCCTGGAGGAAGGCGGCCTGGAGCTCGCCGGTGCCGACGGCCCCGCCCGCCGGAGTGCGCGCCACCGCGTCCCGCACGCGCTCGTAGCTCGCCTGTACGGCCGCCGGGGTGGCGCCGAGCCGGTACGTGGCGTGGTGCCGGGCGGCCCAGGCGCGGAAGTCGTGCCAGCGGCGCTCGAACCCCGTTGCCTGGTCGAGGTTGTCGAGGTACCAGATGCGGCGCGGATCGGGGTCGACCGCGGAGTCGAGGACCATCCGGCGGACGTGGCCGGGGTGGAGCGTGGCGTAGACGGCCCCCAGGTACGTGCCGTACGAGGCGCCCATGAAGGTCAGCTTCTCCTCGCCGAGCGCGGCGCGCAGGACGTGCAGGTCGCGGACGTTGTCGAGGGTCGAGTAGTACGGCAGGGCCGCGCCGGTGCGCTGCGCGCAGCCGCGGGCGTAGGCCTGGGCGGCGGCGATGCGCTGCTGCTTGTACGCGGCCGGGGGCTCCGCCGGGACCTGGGTGGGGCCCTGGCCGCGGGCGGCGGGGTCCTCGCAGGACAGCGGGGCGAAGCGGCCGACTCCGCGCGGGGCGTAGCCGACGAGGTCGTAGGCGGCGCCGATGCGCTCCCACTCGGGCAGGTCGGCGACGAGCGGGAAGAACATGCCGGAGGCGCCGGGACCGCCGGGGTTGTAGACGAGCGCACCCTGGCGCGCGGCGCCGCCGCGGCCGGTGGCGGCGACCCGGCTGACGGTGAGGGAGATCTGCGGGCCGTCGGGCCGGGCGTAGTCGAGCGGGACCCGGAGGGTCGCGCAGCGCACGGGGGAGGGCAGCTCCTCGACGGCGGCACAGGCCCGGAAATCGAGCCCGACGGTCCCGGCGGCCTTGGCGGCCTTGGCGGCCTTGGCGGGGCCAGGGCCTCCGGACCCGGGGTGGGTGGATGTCTCGGCGGGGCCGCGGCCTTCTGCGCCGCCGGGCGCGTCACGGTCTTCGGCGGGGCCGCGGCCCTCGGTGGCCTTGGCTGCGCCGGTGGCCGAGGCGCGTCGGGCCGTGGCGGCCTCGGCCGCGCGGCGGGCGACGACTTCGGCTCCGGCGTTCGCGGCGGCCGCCCTCGCGGCGCCTCCGGCGCCTCCGACGCCTCCGACGCCTCCGACGCTTCCGGCGCTCCCGGTGGTGCCGGCGCTTCCGGCGCTCCCGGTGCTCCCGGTGGTTCCGGTGCTCCCGGCGGCGCCAGGGCGTCCGGCGGTGGGGTTGGTGGGTGCCTCTGCGGTACCGCTGCCTCCGGCGCCTTTTCCGGCGCGGCCGGTGGTGGGTTCGGCGGCCGCCTTCGCGGCGGAGCCGGCGGGGTCCGGGCCGGGGGCGGTCGAGTGGGCCGGTGGGGTCGGGGCGCACAGGGTGAGGCAGAGCACCGCCGCGGCGACTCCGCAGCGTGCGAGCTGAGTCCGCATCATGGGCCGCCTTCATCTCTTCGGGTGAGCTGATGAGATGCGCTGGGCGGTTCCCTGTACAGGATCACCGCCGGGGTGTCGGCCGCAATCCCCCCGTTGCCTAGGCCAGTGCCGCCCGTAGAGCGGGATCCGTGAGCGCGCGGACCCCGCGCAGCGCCACGGCCGTGAGGGAGTCCCCGTGGCCGGCCTCCCCGTCCAGCGCGACGAGCAGCCGCTGCCCGGCCGGGGAGGCCCATGCGGAGTACGGGTAGGTCTCGAACCGGGCGATGGCCAGGCATCCCACGGTGAGCAGCAGCGGGAGCGCGAACCAGCACAGGATCACCGTGGCGCCGGTCCCGTCCGCCGGAACGCACAGTGCGGCCGCGGCCGTCGCGAGCACCAGCACGGTGGCCCGCCGCACGGCCCGGACCCCGCCGGCCACCCCGCTGCGTGCGGCGGCCGGCAGGGCGAGGCCGGCTTCGCGGAGCCGGTCCGCGAGGGCCCGTACGGCCTCGTCGCGGGCCGCCGCGCTCCGTACGGCGGGTACCGGCGACTGCCCGTCCGGCCCGAACGCGCCCAGCACGGACCGCTCGTGCGGATCCTGCCCCACCGGGTCGACGACGGTCGCCCACCCGGTGTGGGCCAGCAGCAGCCGCCGCTGGCGCTGCATGGACAGCAGCGTGAGCTCGGCGACCCGGCGGGGGCCGCCGGCGAGATAGGCGGCCTCGTACAGGTTCAGCTCGTCATGGCGGCGTCCGGCGCCCGCACCGCAGTCCGGCGCGGGCACCGCGGCCACGGCGGCGGCTCTCAGCAGCAGGGTGCACGACGCCAGCACCCCTGCCCAGGCCATCAGGAGGAGCAGGACCCAGAACATGGCTGATTCCCACGAGGTGTAGAAGTGCCCGGTCAGGAACTGCTGCCGCAGCTCGAACCGGACGAACTGCTGCAACTGGAGCTGCTGGAACAACTCGAACCGCTGGAACAACTGGAGCTGCTGGAACAGCTGGAGCTGCTGCTCGCGCAGCTGCTGCCGCCGCAGGAGCCGCAGCCGGAGCCCGGGGAACAGCTCGACCCCGAGGACCCACAGCCGGATCCCGTGGATCCGCAGCCGGACCCCGTGCTTCCCCCGCCGTCGCTGCCCGCGCACCATATGACGGGCAGGATCGCGGCGGAAGACCCGCAGGAGTCGGCGGGGGAAGCCGACGACGGGGCCGACGGGACCGACGGGGCCGACGACGAGCCGCGGCGTGCAGCGCGCGACTGGGCGGCCGCCAGCCTGGTGCTGCGGGCGGCCGGCACCAACTGCTCCCGCAGGTACGGGTCCCGCAGGCCGCGCAGCCCGTACAGAGCGGTCTGCACGTGCGGGGTCTGGTCGTTCAGGTACCGCGTGCGGATCTCGCGCAGCGCCGTCCGCCCCGCCGGGGTCAGCCGCTGCCTGGCCCGGGCGGCGAGGGCGCAGCCCATCACGATCCCGCCCGCCAGCGCGGGGAGCACCTTGAGGGCGAAAGGCACCTGCGGGCCGGGATCAATCGCCAGTGCCACGAACGTCAGGGGCAGCGAGAACACCACCCACACCCCGCACACCACGGCCTGGATCACCGCCCGGCGCCGCCACTTCCGCCCGGTGCCGGGCGCCGCGATCAGCCCGCGGGCGGCGAGCGCGTCGCCGGTCTCCTGGACGGCGGGAGCGACCATGGCGGCGTACCGCACCTGGTAGAGCCAGCCGGAAGGGGCCTGCCGATGGGCCTCGAGCACGGCCCGTTCGGCGGTGTCGACGGCCCGCGCCCCGGGGCGTACCCGGACGATCCCGGGACCGCCGACCACCAGCCGGCCGTCCCCGAGCATCGAGACGAGCGCGGTGTCCACGACCGCGCCGGGGCCGCCGGCCATGAACGCGGCCTCGGACAGGTCGTGCAGGCGCGCCAGACCGGCCGCGGGCGGCCGGGAGCGCCGTACGCCGCGGAAGAGCAGGACGGTGGAGACGACGACGGCGATCCAGATCGCGAGGGCGAGCACGTTCACGCCGCACGCCCCACGAGGGTCCGGGCCCAGCGCACGATCCGGCGCGGCGGCCGCGCCCCGACCCGGTCCTGCCACCAGGAGGTGAGCCGCCGCCGGGCGGCGGGGTCGGCGGGCAGGTCCTGGATCAGCAGGTGCTCGGCGAAGTCCAGCGCGTCCCGCCGGTATCCCGCGGTCATGGGGCGGTTGCGGGCGTACCCGAGGAAGGCCTCGCGGTACGGGTCCTCCCCGCCGAGGATCCCGGGCAGCTCGGGCGCGAGCTTCGCGACGACCCCGGCCCGCTTGGCGGCCAGGGCCCGCGCCTGCACCCGTACGCGCTGCCGGTCGAACCCCTCGGGCACGGGTGTCCCGGCCACCAGGGCCGACAACAGGGCAGCCTGCTCCACCCCGACGCGCAGCCGCGCCCGCTCCAGCTGCCCTGCCCGCGCTCCGGGCGCAGGGTCCGCGGCGGAGCCCCGGGGAGGAGAGGAAGGGCGGGTGGGGGACAGCCCCGCAGGGCCGGCCACCTCCCGGATCGCGGCCAGTTCCCCCGCCAGTTCGGCCTCCGCCGGGAAGTCGTCGTCCCGTTCCAGCAGCACACCGGGCGGGTCGACCCGCTTCCGCAGCTCCGCCAGGATGTCGAGGACCACCGCCGGAACCGGATGCGCGTGCGTGTCGTGCCACACCCCGCCCCGCTCCACGCCCCCGGCGACGTGCACGTACGCGAGCGCCTCCAGCGGGATCGCGTTCAGCACGGCGAACGGGTCCTCGCCCCGGTTCACCCGGTTCGTGTGCAGGTTGGCGACGTCGATCAGCAGCCGGACCCCCGTCCGCTCCACCAGCTCCGTCAGGAACTGCGCCTCCGTCAGCTCCTCCCCGGGCCACGAGATCAGTGCGGCGATGTTCTCGAGCGCCAGCGGCACCGGCAGGGCGTCCTGCGCGATCCGGACGTTCTCGCACAGCACGTCCAGCGCGTCCCGCGTCCGCTGGACGGGCAGCAGGTGACCCGCCTCCAGCGCCGGCGAGGCCGTCCGTACGAACGCGATGTGCTCGGTGACGATCGGCGCCCCCAGCGCCACCGCCCGCTCCCCGAGGGCGGCCAGCTTCCCCGCGTCGGGCCGGTCGGCCCCGCCGAGGCCCAGCGACACCCCGTGCGGCACGACGCGCACCCCGCGTTCGCGCAGCCGCAGCAGCGATGCGGGCAGGTGGCCGGGGCAGATGTTCTCGGCCACCACCTCGACCCAGTCCAGACCCGGCAGCCGCTCCACCGCGTCAGCGATCTCCGGTCGCCATCCGATGCCCACCCCCAGGTGCGCCATGGTCTTCATGTCCCCTCGCCCCCTCTCATCGGTCGTGTGCCGATGTCATGGCCCCGACGGAGTCAGGCCAACCGCGGAAAGGGACGTTCAGAGCAACATTTGAGGTTCCGCCGCCGGGCCCGGGGCCCGCCGGGCCCGGCGGGGCACCGGGCGAAGTCGCGATCAGTGTCAGCACCGCCACTGTTGCTCCGGCCTTCAGGCGCAGTGGCACCTGCCGACGTCGTCGGAGGGTCCGCACCACAGGCCGAGGTCATCCGGGCCGAGTGCGAAACCATCGCGAACCTGCCGCAGTACGGGACGAAGCGTGTTCTTCTGGCGCCCCGACTGCCCGGGCGCGGCGGTGCATCGGTGTGCGCACGCAGAAGGCAGGCCCGGATCCAGTGGATCCGGGCCTGCCTCGAAATGCCTGCGCGTTGTCGGCTCCAGGGGGTCGCTTTGCCGGTCGGCCGCTGGTGTGCAGGAGCCTGCCTTGAGCTCAGCTCTTGGCATTGGCCTCCGTATTGGCGAAGAACTCGTCGGCAATGGCGCGGGCACGGTCAACGTCGGTAAGCGGTTCGCCGATGATGCGCCCTGCCAGTTCGGTGGCCAGTCCGAGAACGTCCTCGCGAAGCTCGGCCTCGGCGATGACCCGGTCAGCTTCGAGCTGCACGGTGGCAGCGGCGACCAGTTCCTCACGCGCCCGCTGCCCCTCCGCGCGAACAGCGGCGAGCAGAGTTGCGCCTTCCTCGTGCGCAGCCTGACGGATCTGTGCGGCTTCGTGACGGGCGGCACTCAATTCGGCCTGGTACTCCGCGTGAATGCGCTGCGCCTCCAGCCGGAATTCCTCGGCCCGCTCAAGCGTGCCCGCGGTGACCTCTTCGCGCTCCGCGAGGGTCTTCTCGATCCTGGGAAGCAGGACCTTGGTCAGGGTGGCGAAGACTGCGAAGAAGGCGATGAGGCCGAGTATGAGCTCAATCAGATTCGGTTTCAGGGGTCCCATTATCTGATCATAGCGGCGTGCCGCCGGCCCCTGCTTCGAATGGCGTTAGCGAGACGGCTGGAAAATGCCTATGCAGTAACCAATATGACTAGACGTCAGTTCCGCGGTTTCGGTCCGGCGGCACGGTGCTCCCCGTCGGGGCGCCCTGTCAGGCCCGCAGCCGCGCCCGGAGCCCCTGCCACAGGCTCGCGAGACGCTGCTGGGCGTGCTGGACGGACTGACCGGGGACGACGACAAGCAGCGCACCGTCATCCTCGGCGACCTCGGCGCCGTCGAAGCCGCGGCCGGCCAGCCGGAGGCCGCCGCCGAGTACGCGCTCCGCGCGCTGGAACTGCTGGAGGTCCACTGGTACGCGACCGGGCTGGAGCGGGTCCGTGAGGTGCGGCGCGCACTCGGCCCGTGGGAGTACGAGCAGTACGTCCGCGACCTCGACGACCGGCTCTACGGCTGGGGGGCCGTGGTCAGCGCTCTCGCGTGTTGAACTCGGCGATCAGGGGGGACAACTCGGCGAGGCTGTCGATGCGGAACGTCGGCAGCTCACGGGCCTCGGTGGTGTCCCACTCGATCGTTGCCCACGGGCCCCGGCGGACGAGCGCGGTGTGCATGCCCGCGGCGGCGCCGGGGCGGAGGTCGTTGTCGACGCGGTCGCCCACGTACAAGATTTCCGATGGAGCCGCCGGAACGACGGCGGCGACCCGCTCGAAGAACTCGGGGTCGGGCTTGCTCGCCCCCCAGTCGTCCGATGTGCCGATGAGGTCCACGTCCTTCGTGAACAGTTCGCGGAGCAGGCCGCCTGCTCGTACGGTCTGGTTGCCGGCGATTCCGAGCCACAGCCCGTCGGCGCGGAGCTGCGCGAGGGCGGGCCGGACGTCCGGGTACAGGTCGTCCTCGCCGAACCACTCTGGCTTACCGGCGGCCGCGCGGGCCTCTCGCTCGGCCGTGAGGTCGAACCCCGGCTTGAACGGCTGGAAGACTTCGCGGTAGTCGCGGCCCTGGGCGATGACCGCGCCGAACATGGCAGCGAAGGTGTGGCGCGGTACGCCGAGCCAGTCGGCCCACGTTCCGTACTCGCGGGTCTCGTCGATCAGGCACTCACCGACATCGAACACCACAGCGCGAATCGTCATGGCGTCAGCGTACGCGGGCCTGGACGCACGAAAGCGTCCCCCGGCCCGCAGGCCGCGAGGGGGCCGGTGGTCGTGCTGTTCACGATCAGCCCCAGCGAGCCCGGGCGCCGTGCGGGTCACCGGCGGCGGTACGGTGCTCTCCGTCGGGGCGCCCTGTCAGGCCCGCAGCCGCGCCCGCAGCCGCGCCCGCAGCCGCGCCCGCAGCCGCGCCCGCAGGGCCGGGTGGTCCGCGACCACGGTCGTGAGATGGCGTCTGTTGCCGCGCCGGCGTACGGCGATGCGACGTTGTCGATGTTCGAGCTGGACTTCGTCGAGGTCGGTGAGCGTCGTCGGCTGCCGGTGGGCCAGGCGGCGAGCGGGCCCGCGCCGGCCTTCAGGGCTTGTGGCGGCTACGGCTCGATGCGTGGCGCACCCGCAACCGCGCAGCCGCCGCGGTTGCGGGTGGCGGTCCCTTCTGCTGTTGGTCAGCGTCGCGGGCTGGGTTCAGCCACTGTCTTGGTCGACCTGCGCTCCCTTGATGCGAGACGTTGCAGCGACGGGGCCGACTCCGGCGTCACACGAAGATGCAGTGCGGCGAGCAGTAGGCAGAACGCGGCCATGGCCGACCACAGTGCGGTCGTCCCCGCGTGGGCGAGCAGTTGGGTACCGAGGACGGGTGCGAGCGTCGCGGCGACGCCCCAGCTGGTGCCGAAGACGGCCAGGTAGCGTCCGGTTCCGCCGGGTGGCGCGAGGTCGGTGACGAGCGCGTAGACGCGGCCCATGACCAGCAGGTCGCCGAGGCTCTTCACAGCGGCTGAGGCGAGCAGCGCCGGCAGGGTGCGGGTGAGGGCGTAGCCGGTCAGCCCCGCGGCCAGGAGGAGGTGGGCGAGGGCGAGTGCGACGGGCGTGGTGAGCCTGGTCGCGCAGGGGAGGCGGATCAGTGGTTGGGCGAGCACGGTGGTGGCCGCGGCGGCGGTGAACAACAGCCCGGCGTCGGCGGCGGGCAGGCCCTGCCGCGCGAGTGCGAGCGGCAGGGTGATCACGGCCTGTTGGTTGATCAGGGCGTAGGCGGTTCCGGTGGCCAGGACGCTCAGCAGGGCTCGGTCGCGCAGCGGTCGTACGGCGGTGCCGTCCTGGTCCGCTCCAGGCGGTGCCGGGCGGTCGCGAGGCAGGGCCAGCCGGATCAGCAGTGCGCAGGCCAGGCAGGTGGCGGCGTCGGTGACGAAGAGCCAGCGCAGGTCCCAGCGGCCGAGGAGGGCGGCGAGCAGCCCGGCGCCCATCCCGCCCGCCGCGAGCGCGGCGCTGAACAGGCTGAACGCGCGCACCCGTTGCTCCTCTGGCACGGACTCGCCGATGATCGCCTGGCTCGGGGGCTCATAGAGCTCGAAGGCCAGCCCGAGCAGCACCGCCCCGACGACCGCCCAGGTGAGCGATGTGCAGACCGCGATCGCCAGCTGTGCGGCGGCGCATCCGCCAAGGCCGAGCACGATGGTCGTGCGCCGGCCGATCCGGTCGGCCAGGTGTCCTCCGGCCAGCCGCGAGGGGATCGTCGCGAGCCCGAAGGCGGCGCTGACCAGCCCGGCGGCGGTCAGGCTCGCGCCGTGGTCGGTGCTGATCAGCGCGGTGAGAAAGGGCAGTGAGAAAGCCCCGAGTCGGTTGACGACCCGGGCGAGTAACAGCAGGCGGACGGTGCGGGGCAGTGGTTCGGAGCGCGACACGGCGCCTCCTGTTCTCGTGAATCGTCAATGTCAGTGATCAGCGGGGGGCGGGGGTACGTGCGCCGATGTCCGTCTCGTCCTCGTGTGACCTGCGAGCCCTGACGCCGTCTGTGCCGGCCGTAGCATCGGTCTGCGCTGCCGGGTCGGCGATCCACCGTCAGGTCGGATCGACGCCGCGGGCGAAGTGCGGCAGCACCATCGCGACCAGGGCGTCGACATCGGCATCGACCATGGGTTCGCCGGTCATGCCCATCCGGTGGAGCAGGGTGCCGACGACGGCATCGATGAAGAACAGGACCCTGTTCTCCGGCTCGTCGAGCGCGTCCTGGAGGGCGAGGCGGTAGGGGTCCTGCAACCGTGCGGAGAGGACCTCGCGCAGGGCCGGGTCGCTGACGGCGTCGCTGAACACGCCCGCGAACGCGTCGCCCACCCCGGGCTCGCCGATCTTCGCCGCGATCCAGCGGATGGTCGAGGACATGAGCTCGGCCCGGTCGGCGCCCTCTTTCAGCGGCACCGGGCCGAACGCGTCGAGGAGGCAGTCCACGATCAGCGCGCCCTTCGACGGCCAGCGGCGGTAGATCGTCGTCTTCGCGATGCCGGCCGCGGCGGCGATGCGCTCGACCGTGGCGCGCGCGTAGCCGATTTCGTGGACCGCGCTCAGGGTGGCGGTGAAGACCTCGGCGTCGATGCCGGTGCGCGGGCGTCCGGGCGGTCGGGCGGGAGGAGGCATTCGAGTCATTCCCTCACCATAGCTAGTTCCGCTACCTTAGGTATCGATACCTAAGGTAGCGGAACCATTGGGGGAGGAGAAGGCATGAGCGGGGACAGTGGTGCGCGGCAGCCGTCGGCGAGCAGCAGCGGGTTGCGGCAGCAGGCATTGGGGGGCGAGCCGGACTGGGCGGCGATGACTGTCGAGGAACTGGCCGCCTACCGCGAGGCGGAGAACCGCAGGCGGGCGTCGCCTGCGATGCGGGCGATCACCGGGATGCCGGACCCCGGTGCCGCGATCGACTGGCAGTCGCTGGCGCTGCCCGGCCGCCGCCTGCCGGTCCGGGTCCACCGGCCGGTGCGCGAACGCGGCGCCGGCTCCGCCGACCAGGCGGCGGCCCTGCCCCTCGTACTCCACGTCCACGGCGGCGGGTTCGTGGGCACGGCGGTGCAGAGCGACTGGATCAACAGTCATCTCGCCGCCCAGTTGCCGGCCCTTGTCGTCTCGGTCGAGCACCGCCTCCTCGCCCCGGACACTGCGCTGTCGGCCGCCGCCGACGACGGCTGGGACGCGCTCGACCACCTGGTGCGGCACGCCGCCGACTGGGGCATCGACCCGGCGCGCATCGCTGTGTTCGGCGAGAGCTGCGGCGCACTGATCACCGCCCTGGCCGCCATCCGCGCCAGGCGGGCCGACCTGCAACTGCGGGCGCAGGTGCTGGTCAATCCCGTTGCGGACCTGACCGAAACCATGTTCGACCACCCCTCGGTCGCCGAGCACGCCCACAGCCCGACCCTGACCGTTCCCCAACTGCGGCTGTTGCACCGGCTCGCCGTCCCCTCGGGAACCGATCCCCGTGCACTGTCTCCGCTGCACGCCGGCAATCTCACCGGGATCGCCCCGGCGCTGGTGGTGGTGCCGACCCATGACCCGTTGGCCGACCACGGCCGCCGCTACGCCGAGCGCCTGCGCGCGGCCGGGACACCCGCGCGGCTGACCGAGTTCCCCGAGACCACGCACGCCTTCCTCAGCATGCCGGCCGTAGTGCCGCAGGCCGAGGCGGCACGGGCGGAGATCGCCGAGTTCCTCCGCGATGCCCTCGGTCGCCCTGGCGGCCGCTGACCATGTGAGTCCGACGGACGGGCCGCGGCGTCCGCCGACGACCTGCGGCCCGAACCGGGCGGTCAAAGTCGTCTGTCAAACGGTCATGATCACCTGCCAGAGGGCAATCGGTACCCCAGGCGGACGCAACCTGTGGGCCCTCGCGGCATACAGGCATCACGTGCAGGTACTCGGCTGCGGCCAAGCGGTGCGGGCGTGCCCGCATCCTGCCGGACGGGCCGGGGAGAGGTCACGGCAGGCTACGGCCTGTCGTGATCCACTTCTCCCGATCGGCCCTTGCCCCATGCCCGTTGCCCGGGCCCGTTGCTGGAGCGGGTCCGTGAGGTGCGGCGCGCACTCGGCCCGTGGGAGCACGAGCAGTACGTCCGCGACCTCGACGACCGCCTCTACGGCTGGGGGGCCGTGGTCAGCGCTCTCGCGTAGGTGGGTGGCCCGTACCTGCTGGCACAGGGTGTCGGCCTCGGTGACGAGGACCGGCTCCGGCCGGACCTTTGCGAGGTCTGGTTTCGGCCCGAGGTCGTATCTCTGCTCGGCTGCACCGCCCATCTTCGAGATTGCCGGGGTGGTGGAGGAGGCGCAGCGCCGCGGCTGGGATGTCTGTCTGGGGTTGACGCCGACGGCCGCCGACTGGCTGGAGGATTCCCTGCCCGGGCCGGCCGCCCTGACTGGGCACCCGGTGCGCTCGCGCTATAAGCGGCCCAGCCACCCGGACGTGTGGCCGCCAGCGGACGCCGTCCTCGTGGCTCCGGCGACGATGAACACGATCAACTCGTGGGCGCTCGGGATCACCGGCGCGTGGCTCGTCGGGTTCGTCGCCGAGGCGATCGGCAAGGGCATCCCACTGACCACGATGCCGTGCGTGAACTCGGCGTACGCCCAGCACCCGCAGTTCCCGCTGTCGCTGGAGATTTTGCGGACATCCTCGACGAACTCGGCGCGGGCCACGCCCGCCCGATGGCCGCGGCCTTCCTCGTCAACACGGTGGGCCCCTGGTTGAAGGCCGAGGC